>WGMU01000142.1 GCA_016124895.1 bacterium
AAGGCAGTGTCGGTCGCGTGCTCGGCGGCCTGCGGCAGACACTCACCAAACGGAAGCTGCCGAAAACGGCGCGAGACACCATCGCGGCGACGATCACGTACTTCTCCAACAACCGCGACCGCATGCGTTACGACGAGTGCCTGCGCGAAGGCTACCCGATTGCGAGTGGTGTCATCGAAGGCGCCTGCCGCCACGTCGTCGGAGACCGCCTCGACCGCACCGGCACCCGCTGGACCGTGGACGGAGCCGTGGCCATGCTCGCCACCCGCACCACGTACCTGAGCGACGACTGGCAGGACTATCACCAGTTCCGCATCAAACGCGAACAGACCAGACTACACCCAACATAAAAACCTGACCGAGGCGAGCGAGTTACGCCCCTCGCCGACGCCTGTTCGTATTTCTTTGCAATGCTTTCGCGGCGATTCATGAGTAATCCGTTTGGACAAGTTGAATTGGATGCATCTTGAGCCACTACGAGATCTTCTCAGGCAGGCATGGTACGTCGAGATGCGTAACGCAAAGAGTGGTCCGATCAATACTCGTGCTGCTCTTCGTCGTCGGTGGTTTCGAAGCTGCGGAACTGGGATTTGACGACCTGGCGGACTCGGAGGGCGTTGACTTCTTCTTTCAGCCGCGCGACGGCTGCGTCGATGGGCATCATGCCCAGGTCGGTGCCGCCGGTTTCTCCTTCTTTCGCAATGCGGTCGCGGAGTGAGACGGCGTTCTGTTCCTCGTCCTTCGGACCGACGATCAGCATGTAGGGGATCAGGTCGAGCTGGGCGTCGCGGATCTTCGCGTTCACCTTCGCGCTGCGGCGGTCGATCGTCACGCGGAAGCCTTCGCGGCGGAAACGCTGCTGCACTTTCTCGGCGTAGTCGAGCGCCTTGTCGGTGACCGGGCAGATGCGGATCTGCTCGGGAGCCAGCCACAGCGGGAAGGCGCCGGCGAAGTGCTCGATCAGCATGCCGACAAAGCGTTCCATCGAGCCGAACGGCGCGCGGTGAATCATCACCGGCTGATGCGGCTTGTTGTCGGCTCCGATGTATTCCAGGTCGAACCTCGCCGGCAGATTGTAGTCCAGCTGCACCGTGCCGAGCTGCCATTCGCGACCGATACAGTCCTTGACCATGAAGTCGGCCTTCGGTCCGTAGAACGCGGCCTCGCCTTCGCACTCGGTAAAGTTCAGACCGGACTCTTCCAGCACGCGGCGCAGCGTCGACTCGGCATTGTCCCACAGTTCGTCTGAGCCGACGTACTTGTCCGAGTTCGGATCGCGTTTGGAGAGCTGAATGCGGTAGTCGTCCAGGCCGACGGATTCGAGGACAAATTTGACCAGGTCGAGCGTGTCTTTGAACTCGGCCTCAACCTGCTCCGGAGTGCAGAACAGGTGCGCGTCGTCCTGAGTCAGACCTCGAACGCGCAACAGGCCGTTGAGCTGCCCCGACGCTTCGTGCCGGTACACGGTCCCGAACTCGGCCAGCCGCACGGGCAGGTCGCGGTAGCTGCGCGGCTGCGATTTATACATCTGCACGTGATGCGGGCAGTTCATCGGCTTGAGCAGATACCGCTCCTGTGTCTTCTCCCAGGTGTGCAGCACGTTGACCTTGTCATCAACCGACGGAGCTTTCAGAGCGTCGCACGCGCAGCCGCAGCCCATCAGTTCGGCGGTGTGAGCGATCTGCTGTTCGTCCTCGGTCGAAAGGTCACCTTCCTGACTGCGACGGATCCAGTAGTCGACGAGCTGTCCGGCATCGTGGCCGAAGATCGGCGCGAACTGCGACTCGCGGTAGTACGGGAAGTGACCGCTGGTCTCGTACATCTCGACGCGACCGATGTGCGGCGAGTAGACCGGCTGGTAACCGCGCGCCATCAGTTCCTTCTTGATGAACTCTTCCAGCAGAGCACGGACGGTCGCCCCTTTCGGCAGCCACAGGCTGAGCCCCTGCCCGACGTCGTTGCTGATGTTGAACAGGCCGAGCTGCTTGCCGAGCACGCGGTGATCGCGGCGTTTGGCTTCCTCAAGCTGCGCGAGGTACTCCTTCTGGTCATCCTTGCTGAAGAACGCCGTGCCGTACACGCGCTGCAGGCTTCTGTTGCTGGCGTCGCCCTTCCAGTACGCCCCGGCGACGCTCAGCACCTTGAACGCCTTAATCCTGCCAGCGTCGGGGATATGCGGACCGCGGCACAGGTCAACGAATTCGCCCTGCCGGTAGAAGCTCAGCGAGTCGTAATCGGCAAGCCCGGTTTCAATGTGCTCGCACTTGAGTTCCTGGTTGAGGTCGCGGCAGAAGGTGACGGCCTCGTCGCGCGTCATCGAGAACCGCTCGAACGGCTCGGCCTCTTTGACGATCTTCTGCATCTCGGCTTCGATCTTCGGGAAGTCGTCCTCGCTGATCGGAGTCGCCAGATCGAAGTCGTAGTAAAAACCGTTGCCGGTCGTTGGTCCAAAGGCCAGGCCAACGCCGTCGAACAGCCGCATGATGGCTCGTGCCATGACGTGAGCACACGAATGCCGCAGCACGCCGAGAGCCTTTGCATCACGCGTCGTCAGCAGGCTGAGTTCAATCGGCCCGTCGCCCTCGGCCAGCTCGTCGATCGGTCGCATCGCGTCAACGACCGTGCCGTTGACTTCAGCCGCGATCGTCGCCTGCGCGAGCCGCTCGCCGATTGACATGGCGACGTCGAGTGCTGTTGATCCGTCCGCGTATTCCTTAACCGTTCCGTCGGGAAGTTTGACCTGAATCATGGTGTGCCTGAAAGTGTCTGAACGTGTCTGTTGAGTCGTCGTTGCTACGAATCAACGACGAACAGAGCGGCGTTTTACAGGATCGTTCGGACACGGACCAGCGGGGGTTGGCAATGGTTCGCCGCGGGGCCATTTTCGCCGACGTTGCACAATGGGTGGCCGGGGCTGGACTGAGCCTGCGAAGGAAGCCCCGGAACTTTGGCCATTGAATACTCGGACCGGGGCTTCACTCGTACCTAGTTCCGGTCGCGGCCACCCGCTTCGCTACCTGGATCGGCCGGTGGGAACCGGCCCTACTTCTTGCGGTATTCGGGTGACGGCGAGCTCTTTGACTGCGGAAGGTCGTGCCACGGGACGACTCCGGTTTCGTCAGCGCAGGTCTGCCACAGCTTCGCGAGATCAGCGACCCGTTGCGGCTGCTCAGCGGCCAGGTCGTGCAGCTCGCTGCGGTCAGCTTTCAGGTTGTAGAGTTCCCACTCGCCACCGTCTTCGGCGACGAGTTTCCAGTCGCCGCTGCGAATCGCTTTGTTGCCGGTGTGTTCCCAGAAAAGGAAGTCGTGCGGCTCTCGCTGCCTGCCGCTGAGGATCGGCGCGAGGCTGCGACCGGTCACTGGCGGGGCGTCGATTCCGTCGAGTTCTTTCGGAACAGTTGTCTGGGCGACGTCGAGAATCGTCGGCACGATATCAATGACATGCCCAACCTGTTCGGTGAGCTGCCCTCGCTGCGACTTCGCCAGGCCGCGCGGCCAGTGAGCAATCAGCGGTGTCGAGATGCCGCCTTCGTGCGTCCACATTTTGTGCTGACGGAACGGCGTGTTCGATGCGTTCGACCACGCGACTTCCAGACACAGATAAGTGGCCCCACTTCCTGGCGGAGCCGTCGGATCGTTCCCGTCGCCGCGGACGATGTACTCGGCACTGGCTCCGTTGTCGGACAGGAACAGGATCAGCGTGTCGTCGTAAGCATTCATCGACTTGAGCTGCTCGACAATCCGTCCGATGCCGCGATCGACGCAGTGGACCATGCCGGCGTGAATCGCCATCCGCGTGGCCCAGTCGTCCTGCTGTTTCGGCGTGAGGCTGTCCCAGGCGGCGGCGAGTTCATCACGCGGTGAGAGCTCGCAGTCGAGCAGGCCGAGCTGCTTCTGCCGCGCCAGCCGCTCGCGACGGATCGCGTCCCAGCCTTTGCGGTAACGCTCCCGATGTCGATCGATATCCGCCGGTAGCGCGTGCAGCGGGAAGTGCGGCGCCGTATGCGCCAGGTAGAGGAAGAACGGCTCGTCAGCGTGTTCGCGAGCGTGCTCCTGCAGGTAGGTGATCGTGCGGTCGGTGAAGGCTTCCGTGATGTAGTAGTCGCCGTTGCTGCCGGGTCGCTTCAGCGGCTGCGTCTCGTCGAAGAGCAGATTCGGATTGAAAAAGTTGTTCTGTGTCTTCACACAGTAAGATCGATCGAACCCACGATGCAGTGGCCACGACGCGTCGTAGCCCGGCGTTTGTTTTGCGAGTTGTGGTCGTTCGGCCGCGGCGTTGCGGCTCTGCAGATGCCACTTGCCGACGTGATAGGTCCGGTAGCCGGCCGATCCGAGCATCTCCGAAATCAACAGCCCGCGCGCTCGCGAGGTTCCCTGATAAGCGGGCGGGGCTCCGGGACCGTACATCATCGCGTGGCCGGCCTGATGCGGATATCTGCCGGTCAGCAGCGCTGCCCGCGTCGGCCAGCAGCGAGCTGTATTATAGAACTGCGTGAACCGCAGACCGTCTGCCGCCAGCGCGTCGAGATTCGGTGTATCAACCTCGCCTCCGTAGCAGCCAGGATCGCTGAAGCCCATATCGTCGACCATGATCAGCAGCACGTTCGGACGATCGGCTGCCGATGCCTTTTCCGCTGTGAGGCTCGCAATCAGCAACGCGGCGACGACGCGCAACATCAGTCCGCTCCGGCGAGACATCGCTGAGCAGAGGCGAGAACAACAGTGCGTTTTACGGCTTAACTGTCGATTCATTGTTTGTGACCGAGTTGGGTTCGAGGTGAGTTCAGACCACGAGTTGTTGCGAACGGGCTGACCGTCCGGCAACCGAAACCAGCTCCCGACGGTCGGCGGGCTGAAAACTGGTTGGTATCCTGTGTTGACGATTTAGTGACTGACTGACAAGCCGGACAAGAGGTCCGGGGTTCTTTCCACCGGTGGAGTTTCAGCCATGTTCCGACGAGCGATTGCCGCGATTTCCGTTTTCACAGTGCTGGCTGTCACAGCCAGCGCCGACGACAAACCCGTCCACGTCTTCATTCTGTCCGGGCAGTCGAACATGGCCGGGATGAATCCGAAAGCCGGGTTCGAGCAGGAAGCTGCGAAACTGTTCCCGGACGCGGAAGTGCCATACATCAAGGTCGCCCAGGGCGGCCGGCCGATTCGCCTGTGGGTCGAGCAGTGGAACGAGATCGCGAAGAAGCATGGCCTCAATTCGACGTCCAACGGGACGGTCTACTACGAGCCGATTCTCAAACAGTTTCGGGCAATCATTGAGAAGCATCCGCAGCCGGCGTCAGTCACGTTCTGCTGGATGCAGGGCGAGCGGGATGCGAGAGAGAAACTGAGTGCCGCATACGAAGAGGCACTGGGAACGCTGATCTCGAATCTCCGCCGTGACCTGAAGCAGCCGGAGATGAACTTCGTGATCGGCCGGCTGAGTGATTTTGGAACCGATGCGGAATGGGAGGCCGTCCGCAAAGCTCAGGTATCGCTGGCTGGCAAAGACCCGCGAGGTGCCTGGGTCGACTGCGACGATCTGAACGACAAGGAAAAGGACGGCAAGACCCGTAACGACCTGCACTACACGAAGGCGGGATACGAACTGCTCGGCCGCCGCTACGTCCGCCAGGCGAAGGCTCTGATCGAAGGCCGGAAGCCCGCTGCAGATGGACGCCCGGAGTAGGAATGCGTCAACTGCAACGTCCCGGAAATCCGAAGACAACCAGCCTGTCGTTGCAGCGCAAAGAGACGAAGTTGCAAAGATTCGCGAAGGCTTTGCGTTCCTTTGAGCCTGCGCGTCTTTGCGCTGCAGTCAGCCTGAAAACGGGAAACGATCTCAGCACGTCGCTAATTGATCCGATAAAGTTTCGGGCCGCTGCGCAGGATCACGGACGAGTTCAGAATCGCGGGTGAGGCTTTCAGTTCGTCGGGAGCGTGCGACGTGATCAGCTCCTCGCGTTCCGGTGAGACGGGAATCGCCGTGATCGTTCCTTCGTGGCTGAGCAGGAAGACGTGGCCGTTCGCCAGCACCGGCGAGGCTGAGTAGTTGCCGCCGATCCGCTGCTGCCAGTGCGTCTTTCCCGTGAGAGCGTCGAAGCAGGTGCAGATGCCGTTGTCGCTGATCACGAACAACAGCTCGCCCGCCAGCAGCGGCGACGGGTTTTTCGAGATCTGCCGATCCGCCGTCCAGACAACGTGCGAGTTTGTGACGTCGCCCTTCCCGTCGACGCGGATCGCCAGCAGTTTCGACTGCGCATAACCCGAGCAGATATAGACGAGACCGTTACCGTAAACCGGGCGAGGGATCGTCGAGAACCCGTCGCCGTGATCGACTCGCCAGAGTTCCTCGCCGGTCAGCGGTTCGTACGAAACCACCCACTGAGCACTCGGCACGACGAGCTGGTCGCGGCCAGCGTGATTGATGACCAGTGGCGTCGAGTACGCCTTCTGCAGTTGTCCGTCGTCAGCTCGCTTCGGCGGCCGGTGAGTTTTCCAGACGGTCTTTCCCGTGTGCCGGTCGATCGCGATGACGAACTGCTGGTCGATGCCGTCGCAGACCAGAATGACCAGGTTCTCGTAAACGACTGGCGAGCTTCCGGGGCCGACGCTGTAGAAGACGGGGATCGAACGTTTCCACAGGACGTCTCCTGTCGCCGCGTCCAGGCACGCCGTCCCGTTCACTCCGAAGTGCGCATAAAGCCGATCGCCAGCAACGACGGGAGTCGGCGACGCGTACGAGTTGCCCACGTGAATCGCTTCCGGCGACTCGACCTCCGCGACCTCGGACTCGTAGATCCGTTTGCCGGTCGAGTAATCAAAGCAGAGCACTCGCAGCGAGAGCCGACCGGCGACCTGCCGCCTTCCAAAGTCCTTTGGTTCGAGACGCGACGTTTCCAGTGTCTTCTGCTTCTGTTCCTCCGTCGGTTCAAACTCAACGGCCGTCGTCACCCAGACGCGGTTTCCCTGCACGATCGGCGACGAGTACCCCTTGCCCGGCACATCCGCCGACCACGAAAGCTGCTGCTCCAGATCCCAGTTCAACGGCGGCGTTGCGTGGCTTGCGTCGCCCTGCCCGCCCGGCCCTCGAAACTGTGGCCAGCCCTCGTCGGCGATGGCGAGCGAGACGAAAAGTTCAACAGTCAGCAGCAGAGCCAGAAGACGAATAACTGTCATACGCTGGTTCCAGTTCGGTGCGGGAAAGTGAAGAGGAATCGTTGCAGCAAATTCGGGAATCATCTGCCGCAGATCAATCGACTTGTCAGTGATTCGTCATGCTCCCGCTGCTGCTGTTCGTGTCCCGAAACTTCGATCACCGATATTCTCCCCGCTCTGTGACGTCGTGGACTGTTCGCGTCAGGCGTCGGACCATTGAATCTGCACCCACGATGAGTGTCTCGCGGCTGTGAACCAGATCGTCTACTTCGACCGCTACCTCCAGACGACCTGCACCGAGCAGGTTTACGGAGACAGCTATCTGCGCTGGACTTACGGCACGTTCGCGGGATGGCTGGCACTGGCCGCCGTCGTGAAGCGAGTCTGGTTTTCCCGCTGGTACGGCTGGCGAATGGACCGTCCGGCGTCGCGGCAGAAGATCGCGCCATTCATTCAGCAGTACGGACTCGACGCCGAAGAGTTCGCGCGGCGGCCCGAGGAGTTCGCGAACTTCAACGAGTTCTTCTATCGCCAGTTGAAGCCCGAGGCCCGCCCGATCGATCCCGATCCGTCGAGCATCGTTTTTTCCGCGGATGGCCGACACCTTTGCATTCCGGACCTGTCGCGGAACGACGGGTTGTTCGTCAAAGGCGAGATGTTTGACCTGGCAACTCTGCTGCGAGACGCCGACCTGGCCGACCAGTTTGCCGGCGGATCACTTGTGCTGTCCCGTCTGTGTCCGGTCGACTATCACCGCTATCACTTCCCGGTGGCTGGATATGCGGGGCCATCACGACTGATCAACGGCCCGCTGTATTCGGTCAACCCGATCGCGCTGTGTCAGAACATCAATATCCTGGCAACGAACAAGCGGGCGCTAACGATCCTGGAGACGGAATCGCTGGGCCGTGTCCTTCTGCTGGAGATCGGTGCCACGTGCGTCGGCAGCATCTGCCAGACATACGCGGAGAACTCAAACGTCGTAAAGGGTGACGAGAAGGGCTACTTCCGGTTCGGTGGTTCGTCGACGATTACGATTTTTGAACCCGGCCGTGTGAAGTTTGACGACGACCTGCTTGAAAACTCCGAACAGAAACGCGAACTGTATGCCCGCATTGGAGACCACATGGGAACGATCGTCTGAGTGAGCGGCGTTCCTGCGGGTTCTATTGGCGGTACATGACAAACTCTGAGGCCGTCTTCTTCGGTCTGCAGGTTTCGGAGAAACCTGCCTACGGCTTTTCAGGTGTCGGCTTCAACTGGGCGATCCACTCGCGAAACAGCGCGACGGCTTGCTCGTCCGGGATCGCTGTTCCGATCTGAGGCATCCCGCCGCGCTCCCGCGTCGAGATTCGTTTCAGCATCACCGACCGCTCGGGTGAGGCCGGTGCAACAATGCGGGCATCGCTGATGCCAAATCGATCGTGCAGCGGTTTCTCATCAATGACGCGCATGGCGGGCGTCTTTGTCGCGATGCTCATCAGCATCTGAGCGTTTCCGCCGCCGGCCTCGACATGACAGTGAGCACAGTTCGCGTGCAGGTACGATCGAACGCGGTCTTCGAGAGACGCAGACGGCGAGTACGGGTCCGCCAGACGTTCGTGCTCGTCAGCGTTAAAACTGCCGTCCGAACCGGGCTTGCGTTTGAGTTTAAAGAAGCCGAGGTGTTCGAGCGTGCGAAGCTGATTGTCGACCACGCCGCCGTAATCGTGGTCACGGTTCATCTGCGGCGTTGACAGCCCGAGCACAAAGTTGGCCGCGCGACTGTGACAGACCATGCACTCGGCCCGGCTGGGATAACGCCACTTGCGTTCGATCCGCTTCCCATCGTCTGACTGAATTTCAAACGTGCGATCTGCTCCGGCCGACTCAACAAGGACGGCGTCGGTCTGGTCCTGATTCCATTCGTACGAATAGCCGACCCACTCGCCCTGCTGTCGGACGAGGAACCGCGTTTCGATCCAGCGCTGCGAGGCCGGCTCGCCTTCGGTCATCTCCAGCCCGAACGACTTCACCAGAACCGTCCCATCAGGGAAATTCCAGCCGCGCACGCCGGCCTGGCCAATCTTCGGCGGCTGGCCATTTTCACCGGCGTCGGCGGGGATCGCGAAGTACCGCGACTTGATGGCTCCGTCCGACCACAACGGTGAGTTCACCGAGTACGGAATCACGCCGGCCTGCATTTCGTGCGTCGAGACATTGCGGAACAGTCCGCTGTCGCTGAGCTTGCGCGGGAAGTTTGCATTCGCTGATCGATCGGTGACGGCGGCGAGTGTATACAACCCCCCCTCTTTCTGATGGTCCGTAATCAGCAGCTCGCCATCGGGGCCGAGCCCGAACGACGTAATCTGCAGCCGGCTGTCCGCAATCTCCTGGTGCCACGTCACGCGTTCTCCGTTGTGCCGGCCCGCCCAGATCTTGCCGGTCGAATAGTCACCGTAGATGTACGCGCCACGGAGTTCCGGAAACTTCTGGCCGTAATAAACAACGCCACCAGTCAGCGAACGGGCTTCCGCATGCGGATGGTCAAACGCCGGTTTGACGTGCGGCGTTGGCCCAAGCTTGCGTTCGAGATAAAACGGATGCCCGCCTTCGTAGACGCTCCATCCGTAGTTGTCACCGCGGCGCACGAAGTAAACCTGCTCCCACAGGTCCTGCCCGTTATTGCCAACCCAGATGTGGCCCGTCTTTGGATCGACCGTCATTCGCCAGGGATTTCTCAGCCCGTACGCCCAGGTTTCTCCGCGAGCGTTCGGCATCCCCACAAACGGATTGTCCGCCGGAATCGAGTACGCTCGCCCTTCGTCAGGATGATCGACATCGATCCGCAGCACCTTGGCCAGCAGATGATCGAGCCCCTGGCCGACGATGTTCGTATCGGAGTCCGACGTGCCGTCACCCGTCGTCACGTAAAGCATGCCATCGAGCCCGAACGCCGGTGCCGCTCCGTTATGACCATTCGATTCCCATTCGATGATGACGATCTCGGAGCCTGGCTCGATCTGAAACGGCGCGGTCCGACTGAGCGTGTACCGAGTGATCCGGCAGGTCTTCCGGTCGTCCTCTCGCTTCCCATCGCCGCCGATATAGAGGAATCCGTTTTCGGCATACCGCGGATGGAGGCAGATGCTGTACAGCGAATCGGGCGTTTCGAGCAGAACCTCGTAAGGCGTTTCGCCGTCCCGAGCCGCACTGTCAGACGCCCCGGCTTTCAGCCGGCAGATACGAAACACCTTCTTTGTGCGGTCATTGTCGATAAACAGAATCCTCTGCGCCAGCGGCTCAGTCGTGACAATGATCGGCCACTCAATATCTATTTCGGGAAGCACCCGCTGTACCTCAAACGGCAGCGGCGGATCCGGCGAGCCGATCACTCGCGACGTCGTGAACGGCACGTATTCCGCAATGCCGTACGGTCTGGCATCAGCGTCCGCCGCGATCGTTGATCCAGCAGGGACGACCATGAGAAGCAATCCGCAGATCATTCGCGCAACCGAGGCTGACTTTCCACTGAGGCACAAGATCGTCTGCATGATGTGGTGTTCTCCGGGCACGGCATTAGCTCCTGCAGCCAGCAAATGCTGGCACCGGGAAGTATGGACCGGCGTCGCACAGTGCAACAGCCTCACACCCCACTCAGTCAAGCAGCCCGTTCGCACCCAAGACCTGTTGCTGCGTTACGCTGATTGCTCAGTTCACCGAATCCCAGCTCGGCGTTTCCTCGCGAATCTTCTTCATCTCGGCGTCATCTGCGAGCACAGCATCCATTTCGACTTGAAGTTGCCGTTGAGCCTCGGCAGTCGACAGCGACTGATATGTCCGCCATGCCTGGTACGTGACGTCGTCCGCACGGATATCGAATGACACGACAGCGAGCCAGGCGACCAGCATCAACCCGGCAGCCCAGGTGGATGATCGGCCAATCTCACGCAGCGGCCCGACAACGAGCGAACGGCCACTCTGCCCCTGTCGAACACCGCTTACCACGCTGATTGCCCCAACGACAAACAAGGCCATTACGACAGTCACAAATTCTCCTTTGAACAGGATCCATTGCAACAGTGCCCACAACCAGCTTCCCGTCGGCAGCTTCAAGCTGAGACGCATCAATTCGGGCGTGATCTTTCCTGTCTGCCCAGCCCCAAAGCCCGTTCCGGGAGCAATCAGCGGTTGGGCGTCCGTCTGTTGCCCGACCTTTATCAGTTGGTCCGAAGCGACTGCCAAAACAAACGCGAATCCGCAAGCGACGGCCAGCACCATCAAACGGCCACCAATCCGCGCGTCCGAGCGACGCCATTCCTGTCGTACGATCAAACATCCCACGATTGCCAGCGCTGCAGGCGGACCCGCCAGGATCGCGAACTCCCACAGAGGCCAGTCAATAAATGCGTGTCGGAACAATGTGCCGATCGGACGACTCCACCAGACCACCGGCACAACAGTGCTCGCGACTCCCAGTAGAGTGAACAACAACGGCCTGCCTACCCCAGATCGGAACTCAATCCATCGCGCCGCAGAAATCACTGCCGAAACGGGCAACGCGACGCTCACAATCGCAGCAACTCCGCACTGAATGCTGACCGGGATCACCTCGGACGGAATCAGTCCGAACAATCCAAACACGCTAACGGAAGCCCCCAGCCAGGCAAACACGTGTGCTTTGCAGCTCAGCGTCGATTCGTTCTGGCAGGTGGAACGTCCCAGAACGCGACACAACAGGCCGGAGAAGACGAGCACCAGGAACAGCAATTCGATCATCACCAGCAGGAGTGGGCCGTAGCCAAGGCGGTTCGGCTGGCGCGTCTTCAGTGAAGACCTTTCGATGAATCGTTCCTGAGCCAGACTACGGACGGAACGCTCGACTCCGAGTTCAAACCATTCCTGCTTTAGCGCTGCGACAGTTTCTGGTGGTCCCGATGCATCGTCACGTACTTTCCGCCTGAGTTCATAGCTGATCGCGACTCGTTTCAGGTGACGTAACCACTGCCGTGTCTGAATGCCGTTGTCGCCTCTTTCGATCTGTTCGACCAGACGGACAATCGCCCGCTCAGCGAGTTCGGCGTCTGGAACCCGCTGTGAATTGACCGCGCTCCCCAGCCTCCGCGACATCTGAATGACTCGTTCCGACAGAATCTCATCCAGCGAGTTCACTCGCGACACCGCAATCCGCCGTGGAATTCCGGCCTGTTCGAGAAACTCCCAGGTTTCCTTCCGTCCAAACGTCCCGCCACTCAGGACGGGCCGGTCCATCGCTGCTCGCAGCCGTATCAGGCCGGCTGCATATCTTTCGGGATCACTGACGACGATAAGATCATGTCTCGCTTCGAGGTCGAAGTCCCGTGTGGACGATGTTTCGAGCAGGAACCGTGCAGCCAGCAGGTCGTACAGAGCATTGCCCGGATCCGCTGCGGCGCACTCGTCGAGCACCTGCTCCCAGTCGTCCCGTCGCGACGTCAAATCGCCGAGAGCCGGATCCCGAAAGGTCAGCAGTGCCCGCGTTCGTGCAATGTTTGCATCCGATGGAGCCAGCTCGAACGCCCGATCCATCAACTCAACGACGTCCGGAGCAACGAGCTGGTTGTAGTTGGCAAGCTCTTGCGAAACAGCGTCCCAGTCGAGTTCGACCATCGGAAAGTGCGGACTGTCGTTGAGCAGCGAACGGGTCTGAAGCCCCTCAAAGCGTTCGTTGATTCTGAGGTATCGCGACTGGAAAGTTCCGTCCGGCCATGCAATCACCAGCGCAGCGCCGGCGAGTTGCTTGTCGGTCGCGTCCTGTCGCTTTAGCCGTGCGATGCGAGACTTCCAGAAGTCGGCCTGAACGGTGGGATTTTCAAACAGCGGATGGATCTCATGCGTGCCCAATGGATTTGTGATGCTCGAATACCACTGAGCCTGCACCTGTTCCCAGCCGACGTCCGACTGCTGGCACGTCACCAGAAACCGCGCAAGCAGCACAAGAACCACTACGGCCAGCGCGGCGCAGAAAACCAGCTTCAACTTTCGAGCGACTGGGCGAGCCCGCTTCCTCCGCATGGAATCGGACGTTTCCTCCGGCGGTCGCGAATCACAGCTACCAGGAGTGCTCATGCCGTTTCCCCGTCAGATGCCAACGTCTGCCGGTACGCTACCGCGTTCGGCAACGTGCATCGAACGACTGGTGGCCAAAAGAGATCACGCCCTGTCGTCCACAAAAAACGGCCGGAACCAATTCAAATCGGTTCCGGCCGCTGCTCGAACAACTATCGACAATCAACAATCAACTCGCGACTCAGTGGTTGTGGTCCATCTTGAAGAGCATGTCCTTCTTGTCGCCTTTTGCGTAGACGTAGGCGATCAGGTCCAGGATTTCTTCCTCGGTCAGCTTGTTGAGCAGGCCGAGCGGCATGATGGACAGCGGTGACTTGACGCGGTCTTCGATGTCCGTCTTCGCGATCACCAGCGGAGCGGCTTTCGCCAGCGGGTCGATCAGCACTTTGACCTGCTTGTCGGTCTCCTCGACGACCATCCCCGTCACGACTTTGCCAGACGTGAGGATGAACGTGTTCGACTGGTACTTCTCGGCGATCTCTTTCGACGGTTCGATGATCGAACGCAGAATGTGCTCGGTCGTGTGCTTCTTCGGCTCGATCTTTGTCAGGTCCGGGCCGATCTGCTGGCCTTCGTCGTTCAGCTTGTGACAGGCGACACAGTTCGCCACGCGGAACAGCGTCTTGCCAACCTCGAACGATCGGCCGTGATGCAGGTGCGAGACCGAACCGATCAGGTCGTCGAACTTCCATTCGGTGTTGCGGGCGATGTACGTCAGCAGTTCGTCCTTGATCTCCAGCGGGTGCGCGGCGAGGTACTTCGCCGGGTCGGCCTGGTACTGGTTGAGATCGGCGACGACGTAGAGCGCACCGTGCATCCGACGCCAGTGGCCGGGGTACGTGCAGACATAAGGGTACACGCCGACCTGGCTCGGGACTTCGTATGTCAGTGACTGCGACTGGCCGGGTTCTAGCAGCCGGCTGCCGAGCAGCACTTTGTCGGACTTCGGGATGTAGTTCCGCTCTTTGGCGTCCGGATCGCGCGCCGTGTCTTCGGCGAGTTGACCGATTTCGGCCATCGAACCGGGCACGACGATCGAGAAGTTGTGCGGCATGTGGTCCGAGTTCGAGAAGCGGAACTCGACCGGCCGCCCGGCCTGCACGACGATGATCTCCTTGTCGTAAATCATGCGTTCGGGCACGGTGCCGATGGCGATGACACGAACATCCAGATTCTGCAGCCGCTCCGCAACGGCCTTCGCCCGATCGGCCGGCAATCGCGTCGACAGAGCCTTTGCCAGAGCGACGGCATCCTGTGCCGGGCCGCCATTGCGGAACTGAGCCGGCATTTCCGTCAGATAGCCGATCAGGTTATCCACGAGGCCGTCGATGCCCTTCTCGTGCCAGGCCGACTCGGGCAGTGTGCGCAGGACACTGATCGCCGCAGGGCGGCTGCGATTGGCTCGAACGAGTTTGGAGAGGTCTTCAAACATCTCGGCGTCGTGGCCGGGAATTGACGCCAGCGAGCGGATCGCGATGTCGTGCAGCGTTTCGCTGGAGCCGTTCAGGAACAGAGCCTCTTTCGCGATCTTCTGCTTCTTCAAACCGGGGCCGGACCATGTGACTTCGAGCCCGTCGCCGCCGCCGTTGTCGAAATAGGTCACAGTGATCGGATGCGTCCCGGCGGGCAGATCGATCTGGCCGGACTTCTCTGACATGCCGTGCAGGCCATCGTTGTTGACGACCTGCTTTTCACCGATGTAAAGCCGCGAGCCGTCATCCGACTTCGTGTAGAACGTGTACTTGCCGGATTTCGGCACACCGATCATCCCGGTGAACCGCAGAGCGAACGCGTCGGCCGGTTTGCCTTTCGGCACGTAAAACGCGATCTCCGGCCGAACTTCCGTGACCTGCGGCTTCAGTTTAGCCAGCGTTTCGATCGCGACGTTGCCGACGCTCGGCTGGAAGTATTCGACCTGAATCCCCGGTTGCAGCAGCGAACCACCTGGCCCTTCGGCTTCGAGGTTCGGCGGCAGTTCAAACATCAGCGAGCGCACGCTGCTGAAGAGGTTCGCGCGGAGTTCCGCGTTCGAGATCGACGGTACGGCGGCCAGCCAGTCGCGCAGACTGTCCTTGCTCTTCGACGCCGCGAAGAGTGAGTTTTCACCTGAGCCGTCGGCCGTCATCAACGCCGCGTAGCCCAGCCGCCGCGTTACATCGGCCTTGCCCTTCGTCGCGAGGTCTTCGATCGGCCCTCGTGCCTTCTTCAGCGTGTCGGCCGGCTGCTCGGTGAGAAGCTGGCCGAGGTTGCCCAGATTCGATGTCTGACCGCTCGCGTCGTGCGAGCTGATCATCGCCAGCAGCAGCGAGACGGGATCTTTCTTCTGCAGCTTCGAGAGACCATCGAGAGACTCACGCAGGTATTCGACCGGAACGTTCGGGCGGTTGAGAATCGCTTCGTAAACGGCTTCGGTGCGATCGAGGTTCAGCAGATCCTGCACACTGGCGTTGAGCAGCGCGTAAGCCTGAGCCGCCTTCGAGAGCGGCTTGCCCGAGTTGACCGCGTCCTGCACCAGCTTGTCGACGGCGATCTGACTCTTCGCATATTTCAGCACGGTGTCGAGTTCCGGATCGATCTGCCGCGTCGCGACTTCAAAGATGACTTCCGCAGCGGCGAGTCCTTCAAAGGAAACCGCCGACTTGGCCGCTTCTGCTCGAACCAGTGCCGACTCGTCCCGGGCCGCGGCCACCAGCAGTTCTTCCCAGTTTTCGACCTGCGGTCCCCAGTGGCCGAGCGTCCGGATCGCCGCCGCACGCACGCGAGGCTCGTCGGCATTGAAAACAGTCGCCAGCAGCTTGCGATTCGGCAGCCGCTGATCTTCGAACACCCACAGGCACTCCAGCAGTGCCTGAGCATCCGCCGGCTTCTTGACATCCAGTGAATCCGCAAACGCAGTGACTTCTTTGACGACGTCGGCTTCGTCTCGGCCGGACAGTTCGATACGGGCCCGGTAGCGGACCGCGTTTTCCTTCGCGAAGAACGCCTTGCACACTTCGGCGATTGGCTGGCCGATCAGCTTGGGCTGACGCGAAAACGGGCGGCTGTTGACTGTCACGCGGTAGATGCGGCCGTGCTGGTGATCGCGGTTCGGGTCACGCATGTTGTGCTGCATGTGACCGATCAGCGCGTTTGCCCAGTCGGACACGTACAACGCTCCGTCACCGCCAATTTCAACGTCGGTTGGACGGAAGTTCGGATCGTCCGAGAGCAGAATCGGTTCGATCTCTTCGCACGTGATATCGGCGCCGTCGTACTTCACTTCGTGCTGCAGCACGCCGAGCACGCCGATGCAGTTACAGATCAGGAAGTTGCCCTGATTCTCTTCCGGGAAGTGGCTGCCCGAAATGATCCCGGTTGCCGCGACCGGGCGAACGCGTTTCTTGAACCACTGCTTGTTGCCGATGCCTTTGCCGATATCGACATACGAGCCCGTGCCGCTCGTCCCGTCATTGGCGAACTGAAAGCCCCACTGATCGAAAACGTCGCCGTGCGGATTCGGTCCGATCGGGAAGTGAAACTCCATCTCGAACGTGCGCGGGTTGAAGCGATGCACGCCGGTCTGGCCCGATCGATACGTCTTCGTTGGTGTCTCCATCGCGGCGACGTTGAAGATTCCTCGCGACCAGTAGATCCAGCCGTCCGGCCCGAACACCATCGCGTTGGCCGAATGGTGCGAGTCGGCACTCGACAGGCCCTGCAGGATGCGGACTTTGTAATCGGCCTTCAGGTCGCCGTCTGTGTCTTTCAGGAACCACAGTTCCGGCAGCGCGGCGACAATCATGCCGCCGCCCCAGAATTCAAAGCTCGTCACGCTGTTGAGTTCATCCGCAAAGATGACGCACTTGTCTGCAACGCCGTCACCGTCGTCGTCCGGGAAGCAGAGAATACGGTCGCGCCGCGGAGTCGTCGGATTCCAGTGCGGATAGCTCGGCCAGACCGACGCGTACAGCCGCCCATTCGGATCCACCGCCATCTGCACGGGGTTAATGAGTTCGGGGAACATTTCTTCGGAAGCGAACAGGTTGGCCTGCATTCCTTTGGCCATCGTCATCTTCCCAATGGCTTCCTTGCCACCCAGATACGAGTAGCGGCCGTCATCGAGGTTGCCCGGCTTATTGGTCTTCACTTCAAGTTCGGCCGGCAGGTTGTCGTCTTTGACTTCGAGGTCTCCACCACGAGCGACCGCCCAGACGCGCTGATCGCGGTTGGCGGTTTTGACGTCGAAGATCTCCATTTCGCGCATCATGACGTCGGCGTTGGACTGCCCGAACCACGCGAGCTTCGACCGGCCGCCAAACACGTTGTAGCCGTCGACGACACGGTAACGGCTGAACCATTCGTAGTTCTTTTCGAGCACGACCTGTCGCAGGCGTTCGAGTTCCTGCTCGTCCTTCCCGACCGAATCCTTGCCGAACAGGTCTTTGATGATGACATCCGCGACCGCCCGGTTGCCGTGACTGAGAAGATGAATCCCGTTCATCGTCAGCGACTGCTTCGCACTCGCGTAAAGCTGCTGCGTTGGAGCGAACAGATTCACGAAGACAACGCCCTTCGAACGACAGACGTCTTCCATTGCCTGCGTATAAAGCGCGAGCTTCTCGTTATTCGCCGAGCCGTCCGGCAGATGCCGGCTGTGCAGATTCTCGTGGGCGATCGGCGAGAAGAAGACAAGCTGCGGCGCAGCCGTGCCGTTGTACTGCTGGCCGCGCATCTGATCGATAATGTCGCTCAGGTCCCTGCGGAACGTTTCGAGTCCCGCCTCGCCCTTCAGAGCTTCGTTGTATCCGAAGAAGCTGAAGACAACGCTGGCGTCGACCTTCGTCAGCCACTCGTCCGGAGATCCGAAATTGTCTTCCCGCGGTCGGAGCTTGAGTTCGTCACCAGGCACAGCGAGATTCCGGAACGTCAGATCGTGCTCCGGATAGAGGGCATTAATGTAAGTCTCCAGCCAGGCATGATGCTGCATCCGATCGGCGAGCGTGTTCCCGATGTAGGCAATCGAGTCGCCCTTTTTGAGACTCAGCTTCGGTTCGGCGGCACGCATCTCGTCGGACACACCGACTGCCGCAACGAACAGAACAGCCAGCAGCCAAACCACCGACAATGGTCGAACAAGTGACGTCATCACGATTCGTTTCCCTGTAAAAACGATCTCAGTTTCGCCGCCAACCGACAGCGTGAATTTCCGATCGGAAACCGTAGCAGCAGCCAACCCGGATCGACAGCGAGCGACCGCAGCCACGACGAATGCCGGGTGCCACTGCTGGCTTGCCAGCAGTGATCTTCACGAGTCCCCGGCACTGCCGGACAAGCCGGCAGTGGCACCCGATTCGGTAGGCCGGACCGAGGAGCGGAGCGACGACGTTCCGGCAGTTGATCGTCGGATGAACGCGCCATTGCCGGAGCAGCGCTGCGCTTGATCCGGCCTACAGGTTTCCCCGCGTAGGCGTCCCATTCTCTGGTGGGGGCTGTATAGTCTGTGCGCGTGGTGGACGTCGGGTTTCCTGGGCGGGGTGGCAGTGATGGTGAAGTCGAAACACAGCGCGGCGGACGCGGGGGTGGAGCTGCCGGCGGGGGTGGCGCTGGTTCGCACGCTCGCCGGACACTCGGACGTCGTTAAGAGCGTGGCGTTCAGCCCGGACGGCGCTCGGCTGGCCAGCGGCAGCTCTGACAACTCGGTGCGGCTGTGGGACGTGGACAGCGGGCAGGAGCTGCGCCGCCTCGACGGTCACTCAAGCTGGGTCTGGAGCGTGGCGTTCAGCCCGGACGGCACGCGGCTGGCGAGCGGCAGCTTTGACAAACCGGTGCGGCTGTGGGACGTGGACAGCGGGCAGGAATTGGGCCGCCTTGACGGACACTTGGACGGGATTTTAAGCGTGGCGTTCAGCCCGGACGGTGCGCGGCTGGCCAGTGGCAGCCGTGACAATTCGGTGCGGCTGTGGGATGGAAATAGCGGGCAGGAGCTGCGCCGCCTTGACGGACACTCGGACTGGGTCTTGAGCGTGGTGTTCAGCCCGGACGGCACGCGGCTGGCCAGCGGCAGCCATGACAAACCGGTGCGGCTGTGGGACGTGGACAGCGGGCAGGAGCTGCATCGCCTCGACGGACACTCAAGATCAGTTTTGAGCGTGGCATTCAGCCCGGACGGTGCGCGGCTGGCCAGCGGCAGCTCTGACAACTCGGTGCGGCTGTGGGACGTGGACAGCGGTCGGCTGCTCCGCACGCTCGAAGGGCACACGGACCGAGTCGACGCTGTGGCGTTTTCGCGCGATGGCCGACTGCTGGCCTCAAAGAGCCGCGATCAGGCGATCCGGCTGTGGAACTGCGCGACGTGGGAGACGGTCGCGGTCATCCCGGAGTCAACTTATCCCGACTGGATTCCTGCGCTCGCCTTTCATCCAGATGCAACCCGGACGCGACCGCTGCTGGCTACCGCCAGCTCGCCGCCGGGCACGCCGGAGGACGAACGCTGCCGCGAGATTCATCTCTACGAACTTGATCTCGACGTGCTGCTCGGCGGCCGTAGCACAGGAGAGCTTCCCGAGCTAACGGTCGAGATCAAGATTCACGACTTGGAAACTCCGGCGACTCGACCAAGGACCGTGCATTCCACGACGGCGAAGATTGTGCTCGTGGGGGACACCGGCGTTGGGAAGACCGGGCTGGGGTGGCGGCTGGCGCATGGGGATTATCGCGAGCACGACTCCACGCACGGGCAGCAGTTCTGGGTGCTCGACCAACTGGCGACGACTCGCAAGGACGGCACGCAGTGCGAGGCCGTGCTGTGGGACCTCGCCGGGCAACCGGATTACCGGCTGATCCACGCACTCTCGATCCAGGACGCGGACCTCGCACTGATCCTGTTCGACCCGACCAACAACCGCGATCCGCTGGGCAGCGCCGAGTACTGGCTGCGTCAGCTTCCCGCCGCCTGTCCGAAGATCCTGGTCGCCGCCCGCGTCGATCGCGGACATCCAGTGCTCACCGATCAGGAACTCGATGCGTTCTGCGAACGGCAGGAGATTTCGGGCAGTTGGATCGCGACCAGTGCCCGCGAAGACACCGGTCTGGACGAGCTGCTGGAACGGATGAAGCAGACAATTCCCTGGGAGCAGCAGCCGGCCGTCTCAACCGATGCCGTCTTCAAGCAGATCAAGGATTTCGTGCTGACGCTGAAAGAGAGTCGTAAACGCAAGCAGGTGATCTTCACCGCTGAGGAACTGCGGAAGGCGATCCTCAAAAAGCGGAAGAAGGCGGCGGGCGAGCCACTCGGCAACTTCACCGACTCTCAACTGCTGACCGCCGTCCGGCATCTGAGCAGCCAGGGCTTTGTGCGGATGCTGACGCTGTCCTCGGGCGAGGAACGCATCCTGCTGGTGCCCGAGCTGTTGAATAACCTCGCCGCGTCGATGGTGCTCGAAGCCCGCCGCAACCCGCGCGGACTGGGAGCCGTCGAGGAAGACCGCCTGTTCGACGGCAGCTACCGCTTCCCCGAAATCGACGCACTGTCCGATTCCGACCGCGATCTGCTGCTGGACGGGACGATCGAAGCGTTCCTGGCCAACCGGCTGAGCTACCGCTGCTTCCGCGAGCACGCCGGCGAACTCCGGCTGCTGATCTTCCCCGACCTGATGAACCTGAAGAAGCCGCAGCGCGACGACCTGATCACCGAAAACGGAGCCTCGTACATCCTCACAGGATCGACTGAAAACGCTTTCGCCGGCCTGGTCGTCCTGTTGGGCTACACGAACCTGTTTGTCCGCACGGACCAGGCTCACGACGTCGCGTGGTTCGAATCGGACAGGAAGGAAATCTGCGGCGTCCGCCAGATCCGCGACGACCACGAACGCACGTTCGTCCTGCTGTTCGGCAGCAAAGCGACGAAAAACATCCGGCAGGTTTTCGAGGGCCTGGTCGAGCAGATGCTGAGCAGCCGCGACACCGAGGCGCGACGCGTACGACCGGTGAAGTGTGAGAAGTGCGGGACACCGGTCGATCGTGCGGTCATGGCCCGACTGTTGAAGGAAGGCAAGTCAGCCGTCGGCTGCGAAAACGCGGACTGTCTAACTCGCATCGAACTGCCGCCGGACGAGCCGTTGAGTGTCAAACCCGCTCAGCGAAAACAGATCGCCCAGGAAAGCGCCGTCGCTGAACGCCGCACAAAGTTCGAGGAAGTGCTGTTTGAAATGTCGAGACTGGCTGAGGCCGAGGAACTCACTGCCCCGAGCTGCTTCGTGAGCTACGCGTGGGGCAACGCCGCTCACGAACGCTGGGTCGAACGCCGCCTGGCAATGGACCTCGAAAAGGCGGGCATCCAGGTCATTCTCGACCGCTGGGAGAACGCCCATCCCGGTTCCAGCATCCCGCGGTTTGTCGACCTGATCTCGAAAGCTGACCGCGTTCTGATCGTCGGCACAAAAGCCTATCTGCAGAAGTATGACAACAAGGAACCGTCGACCGGCACCGTGGTCGCTGCCGAGATGGATCAGGTCTCCGCGCGTCTGCTTGGTTCTGAAAAGAAGAAGAAAACGGTGATTCCGCTGCTGCTCGAAGGCGAACGGGAAGATGCATTCCCTCCGGCTTTGACCACGCGCGTCCACAGCGACTTCCGTGACGACGGCCGCTACTTCGACGTCGCCCTCGACCTGCTGCTCGGCCTGTACGGCATCGGACCCCGCCATCCGTCCACGATCCACTGGAAGCAGCAGCTCGGCGCGGATGGATTCGAAGTCGGGTAATCGTGTCCGCGATCCGGGAATCGAACCACGTGCAAACTACCACTCCGGAGCGGCGCTGCGATTGATTCCCATCTACGCGATCACGGCGTTGACGACTTCGCCTTCGAGGTCGGTCAGGCGGTAGTCACGGCCGGCGAAGCGGTAGGTCAAGCGTTCGTGGTCGAAGCCCAGCAGGTGCAGCATCGTGGCGTGGAGGTCGTGGATCGAGACTCGGTTCTCGACGGCTTTGAAACCGAATTCGTCCGTGGCACCGTGAATCGTGCCGCCTTTGATGCCGCCTCCGGCCAGCCAAAGCGAGAAGCCCCAGTGATTGTGATCGCGGCCGGCGACCGCTCCGCCGCCGTTCTGGCTCAATTCGACCGCGGGCGTGCGGCCGAATTCGCCCGTGCAGAGAATCAGCGTCTCGTCGAGCAGGCCACGCTGTTTGAGGTCGACAATCAGGGCCGCGAGTCCCTGATCACACTCGCTGGCGACCTTGCGGTGTTCCGCTTTGATGTTCGAGTGGCTGTCCCAGGGCTGCATGTTGCCGTGCCAGGTCTGCACAAACCGGACGCCGCGTTCGACCAGCCGCCTGGCGAGCAGCAGTTGCCGGTTCTGCGGTCCCTCGCCGTACATCTTCAGGATGTGTTCCGGTTCCTGCTGCACATCAAACGCGTCTGTCGCTTCGGTCTGCATCCGATAAGCCAGTTCGAACGAACGGATGCGGGCTTCAAGCGGCGCCTCGCCTGGCCTCGAGTCAAGATGCCGCGCGTTCAATGTCTGCAGCAGTGCGAACTGAGCGCCCTGTTCCTTCGGTGTCAGGCGATCGTTGCTGACGTACTCGATGAGCTGCTTCGGATCGGTCTTTGAAGTATCGACGTAAGTCCCCTGATAAGCTCCCGGCAGGAAGGCGGATTTCCAGTTTCCCGCGCCGCCGACGGGCAGTCCGCCGGGACACAGAGCGACGAAGCCCGGCAGGTTCTGGTTTTCGGAGCCCATGCCCCACGTCAGCCAGGAACCGAAGCTCGGCCGCACCAGCCGCTGGTGGCCGGTGTTCATCAGCATCAGCGTCATCTCGTGGTTGGGCAGTTGGGCGTACATCGAGCGGATGACGGCCATGTCGTCGACGCACTGCGACAGGTGTGGGAAGATGTCGCTGATCGGCGTCCCGCTCTCGCCACACTGCTTGAACGTGAACGGCGACGGCAGAGCGACTCCGGTTTTGCGTTCGGTCTGCAGATTCTGAAACGGCAGCATCTGCCCGCCGCGGCGAGTCAACTCGGGCTTTGGATCCAGCGTGTCGACCTGCGACATGCCTCCGTTTAAGAAGACATGGATCACGTGCTTCGCTTTACCGGGAAAGTGCGGCCGGCCCTCGGCAGAGAGGCCGTTCGCCGCGATCAGATCCGCCAGCGCGAGCGAGCCGAAGCCCATGCCGGTTCGCCGGAGGACGTCTCGTCGGGAGATGGTTTCGTTAAGGTCCATAGGATGTTTCTCGTCGATTCTCTGTTGACGGAAATCTCGCGCGGGGACGCAGAGTTTCGAATTGATCTTGTGACTCGTCCTCTGCGATTCCGCGCCTCTGCGCGAGGCTTTTCTTCTCAATCCACAAACACAAACTCATTGGCAGCCAACAGGGCGTGAGCCAGTTGCTGCCACGTTTTCTGTTTTGAGTTTTCGTTCTGCGACGTGACGAACTGCAGAGCGATTTCAACTTCTTTCGCATCGGGCTCACGCGAGTACGTTCGACGGTACAGCCGTCTGACGCGTTCTGTATCGTCGGGGGCTTCGGTGATCTCTTTCAGCGAGGCGAGCGCCGTTGCCCGATCCTGGATGAAGGCCGAATTTAACGCGAAGAGCGTTTGCTGCGGGACTGTTGTTTCCGGTCGTTTGGCCGTGCAGGAACTCGGGTCGGCTGCGTCGAACATACTCGCCAGATTCGAGACGATGTCCCGGTTCACGAAGGCGTAAACGCTGCGTCGCGGGACGGTTGGCGTCGACAGCAGGTCGAACGGTTTGCCACCGATCTGCGAGCTGAGTTCTCCGGACACGGCGAGCATCGAGTCCCGCATTTCCTCCATGCTGATGCGCCGCCGAGGCATCCGCCACAGCAAGCGATTGTCGGGGTCGACCATGCGCGAGGCGGTGTTTTCAATCGCTCCCTGCCGGTAAACCGCCGTCAGCATCACACGCCGGTGCAGCTTCTTGATCGACCAGCCATCGTCGAGAAACACCGAGGCCAGCCAGTCGAGCAACTGCGGATGCGTGGGCGGTTCGCCGTGAGTTCCGAAGTCGTCCGGCGTGCGCACGATGCCTCGGCCGAAATGATGCTGCCACACCCAGTTGACGAGAACTCGCCGTGTCAGCGAGTTCGGCGGATCAACGATCGCGCGGGCCAGTCCGAGTCGCCGTTTGCCAGCAGGAAACGGCTTCGCGTTTTTGTCAGACAGCTTGCGGATGAAGCGGGCCTCGACGAGATCACCACGGTCGATCGGGTTGCCGCGTCGGAAGACGTGAAACTCACCTGGTTCTTCCTGCTCGATCAGGGCCATCGCGCGAGGCGGCGAACCGGGCGACGACAGATGCAGATTGTGGATTGAGCCTTTGCGACCGTTGAGATTGTCGCGGACGGTCCGGTTGAGCAGCGTGACGGCCAGTTCGTCGGGCATCGCCGTCGGCGTTCCTGGTTCGTACAGGTGCCGCCGTAACTGACGGCTGACGGCGCTGTTGATGTCGGCGTGCCGGGCGTCTTCATCGGGAACAACTTTGTCTGGCGACGAGGCTTCGAGCGATGCGGCCAGCAGAGCCTGCAACCATTCTCGCTGAACCGTCGCGAAGAGTTCGCCGTAAGCCTCCGCCGCATCGAGCAGCGACTGCGGCTGCTTCTTCGAGATCGCGTCCAGTACGCGCGGGTTCCAGCGCGGCGTGCTCTCGCTGAGGTTTTGAGGAGCGGGCTGTTTCGACAGGTTCCCGTTTTCCTTTACGAGCGTCTCGATCAACGTCTTCGTCGCGTCGGCAAAGCCGTCAGTCTTGAGTTCCCGCAACCGGATCCACGGACCGAAAACGGGATCGTCGGCCGACATCTTCACGAGGTAGTCGCGCCAGCGGTTCAGAACGAGCGGTCGGATATCGTCGGTCCGGTACGACAGAAACGCCGCCGAGAGATCCTGTTCCGGAGTCTCTTTTGCCAGCTCACGCAGATAGAGACCAACCTGCATTCGCAGCCGACCGCGCATGACTTCGCTCTGCTCGCGCGCCATGTCGCCATAGCTGATCTGCCGCTTGTCGAGTTCACCCTGATAGCCGCGGTACTGCGGCGTGTCTTTCGGCTGGCCGATGAGCGGCAGTAGATCCGGCTCTGAACTGCTCGCCAGCGTCGCGTACAGCGAGTAGTAATCTTCGGTCGGCAGTGGATCGAACTTGTGATCATGGCATCGGGCACAGGCCACCGTCAGGCCGAGCAGCCCGCGTGTGACGACGTCGATCTGATCGTCGATCGTGTCGTGAGGATTCCGGAACTGCATACCGACCGTCAGAAAACCGAGCCCCGCGAGTGCCGGGGCGTTCTCCTCGAGCCCCATCTGATCCGCCGCAAGCTGTTCGGTTACAAAGCGATCGTACGGGACATCCTCGTTCAACGACCGGATCACGTAGTCGCGGTACGTGTACGAGAATGGGAACTTCGTAAAGCCGATCGCGCTGCCGCCGTGCGTGTCCGCGTAGCGTGCGATGTCCAGCCAGTGCCGTCCCCAGCGTTCCCCATACCGCGGCGAGTCGAGTAGCCGATCGACGACTTCTGCGAACGCGTCGGGCGAGTTGTCATTCTCGAACGCGACGACTTCCTCCCAGGT
>WGMU01000160.1 GCA_016124895.1 bacterium
GCAGGTTTCTCCGAAACCTGCATGTGTGCAGCGACTTCGCCGCTTCCCGCGAACAGACTCGCTCGGCACGAATGACCGCGTCTTCTGACGGCTTTCGAGTTTCGGAGAAACTCGACTACCGCTTCCGAACTGTCAGCAACTCATACGGAGCCATCAATGCCTGTTCTCACCCGCCGTTCGTTTCTCGCGTCTGGTGCGGCTTCTGTTCTCGTGCTTTCCGGCTGGCGGCGCGCGGTGGCAAAGGAATCGTCGTCGCGTATGACGCTCGGCTTCAGCACGTACGGGATGAAGTCTCTGAAAACCGAAGCGGCCATCGAAACGATCTCCGAGATCGGGTACGACGCCGTTGAACTGACCGTCTGGCCGGGCTGGGACTGTGCTCCGGATAACGTGTCCGCGGAACGGCGTCGGACAATCCGTCAGTTGATCAGCGGAAAGTCGCTGAAGCTGACGTCGCTGATGGAACACCTTTACCCGTCTCCGGATGATGCCGAACACGCGGCGGGACTGCAGCGGCTGGAGAAGGTCTATCAGCTTGCTCGGGATCTGGCGGGCGAACAGCGTCCGGTCGTGCAGACCGTGCTCGGCGGCGGAACCTGGGACGAGCAGAAGGGTCTGTTTCGCGACCGCGTGGGCGACTGGATTTCTCTCGGACAGAAGCACGGCATTGTGACATGCATCAAGCCACACCGCGGCGGAGGGATGTCGCAGCCGTCGGAAGCCATCTGGCTGATTCAGCAGCTCGACAATTCGCCGTGGCTGCGCATGGTTTACGACTACAGCCACTACGCGTATCGCGGAATTGACCTCGTTGAGTCTGTCCGCGCCGCGCTGCCTTATACGGCGCACGTTGCTGTCAAAGACGCCGTCGAGCAGGACGGCAAGGTCCGCTTTGAGCTGCCGGGAACCGCCGGAACAATCGATTTCGTCACTCTGCTGAAAGAACTCGACGCGGGCGGCTACCGCGGCGACATCTCGTGCGAAGTCAGCGGCATGGTTTCCGGAAAACCGGGCTACGAACCGCTGCCCGCCGCGAAGACGTGCTATCGGAACATGGCCGCGGCATTTCAATCAGCCGGCGTTGCGCGAGCGTAGGTCGGCGTTTCTGCGCAGAACGGAACAAGCTCCGCGCCGTTCCGGCGTCTGATGGTCGTGCTGCCGGAACTCGCTTCGCTCGGTCCGGCCTACAGGTTTCTCGCCTGCAGACGCTTACTCCTGCAACGACTTCGCCACAGTTTCGAGCTGGCTGCGGAACCAGGCGGGGGTGTAATTCGATGCGGCTTTCAGAGCTTCCGGAAGCTGTTCGGCGATAATGTACTTGTCGCCGGCCGGCAGCTTCAGTCGCAGCTTCGTCGTCAGGTCACCGAGTTGTCCGTCCGTTTGAGAGAACGCTTCGGCACGGGCGCCGTCACGCCAGGCTGCGAAGAGTTTCAGATTGGCGACAGCTCGATTGATCGAAGCTTTCTCAGTCTCATCAACGGGCCGTGGCTGAAACTTGGGGAAAGTGCCGGTATCGAGTTCCGTTTGAATCGTGCGAATCGCCCAGGCGAGCTGTCGCGCCGTGTGATAGTCCGGATAGCTTTCAGGCGGTAGTGCTGCCAGCGTGCTCAGTGCGCGTTTCGCATCGGCCGCCTGAACGCGACTGGTGAAGAGATTGTTGGCCAGTTCGTCGAGCCACGAGATCAGACCGCCGTCGTCGAGCACGACGGCTTTCAGATCGGCAGGTGCTCCAAACGGCCGGCGGTCGAGTGAACGGCGGAGCTTTTCCATACTGCCGTGAAACGCGTTCCAGTCGGCCTCGAACTTCGCATCGTCGTTGCCGGCTCGATGGCGGACCGCGGCTTTGATCAGCGCTTCCGGCCAGAGGAACATCTGCGGGCGGCCGGGAATTGAGCTGCCGTAGCCGCGATTCTGTCGCCAGCCCGGTGAGGCCAGGTCGTGATGGCAGGCCGAGCAGTCGAACACGGCCAGCTCGGGCCAGGCGGCGGTTGACGCGTCGTCGTTCGCCTGCGACGCGAACAGATTGAGCGCTTCACGCATCGCCATGACGCCGCCGATCAGTGTCGATTTCGTGCGCGGCAGGTCAGTCAGCGGGTCGTGTTCGACGCCGGGGAAGTTCGCTTTGATGTACTCGTCGCGGAATTTGAACTCACCCTTTTCCTGCAGGAAGCGCCAGTGCGACGGCATCTGTTCGGCGAACGATTCAATCTCGATGCCCGGTAGTGGCGGATGGCCGGCCGCGTACATTTCGTGCGTGACGACCTTGCCTTCCTGCACATTGCCGATGTGGCACGAGAAGCACTGTTTCGCTCGGCGGATCGGGTTGCGGACGTCGACGAAGGCGAATTTGCCTTCCTTCGTTCCGGGCGTTTCCTTGCGCCAGTCCGGGGCATCATGCGGGCCTTCCCACAGAGAACTCGGACCGTGGCACGATTCGCAGGTCACGCCGAATTCAAACAGCGGAGGCTTCTCGAAGCCTTCCTTCCAGTGCCAGTTGGCGTGACACGCCAGGCACAACCTGTCACTGGTAACTTTGTAGTCCGCGTCGCCGCGAGCGGTCGCCAGAATCGTCTGCATCTGCTGTCCGAGTGGTCCTGTCAGCAGTTCATAGGCCTGCCGGTGTTTATCATGCTCGAACGTGGCGATCTCGTTGAGTGCGCAGAATTCCGGACTCAGCGCAGCAAAGACGCTGGTCTTATTGACGTCTTCGTTGTGACAGGGCACGCAGGATCGTGGTCCCTGGTACTTCGCCGCAGGTGCTCCGTTGTCCTGCGCGACAGCGACGCTGGTTGCGAGCGGTGCGGTCGCATCAGAAGTCGACAAGGCGGCGGCACCGAGCAGCGTTGCGGCACTCGCCCAGAACAGGTGGCGATATCGGGAAAAACTCGACACGGACATGGACTCATTCCCTGAAGGTTGTCTGTCGGAAATCCTGCGGAGCATCATCATCGGCCGCTGCTGAGTGACTGCTGAATGGCCTGCAAACGCTCCTGCAGTCTCTGAGTGGTGTCGGCATTGAAAGATCCTGGGCTGTCGGCTCCAGCCGGAAAAGCAAGGAGACCGAGTACCTCTTCGAGCCTGTTGTTGATCCCGCGGTCGTGGCCCTCCGGCACTCCGTTGCGGTTTCCTCGGGCGTCCGTCAGACCCTGATGGAGCGCGACCAGTGCAAGATACGACTGCGTCGCGGCATCCCAGTTCTGAGCGGCCAGGTCCGGACTGTGCTGAGCGACTCGAGACAGCAGCGCCGCCACCTGGTCACTCGAAAGTTTCTGCTGGTTGATTGTCTGGCCGAGTTGTTCGAGCTGTCGTTGCGCATCAGTCGCGAGAGAGACGACGGCGGTTCGGTCCGGATAAGGCTTTGCCATTTCGGACGCGAGCGAGGCGACGGGATTGCTGCCGCCGTCAAACTGAGTCGTGACATCACTCAGCAGCGGAGTCAGCCAGCTTTGCCAGGGAGAACTGCCGGGCATTCGGCCGGCATACCCGCGCGACTGGCGCCAGCTCGGCGAACTCAGATCGTGATGGCAGGCGAAGCAACCGGTCTCGGCGAGTTCCGGCCAGACCGCGATGGTTTCTGCGTGCGGATAGTCACCACCGCTGGCAAACGCCGGTATGTCTTCCGATGCCGACTTTGCTCGATGGATCAGTAGATCGACCGCGGCTTCGACTGACGCGACCTGACCGACCTCCCACAGTTTCGCCTCGAACGACGACGCAGCGTCCGAACCCTCACGGCGGCGGTCGGCATCGCGGCTCCAGTGAGCAGGAATATTCGCGTTGAACGCGGACAGCTCGAAGAACAGCCGCGGATGTCCGGCGGCATACAGATCGTGATTGACGTCGCGACCGGGTTCTCCAACATGACAGTCGGCACAGACCTTTCCGCGAACCCACAGGTCTTTGGTATCGCGGAAACCGAACTCGGCTTTTTCTGCGGGCGACTTCTGCTTCCAGTCGCGGCGAACGTGCGGGCCAAGCCAGCGCGAGGCGGCTCCGTGGCACGACTCGCAACTGACACCGTCAAGCAGCGTTCCGTGAGCGGCGACCGGGCCGTCAAACGGCGGGTCACTCTGCGGCGCGTGGCAGTTCAGACACAGCTTTGCCTGGTGAGCGGGCTTGTCGAGTCGCAGTGCTGCGGCGATCCCCTGCGACGTTTCGTTGAACAGATCGGTATAAGCACGAGCGTGCGGGTCGTCCTGAATCCAGATGCTGTATTCGCTGCCGAGAACTCCGCGTGAGCCATCCCTGCCGTGACAGTTCGCGGCAGCACAACCGGCAACGCCGACATACTGACTCTGATCAACGCTAACCGCTGAACTGGAAGCCTCCCCCGAGTCAGATGTCCGTGCCGAGGTCTGCAGAGCAATCTGAACGCCACCGGGTTCGACGCCGCGCGAAGGTCGTCCGAACCACGTCAGACCGGCGAGAGCCGCGGCAGCAATCAGCAGACGAAGGTGGGGTTGACGAGTCATCAACTTCTCCAGCAGCCGCAGACGAGGGCAGACAACTCAGCTTTCACGGCGCAGTGCGAGCGCCGGCGAATCGAATACTTCCCCATCTATTTCGAGCTTTCTCCTGTGGAAGTTGCGTCGGGATTGGTGCCCGCAGTGTGAAGCAGCGGATTCAGTCCGCCAATAAAGTTGTCTTTCGTGTGATCATGGTAGAGGTGACATTCCACACAATCCGTGCTGGCCCCCAGCAGCCGTGCCGGCGAGTCCGGACCAGGCTGAGCGGGCTCGGACGAGTGGCACTTCCGGCACAACTCGACCCCCGGCAGCAGCACGTCACCCGTAATTCTGCTTTCAACGACACCGTCGTGACATTCGACACAGCTCATCATCTGATGCGACTGGTGGCTGAAAATCGCATGCGGTTCCCAGCGGCTGGGAATTGACGGCGGAGTAATCGCCGACCACTGCTGCGGAGGCTGACCGTTCTGATCGACGTGACAGTAGGCGCAGCCACCCTTCGCTTCGGCTCCAAACAGCACATGCGTATGCGCGAGCGTTTCGGCTTCGGCGGCCTTGAGCTGTTCGGCCAGCCATTCGGTCTGATCTTTCGAGAGCGTGGGCCGCGAACGGCGACCGGGAATCGGACGGGCCGGTGACGAACCAGACACAGCGTCAGGCTGAGCGAGCGTGGCCAGCGTGTACTTATCCGTCAGAAAGCCGCGCACGATGTCCGGTTTCTCATGCGGAACCTGCTCAGCGGGATACTGTCGGTTATCGAACAGCAGAGGATGGCACGCCCGGCAGTGCTGCTCGAACACGATTGGCTGCATGTAACGGCCTTCGGCGTCCGACGTGTGGCAGACCTGACAGACTTCCGTGGCATTGGCTGCCGTTTCCGGAATGCCGAAGTCGGCGAGTTTCTGACCGCGAGCGACGATACGGAACTGGGTGTGCCCGTCGGCGGCGGTTTCGGCTTTCAGATGCGCTGCGTGATTGAAGCGAATCTTCGCGCGGTCGCGCCAGCCGGCACCGTCGACGTACTCCAGCAGTTTGAGCACCGCGTGCTCGCTGCCGATCCCGGCCAGCGAACCGCTCTGACGGGAGAGAACGCGGCGAACAGCGAACTCGGGATGTCCCTGCGAAGTGCCGAAGTCGGTGAGCGTTCCCGCAAAGCTGTTCTCACCTCTGGTGTGCGATTTCAAATCCGAATGGCATTCGAGACAGACACGATTGGGGCTGCGTTTCAGCGCGTGATCTCCCTGATGCTCGATATGGCAGTGGCCGCAGGAGATGTCGCTGTGAGCAGGAATCTGATTCTGGTGATGTTCGGAGCCGGGATGGCAGGCGAGACAGGCGGCGTTTTCGACTGAGTAGACGCGATCGCTGAAATCGAGATTGAAGGCACGTTCGACCGGAGCCCAGCTCGTGTGACACTTCGCGCAGTCGTTCTCAAAGAGGCGATGTGCGTACGCGAGGTCTCCACCTTCGTAAATAAAGTGGTCGCCGCGAGCCCCGGCATAGCCCAGCCAGAGCAGGCATGCGACGCTGAGCCAGAGCGCGCTCCACCACACGCGCCGACGGAAGCGGTTCGGCCGTTTGTGGAACTCGATCTCGACGCGTTCCGAAAGTTCTCGACTTGAATTACGAACGGTCATAGCCGGGTCATCAGAGTGTGAACGGGAAGTTCCACGGCACGACGCGCAGCGACATGACAACGTGGATGACAAACAGAACGAACAGCCCGATCGAAAACGGGATATGCAGTGCCAGCCAGTAATGCAGCCAGTGGTGAATGCGCTCCTGCTCGCAGAACTGCCGATGCTCTTCGCAGTGGCGCTGCAGTGTTGCGAGTGTCTCGTGCAGCTCAACCGGCAGCGTTCCCCGCATCTGCGTAAATGCGCGAGACATCTCGGTCGGGTCGGCAAGCCGGCCGTCGCGACCACTGCCCGCCAGAAACGGCCGGACCGTCTGCATATAAAACTGCTGCAGTTCCTGAGTGCGCAGCAGTTCGCGTTTCGTCGGAGCTTTTCTGGGAGCGGGCGGCTGCGTTACGGCCAGCTTCTCTGGAGATGCCCCCTCCGTTGTTTTTCCTGCGGCGGCCCTGGCTTTCATCAGTTCGAGCGGCGATTGCCCCTCCGGCTTTCCCGCAGGATGGTCGTCCGTCGCCGTCTGATCGCCTTTCGGTTTGCGGATCAGATCAAGCGGCGATGCCGGCTTTGCCGGGCTGCTCGCCTTGCGAATCTGGTCCAGCGGGGAAGCTGGTGTTGCCGCACCGCTTGCCTTGCGGATCTGATCAAGGGGGGAGGTCGGTTTCGTCGCACCGCTCGCTTTGCGGATCTGGTCGAGGGGAGAGGCCGGTCTGGAACTTCCCGAGTCGTCGCCACCTGCGGGATTCGGTTTCTCAATGATCGCTGCCGGCGTTTCGCTGTCCGCGTCGGAATTGACGTCAACGACTTTCGGTGAGGAAACGCGATCCTGCGAGACGGCGTCACCGACCGCAGCTTTGCTCACAACTGGCTTCGAGGCAGGTTCGCCAGCGGAAAGCGAAGCTGTCGACTTTGCCGCCTGACCGCCCTGCTTTCGGATCATGTCCAGAGGGGACAACTTCCTGCTGTCACTCTCTGGCGGTTCGGCCTCGGCTGTTTCGGACGCCTCGGTTGTCGTCCCGCTGCTTTGTTTTCGGATCATGTCGAGCGGCGATGGCTTCTTCGCCGGAGCAGACGCTTCGTCAGAAGCAGATGCCTGATCTACCGCCCTGGCCGGTTTCCCGCCTCCGCCGGCTCCGGCAGCCCGTGCCATTTCCAGCGGCGACTTGCCGGCTGGTTTGCTGGCAGCGGCCGGAACAGTCTCACTCTTCGCTGCCGCCTGCCTGGCCTTCATCATTTCCAGCGGCGACCTGTCGCCGGCCACCGATTGAGCCTTCGCAGCCGGATCAGGTTTCTCGGACTGCGGAGGTTCGGCTGTGGCGTCGCGAGTGATCCCCGGAAGGTCATAAACATCCAGCAGCAGCGTCGAGAAGTCGTTCTCAGTCCGGCACCAGCCGCTGTTTTTGGCAAAGCGAGCGATGTCGGCAAACAGTCCCGCATCATTGTCGTCAACCTGAGTTGTCCAGGTCGCTTTGAGTTCGCGGATCTCGTCCTTCTCGGCTTTTCCCTTCGCAGACTTCTCCTTTGACTGCAGCTCAGCAGCAAACTTCGCCAGCCGTTCGAGCTGCGGCTGCAGAGGATCGTTCCTGACTGGAAGCCGACCACACAACGTCGACACCAGACGATCGGACAGCAGACGATTGCGTTTCCGCAAGTAAGGAATCTGCGCGGCGAACGTTTCACGCGGAACCTGCGACGTCAGCAGTCGCGGCAGCAGGTGCTGCATCGCCAGCCCGAAAAAACCACTCAGAACGACAATACCGAAGAACGCCCACAGCAGTTGTTCGACGACTCCGCCAAGCCCGAAGCCCGAATGAAACAGAATCAGCGGCACACTGAGCGTTCCCAGCCACAGATGCCCTCGCAGCCAGAACTGCGCACTGCCCAGTCGCCAGAACGGAACCTTTTTCCGCCCGGCCAGCAACCCGGCAAACGTCATGAACAGCGATCCGACAATGCCGTACAGCAGCCCCATCAGACTGCCGCCGGTCGGGCCGCGCGGCGACATCTGCGCATAGATCACGTACGACGCGGTCGCTACCGCAAGAATCACGGCAGAGAGGAACGCCCACGACCGATGTGTCCGATCAAGCAGCACTGCGAAACCTCATCACGGCCAGATGGTTTGTCAGACGCGACCGACGATTCACACTTTGGGCCGATGCTTCATTTATGGTGTATGTCCATAACAACTTCTCCTCTTTCAGACAGACAGCAGCGCAAAGACGCAGAGGCTCAATGGAACGCAAAGCCGTCGCGAATCTTTGCGACTTCGCGTCTTTGCGCTGCAATGACACGCTGATAGGCCTGAAGAATTCCGGAAGTCGATCTGGACGCATTTCTGAGATCTAGGACGTTGTTTCAAAGAAGAACTCCAGCGCGTTGACGCGCATCGCCGCGTCGTGCGGGCACGCGTAAACGCAGGACGGCTGTTTGCTCGGCAACGAGCTGCACAGATCACAGACGACCGCCCGCTCGTTAACCGTCTTGATGTCGGAGTCGCCCAGCGACGCGAGCTGACTGGCCGATAGCTCGATCGCCTCCGGCAGGGAATTCATCTGAATCGAACCGTACGGGCACTGGTCTGCACACAGGCTGCAGCCGATGCACCAGTTACGGATCTGAATCTCACCATTGTCACCGCGATTTATCGATCCGACGGGGCACCCGATCATGCAAACCGGGTCGAGACACGATCGGCACGTCAGTGGCACGAGGTACTTCTCGAATCGCGGACCATCAAGGTAGAGCCGCGTACGGCCGTCGCGGTGCGAGGTCACGCAGGCATCGACACACTGACCGCAACGCGTGCAGCGGTCCAGGTCGATCAGCATCAACTGCTGCCCCTGTACCAGCCCGAGCTGCTCAAAGTCAGGCGACTGCGATCGGACCTGCACACGGTCGCTGCCGGCCGACGTCTGCTGGTGATCCTGCTGCTGATATCGGGCCACAATTTCGTCGACTCGTGCCTTCAGCAGCGGTGACTGCTGAACGAGTTGCAGAAAATCGGCTTTGGCGATTTTGACCAGCTCGACGCGCGACGGGACGGCTCCCGTCCGGGAATCTGGCAGTCGCTGATTCGCGCCACCGTCGGGATGATCGTAGGCAAAGATCGTTGCACTGCGCGGAGCATTCGTCACAACGCCCAGTTCTCCGAAGGCATCGCCACGTCCCATATAACTGAGCGTCCGACGGGCGCCCGAGGTCGCCGCACGACGCGGAATTCCACCCGGATACAGGAATTCAAGCAATGCACGGTGAAACGTCCGCGCCTCAAGTTCCGACCACTTCTTCGTTTCGTCGGGGAAGTGTTCGCAGTCAACGGCGACCTGATCATCATCAACGGCGACGACGACATCGACGGTCGTTTTCCCAAGTGTCGTGTGCAGATTTCCGCTGCGAATGACTGAGTTCAGTGCCTCAATCAGCACTGTCTGCTGTTCGGCACCCGGAGCAGTCTTCGTTGAACCGGCCACGATTGCGCGAGCGTTCTCCGGCAGCGCCGCCCAGACGTGCCCGCCAATCGCTTCGTTCTGCATTTCGACCAGCTCACCACAGAGCAACTTCCAGTGCGCCGGCTTGAACTCGTCAGACCGTAGTTGCGTCCAGGCGTTGACGACGATCTTGACCAGCCCGCTGCGGATCACGAAGAACGAGTCCGAATCGTCATGCTCTTCAAAGATCACAGAACCGGCGTCGTAGTCGACCAGCTCAATCCGGTCCTTGACCGCAGTGAAGTCGGTGTCCGGCAGACCCCGGAAAATCGGCAGCCGGCGGACGTGTCCGTCGAGGACCCGTGTCCTGTAGATCTCGTCGAGCTTGTCCTTGTACTGCGGATCGTTGTGCAGCATGTCCAGCACGTTGCGCAACATTTCGAGCAGGTAGCAGTCTTCGGTGGCAATGACCGTCGCCGACCGCGGCGCCCGGTTCATGCAGCTCATTTCGCCGAACAGCTCGCCTTCGTGCAGCGGTGCCTGACGGGTCCGCGTGCTGATATCCGCCGGGCCGTCGATCGGGATGAAATCCGGCAGGGATGACTTTGACGAGGCACCGCGGTGCAGCAGCCGATGCAGCAGCCCGCGTTTCGGCTCGTCCTCGCCGCCAATCACCAGATGCGCGGTTGCGACATGCCGCTCGGCGGGCGGCGTCTTCCCCGCCTGAAATCCGGCTGCTTTCGCTCGCAACTGGTCCAGTTCTTCACTCAGCCGGGCGTGCAGCTTCTTCAGTTCGCGGTCGCTGAGCGACTGATAATAGAGGTGCAGGTTGCCGGTTTCGCTGCCCGCAGAACGCGCGGCTTGCAGTTGTTCAACAGATTCAAGCTGTTGTTCGCGCAGCTCAATGACGTCTTCCGTCGTCAGGATCGAGTAGGCCGTTGCTCCGGCGTCGCCCTGCCGAACGAGTACACGGCCTTTGCGGCATTTTCGCAGGACCGTCGTGCCTGGGAAACGGGCGAACGACGGCTGCTTCTTGAGCGCCTCGAACAGATCGAGCCGCGCCAGCTCGTCGGCCGTCAGCAGTTCGTCGTCGGCATCGAGCGGATCAGTGACTTCGGCCAGCTCGGCCGGAAGCATCGCTTCAGCCATAACGCGTCCTCTGCTCTCCTCTCACAGGTGTCGATCGGCTGAGACCCGTAGCTACGCTGCTGGTTGATCCAGTTGATTGCGTCCATGCTCTGGCCTGCGAAGCGCCGGCACGGTAGCGATTTACGTTCAGACCGGCAAGGTTTTGCACATGGCTCATCGGCCCCTTCGATCGAGTGATCACCAGTTTGAATGCCCCGCTGACGTCCGATACCTTCCGGGCATCCTGTTGAGTCGCCGATCACCGGACGTCGAAACCCGCACGGAAAACTTTCTGGAAGGAGTCAAGCAATCATGCGCTCTGCCAATTTCGTTCGCTGGCTGTTTTCTGTGTCGGCAAGCGTCGGGCTTCTGGCCGGCTGTTCTGGTGAAACGCCAATGCCAGGTCCGGCCACCGGGTCAGGAACACCAACGAGTCCTTCGACGTCGAACGCTGCCGCTGGTTCGGAAACAGCCGACGACGGTATCGAAGCCACGGCGGAAGGCAACACCGAACCGCCCCTGGCGGACGTGACTTCAGCCGTCGCCGACGTTCCGTCTGCCGATGCAGGTTCAGAGAAAGCAGCGGTCAGCAACGTTTCCGTTCGCGTGGTCACACCGGCAGAATTCGACGAAGTCATCGCGAAGCACAAAGGCAAGGTCGTCTTCGTTGATTTCTGGGCGACCTGGTGTGTTCCATGTCGAAAGGCGTTCCCGCATACGGTCGAAGTGGCAAAGAAGTATCCGGACAAGCTTGCCGTCGTTTCGGTCGCCCTCGACGATGCTGACTCCAAAGACGACGTGCTCGGCTTCCTGAAACAGCAGAACGCAACATTTGAAAACCTGATGTGCATTCACGGCGGCGCAGACGAGTCCTACAAGGCCTACCAGATTCCCGGCGAATCGATCCCTTACTTCCGCATCTATGACCGGGACGGCTCGCTGAAGCACACGTTTGGCTACAACGTCGACAAGGACGAGGGCGTCGACGAGGCCAAAGTCCACGAGGCGCTGGAAACGCTGATCGCCGCGGAGTAGCCGTTCGACGAACGTCTTTTACAGAGGTTCTGATGGAAATCTCCGGCGATACCGCCGCCACCGATGGCGGTCGCATTTATCTGGATGCGAACGCGACAACGCGGCCGTTTCCTGAGGTTATTGAAACAGTCGCGCATCATCTGCGAATGAGTTACGCAAACCCCGGCAGTCGCCATGCCGAGGGACGCCGGGCGAGGCGCGTGCTTGAAGAGTCACGGGAAAAGATTGCCGACCTGCTCGGCGCGGCTCCGGCCGAAGTGATCTTCACAGGTGGCGGGACCGAAGCGTCAAACATGGCGATCTTCGGATTCGCGTCGTGCGTGCCGGAAACGATCGCGCTGACGGCGGGCGAGCATCCGGCAACGATCGAAACCTGCAGGGCTCTCGCATTGCGTGGCTGGAAACTGCAGAACCTCGACGTCGACGCTGACGGCCGACTGATGGCCGATCAGTTCACTGAACTGCCCTGGGACAACCTCAAACTTGTCAGCCTGATTCTCGCGCACAACGAAACAGGAGTGATTCAGGATGTCGCTCCGCTGGCTGAACTGTGCCGGCAGCGCGGAGTGCCGCTGCATCTCGACGCCGTGCAGGCGGTCGGGAAGATCCCGGTCAGCTTCCACGAACTCGGGGCGACCGCGCTGTCGCTCGGGGCGCACAAGTTTCACGGACCGCGAGGCATTGGAGCACTGCTGCTGCGCGACGGTGTGCGACTGGCTCCGTTTCAGTTTGGAGGTCATCAGGAAGCGGGGCGTCGGCCAGGCACTGAACTGGTGGCTCTGGCGGCGGGAATGGCGCGGGCTCTCGAACTGTGCTGTGCCGACTTTGAGGTCCGGACTGCGAAGCTCCGCACCTTGCGCGATCGACTCGAAGCCGGCCTTCGGGAAACGTGCAGCCCCGTCGTGATTAACGGCTCGATCGAGCACCGCCTGCCGAACACGCTCAACATTTCGTTTCCCGGCATTGATGGCGAAGCCGCCCTCGTCGCCCTGGACCTCGACGGCATCGCCTGCTCGCTGGGGAGCACCTGCGCCAGCGGAAGTGCCGAGCCCGCTCCGGTGCTGGTCGCGATGGGCCGGGACGAATCCGTCTACCGCTCGGCTGTCCGCTTCAGCCTGAGCAGCGACAACCATCCCGACGAAATCCCGGAAGCCGTCCGCCGCATCGCCCGCGTGATCGCACGCCTCCGCGGGAATCCCAACCCGCCAGAGGCCTCGTAAAGATACCACAGCGGTCGGAAAGACGCCGCAATTCTGAGCCGTCAAATTGGGTTGGTGAGCTGGAAACTGCCGGCTATACTCCGCCGCACCGGGCGACATTTGCCCGCAGGCTTGTCCTGTAGTGTAACGGTAGCACGACTGACTCTGGATCAGTTAGTCTAGGTTCAAATCCTAGCAGGACAACTTGTAAGCCCTGCTGTCACCACGTGACAGCAGGGCTTTTTTCTTGCCGCGGCGATGGACTTCCGCCATGTGACCTCGCTTCCCGTTGGGGATCCGGGATGGACGAACTCCCCTCAGCTCTCGACATTAACCCCTTTCCTGAATCCCTGGACGGAAAGTATGCGGAAGCACACTTCCTGGGGAAAACTCAAGCGGAGGCGGTCAAGCTCTTTGAGGACAACTTCTTCGGATACCAAGAGGACTTGCTGTGGATGGGACCGATCGGATTCCGTTTCTATGTTCGAGCCGCCATCGAATACGCGGAATCTGATGCGGCCAGATACGATTGCGAGGTCGCAAGCCAACTCCTTTCAAATCTCGATCACAAGTGGCACTACGAGCACGATCAGATTCCCGAGCTGCGAGGCTTATTCCTCGGATACGCAGAACGGCTTCGCGCCCGGTTGGGCGACATGGACATTGAAAGTTATTTCGACTATCGGCTCGAACGGAAGGTATTGCGCTTCATTGCCAAGCTCGAGAGCACGTGAGTTCTCACTGAGTGCCCCAGCCTTTCCTGCAAGGTTCGCAATGGGCATTTTACAGTTGCCAGACTCGCGCAGTGCGGTCGAACGCCGCAGAGGCGACCTGGCGGCCGTCCGGCGAAAACGCGATGTCGTAGATTGTGTTGCGGTGGCCTTTGAGCGTGTGCAGCAGCTCGCCGGTTTTCGGGTTCTGCAGCAGCGCCAGCGAATCACTTGCGCCGGAAGCGAGCAGTGTTCCGTCGGGTGAGAACTCGACCGTCTTAACTGCGGCGGTGTGGTTTTCGATCGTTCGCCGCTGCTCGCCGGAAGCGAAATTCCAAAGTCGGACGACCGGCGTTTCGTCGCCAGCAGCGAGCACGGTTCCGTCCGGTGAAAACGCGAGCCCCTGAATCGGCTTCGGATGCGGGCCGATCTCACGAACCTGCTGCCGGGTTTCGACACTCCAGACGCGAATCAGCAGATCGTGACCGGCCGACACAATGAAGCGGCCATCGGGAGACCACGCCACGCAACTGATGAGATCCGTGTGACCGGTCAGTGTCGCGAGCTGTTGGCTGGCCGTCACATTCCAGAGAATCAATGTCTTATCGTGCGAGCCGGAGACGGCCAGCGTTCCGTCCGGCGACGGAGCCATACACGTCAGATAAGTCTGATGGCCAGGTATCGTCGACTTGAGTTTGCCGTCCGTGAGATCCCACGTGCGCAGCGTCTTATCAAGACTGGCCGACAGCAGCGTCGCATCGCCTTCCTGAAACGACACCGTACAGACGGCTTCGCGATGCCCTTCCAGCCGGAACTTCTGCTGGCCCGACGGCAGTTCCCAGATCTTGATCGACTTATCCAGGCTGCCGGACGCGAGCAGCGACCCGTCGGAAGAGAACGCGACCGAGTAAACTGCGTTGTTGTGCCGCAGCGTCAGTGTCGATTCGAGAATCACGAGCAGTCACTCCTGTCGCCAAGCGGCGAAGCCAAAACCAATGTCGTCTTTTGCTCCGCGAAAGAAATGCTGCTGCGTGAATCACGATTTCAGAAGAAACGCGCAACGTGATTCCCGACTCGGACGATGGCCCTTCGTTAAGCCTCAGGTGGTCGGGAGTCTTTTTCGGTCCTGGCAACTCGTGAGTGGAAAGCGGGGCGACCGAAAAAGGCTCCCGGCCCCTTCACGATCCGGCACACGTTCTAAATCAGTTCCGGCAGCGGCTGATACGTCGCATGATCGATCAGATACTGCGGTCGGCCAGTCATGTCTTCGATCGTTGTGTGATCCACGTCAAAGCCAAGATTGTGGTACAGCGTCGCAAAGACTTCCTGAAAGTGAACGGGCCGATCGACCGGACGTTCGGCACGGGCGTTCGTCGCCCCGATCACCTGCCCGGTTCGGATTCCGCCACCAGCGAGTAATGCGCAGCCAACGGCTGGCCAGTGATCGCGTCCGCCGCGCGGGTTGATCTTCGGTGTCCGACCGAATTCGCCCCAGACAACGACCGACGTGTCGCGATCAAGACCACGGTCTTTGAGATCGTCCAGCAGTGCCGACAGTGCCTGGTCGAGCGCAGGGATATGGTCGCGCGCGTTGTCGAAGTTGGTCCCATGCGGCTGACCGTGCCAGTCCCAGCGGCCGAAGGACAGCGTCACCACTCGAGCCCCAGCTTCGACGAGCCGTCGCGCGATGAGGAAGTCCTCGTTCCGCAACCAGCCGGCGTCGCCGTAGCCCGCCGGTTCGGTTGAGCCGTATCCGTAACGCTCACGCGTCGCAGTGTCTTCGCTATCGACGTTGAGCGCCTCCGCCAGGCGGCCGGACATCAGAATGTCAAACGCCTGCTGGTACTGCGTGTCCATACCGTCGATGACGTCCGTCGTGTCGAGTCGTGCTTTCAGATAGTCGATCTGTTTCAGCAGCGATCGCCGGTCACGGAGGTTGTGCAGACTGGTGCCCTGCAGAACAAGGTCTTTACTGCCCGACGCGTTGGGAGCAAACGGTGCGTGCCGCATTCCGGCAAAGCCTGGCTGCCCCGGATCCGACCAGGCCTGACCACCGATGCGCGGCTGCAGACTGACAGCGGCGGGAGTCTCGCGATTGACCGGGCCTGCCAGCTTCGAGATCGCCGAACCGAAGCACGGCCAGCCTCCTGGTGGCTGTGGCAGCGTCGGGTGCCCGTGCAGACACTGGTACGCCGAGTGGCGGCCTTCCGAGCCGACCAGCGTGCGGATTACCGCGAGCCGATCCATCCTCTGCGCCAGCAGCGGCATGTGCTCGCAGACATCGATACCCGGCACGTTTGACCGAATCGGCGAGAACTCGCCGCGATACTCGACCGGAGCTTCCGGTTTCAAATCCACCATGTCCTGATGCGGCGGCCCGCCAGTCAGAAAGACCATGATTACGGACCGGTGCGAGGCCCCGATTCCGGCCGTCGCCTCCGCCTGCAGTAACTGGGGCAGCGACAGTCCGCCCATCGCCAGACTGCCGATCTTCAGAAACGACCGCCGCGACACGCCATCGCACAGCTTCAGCCCTGAACCCTGAATTGTCAGCATAAGGTTGCCTCACAGAGAAAACTCGCACCAGCCAACGTCCGGCAGTCAACGTCGAGGTACTGTCAACGGACGCGTCCGATGGTGCAGTTTCCGGAGCGACGCCTCAAGTGCATTCTGGCAATCGCAGTGGTCTCCGCGCCGATCCTCAGACACGTCGCCTGGACGGAATCCCAACGGATTGTCATCAGCATCGTGGGCGTCCTGCCAATCGTTGATCTATTCACGAAATTCGGCTGCGTTCAACACACTCGACGGCACCCTACGGAACGGCTTCTGATCGGTGCTGCGACAACACGGGATGACGGGGCCGTCTGATTATCGTTGGAGCAGCCGACTCGCGCGGGAGAAGACGGCATTGAACATGGGCTCGGTCAGCCGGCCGGTGAACGTGTTCTGCTGGCTGGGGTGGAAGCTGCCGAGCAGGATGCGGCCCTCGCTGAGTTCGACTTCGACGCCGTGGCCGAACTTCGGTATTCGTCCCTCGTACCAGCCGTTGTCGCGAGCGAAGTCGACGACGGCGCGCCAACCGATCTGACCGAGCGCGAGGAAGACCCGGACGGGCAGGATGGCGACGGTCGCATCGAACCATTCGCGGCAGTTCGCGATCTCATCAGGCGTTGGCTTGTTGGCCGGCGGAGCACAATGGCAGGTGCTGGTGATGGCGCAGTTCATCAGGGCCAGGCCGTCGTCGCGCGACGCTGCTTCCGGCTGACTCGCAAAGCCGGCCCGGTACAGCGCCCGGTACAGCCAGTCACCACTGCGGTCGCCGGTAAACATCCGCCCGGTCCGGTTTCCACCGTGCGCCGCCGGGGCCAGGCCGACGATCAGCAACTCGGCCTGCGGGTCGCCAAAGTTTGGAATGGGTCCGCCCCAGTAGTCGTCGTTCTGAAACGAACGCCGCTTTGTGCGCGCGATCTCGCGACAGTGTTCGATCAAACGTGGACAGCGCTCGCAGTCGCAGATGCGCTGATTGAGTGCCCTCCAGGCAAGCCTGCGACTGTTCGCCACGACGGATTCTCCGACCTGATTCGATTCTGAGGACGCTCGCCCGGGGCCGATTGTCCGGGCTGTCCGGGATGCAGCAACTGAGCGGGCCGGGGAACTGAGTACCTCGTCGAATTTGTCACAAAATTCCGGCCTGTCACGAAAGATAGCGCAGGCTAGGTGTGGAAAGAATGCTGCTTCAACAGGCTGGGAAATTCCGGCCAGAGATTCCGACAGCAGGCCGGCCACGGGAGGGCAGGCGACCGTCGGGAGGAAGCAGCCTCAATCCCACCACCACCTGACCTGAACTTCGAGGAGTCCTCCCGTGTATCTCTCATCATGGCTGAATCGTATTCGTGATCGCGTCTCCCGCACACGCCGCCGACCCGCTCGTTCGATTGGTCGTCCGCAGGCTGAACATCTGGAAAAACGGACGCTGCTGACAGTCACTGGCGTCGCCATCGGCACCGAACTGACGGTCTTCGTTGACTCGATCAACGCCATCACGGTCCAGCGGAACACGGCGACGGACAATATCGAAATTCTGGAGAACGGTTCGCCGGTTCCGACGGTTCCGCTGCTGAATGCCGACACGCTGACCGGGCTGCATTTTCTGGGCGGCGATCAGGACAACTCGATCACGCTGACAGCGCTGACGACCACCGCCTTCCCATCGCTGACGACGATCACCGTCGACACCGCAGACGGCAACGACGTAATCATCGGCAGCGACGCATTTGCCGAATCGATCGCCGGCGGCGACGGCAACGATACAATTACCGGCAACTCGGGCAACGACACGCTCGACGGCGGCGATGGCAACGACAGCCTGCTGGGTCTGGCCGGCGACGATTCGATCCTGGGCGGCAACGGCGCCGACACGCTCGACGGCGCGACAGGCAACGACACACTCAACGGTGGTGACGGCAACGACTCGATCCTGTGCGCCGACGGCGACGATTCGGCCAACGGCGGCCAGGGCGCCGACGTGATCGACGGTTCGACCGGCAACGACAGCCTGCTCGGCGGCGAAGGTAACGACACCATCACGGGCGACGTCGGAAACGACACCATCTACGGCGGCGCTGACAACGACTCGATTCTTGCGGGCGGAGGCGATGACGCAGTGTCGGGTGACACGGGAAATGATGTCATTTTCGGTGAAGCCGGCCTCGACACACTGATGGGTGACGACGGTGACGACACGATTTCCGGAGGTGACGACGACGACCGAGTCATTGGCAACGACGGTGACGACTCACTCCTGGGAGACGATGGAAACGACGCAATCATCGGGGGTGGCGGCAACGACCATGCGAATGGTGGATTCGGTGACGACACCATCCGCGGTAACGCCGGCAACGACACACTTTGTGGTGGTTTCGATTCGGACTACATCGAAGGCGATTCCGGTGACGACCTGATACAGAGCGTGTGCGAACCGGTAACTCCGATTGGTCTTTCGCTGGGCGATATCAATATCCCGGAAGGAGGCGTCGCGGACGTTGTCATTGTGATTGACATTTCGGGCAGCACCTTCGGCCTCTTCGCGGGGACACCAGTTGGCGATCAGAACGGCGACGGATTTGCCGATACGATCCTCGACGTCGAAATCGCATCGGCCATTGCATTCCAGCAGGATCTGATCAGTCGGGGTGTCACGGCAAACCTGTCGTTAATTGCCTTTGAGAGTACATCTCAGATTTACGACATGGATCCGTCGACGCCGGCACTCGACCTGGCGACGACACCGACCGCCGACAACGATGGCAATGGTGTGACCGACTTTGAACAGGTCGTCCGTTCGCTGATGACGACTGGCGGAACCGCCTTTGAGCCACCGCTGCAGGACGCTATTCAGGTCTTTACAACTCTGGGAACGGCTCCAGGCGACGGAACACTGGTTTTCATGTCGGACGGCATTCCGATTGATGGGTTGCCCACACCGGCCTACTCAGATGAGGTAGCAACACTCAACGGTCTGGGGGTCACAAACCGGGCGTTTCTGATTGATGACGGATTCCTCGGGACGTTTGGCCTGATGAATATGCAGGTTATTGATCCCGGCGCGGTTGTCGTTACTTCTTCCGACGCACTTGTGACTGAGCTGTCCAGTCTGAGTGTATCGTCGGGCCAGTCGTTCGTGAACATCGTCCTTTCGCAACCGGCCCCCGCTCCGTTTACCGTGTCGTTTTCGACAAGCCCCGGAACGGCAACACCCGGTCTCGACTACACAGCGACCAGCGGAATGATTTCGTTCGCCCAGGGGCAGACGACAGCCACGATCCCCATCGAGATCCTTAACGACACGCTGATCGAAGATCCGCCGGAGACGTTCTTTATTACGCTGTCGAATCCGGTAACCTCGGGTGGATCAACCATTACCCCGATTGTTCTGCTCGACCCGACAGCTCAGATCACGATCTATGATCGCAACACAACAGTTCCTCCAAACCCACCGGCTCCGGTCCCTGTGCCGCTGGGATCTGTCTCCCGAGGGATTGACCCCAACCCCGACACGATGCTTGGTGGGACGGGTAACGACACCATCATCGGCGACCTCGCGAATGACATTCTGGAAGGCAACGAGGGCAACGATTCCCTTGATGGCGGCCAGGGCGATGACAGTCTCGATGGAGGTACGGGGAAGGACACAATTCTGGGGTCAGAAGGTGATGACACCCTGGCGGGTGGCGGGGCCAATGACGTCCTCGACGGAGGAGACGGCGTCAACGATGTGATCTGGACAGGGGCCGGTGATGGTAATGACGTGATTCGCGAATCAACCGGTGTCCAGAGACTTTCGGTGTTCGGGACGGACGCTGCTGATTCCTACATCGTTGATGAAATTACAAATAACGTGCGAGTCACGTCTGGTAATGCTTCGATCGTTGTGAGCGACTCGGTTACTGAGATCAACCTCTTCGCAGGTGCTGGCAATGACACCGTGACTGTGAACTCTCTCCGCAATGCCAACCCACTGGTGCTGCGCATCAATGGCGAAGCGGGCGACGATGTCTTTTCGGCAGCCGGAGCTGATACCGGTCGAATCCGAGTTCGGATGTCTGGGGGCGACGGAAACGACTCGATCACTGGAGGACTGTTCCGTGATTTTCTTGCAGGAGACGCTGGCGAAGACACCATCAGCGGCGGATCAGGCGATGACGAGATTTCCGGCGGTGACGGTAACGATGTCCTGAATGGCGAAAATGGCAACGACACCATCGACGGTGGCCTCGGCAACGACGCGATCAGTGGCGGCAAGGGTAATGACAGCCTTAACGGCAGCTTTGACGACGACTACATCACTGGAGACGCCGGCAACGACACAATCAACGGCGGATTCGGTAACGACATTGTCGTCGGCAATGCTGGAGCTGACTTCGTCAACGGGAATCAGGGTGACGATTCGGTGTACGGCGGGGCCGGGGATGACTCGCTCGATGGCGGAGCCGGCAACGACTACATGCGAGGCCACTCCGGCAACGATTTGATGAAGGGCGGCGACGGCGACGACGAGCTGTACGGCGACGACGGCGACGACACGATTTCTGGCGGCGACGGCGACGACTACATTGAGGGCCGTGCCGGCTTCAGCGTGATCGACGGTGGGAACGGGAATGACAAGATCGTCGGCGGCGCGTTGAACGACACGCTCATTGGTGGCGACGGCAACGATACGATCTTTGGCGGAGCCGGGAATGACCGCATCTTTGGCGGGGATGGTGACGACATCCTGAAGGGAAATGGTTCGACCGACCTCTACAACAGCGGTGAAGGCGACGACACGCTGATCGGTCTGACCGGGAATGAGTACGACAATCTCAACCTGCAGATGGGCGCCGCGATTCAGGCTGCCCTGGCTGCCTTGACGGGCTTCTGATCCCGTACCGCTGTCGCTCGCCGGCAGCAGTTGTTCGCACGCAGAATCCTCGGAGTCGGTGTGCCGGTATCTGGATGATCCGGCCGACGACTGAGGTGGTGGAGAACCCGGCGGTCCCGTGACCGCCGGGTTCTTGTGCATTGATGGGCATTCCTGGAAGGCCGTCCCAGGAACGCCGATTGCGTTGGCCCGCAGCCGAAGGCGCAGACACTGATCGATCATACGCCGTCGCCTTTGGCTGCGGGTCAAGCGAGTACGCGGCCACTGGCGGGTTAGCTGTCGGTGCCGTTATTGTCCCTGACTCTGTACAGCGGCCGGGCGACTCTGGACCGGCTGCCTCGCCACCAGATGGATGCTGCGATCAGGAGCTGAAGAATGCTGTCACGGACGCTGTCTGCTGTGAGTGCCGCGCTGGTGCTCGGTCTTGTTCTGTCGAGTTCCTCGCTGCTGCGGGCCGAGCTGAAGCAGGTGACTTCGGTTGAGGGCATCACCGAATACTCGCTCGACAACGGGATGCAGGTCCTGCTGTTTCCCGATCCGTCGAAGCCGACGGTCACCGTCAACGTGACCTACTTTGTTGGATCGCGGCACGAAGGGTACGGCGAGGCCGGGATGGCTCACCTGCTCGAGCACATGCTCTTCAAGGGGACTCCGACGCACGGCGACATCCCGCAGTTGCTCAAGGACCGCGGGGCCGAGCTGAACGGTACGACGTGGCTCGACCGGACGAACTATTACGAAACGCTGCCGGCCAGCGCGGACAACCTCGACTTCGCACTGAAGCTGGAAGCGGACCGCATGGTGAACAGCAAGGTCGCCGCCGAGGACCTGAAGAGCGAGTTCTCCGTCGTGCGGAACGAATTCGAACGGGGCGAGAACAGCCCTGTCCAGGTTCTCTGGCAGCGGATGGTTTCGTCGGCGTTTCTGTGGCACAACTACGGCAACTCGACGATCGGCAACCGGGCTGACATCGAACGCGTACCCATCGACAATCTGAAGCGGTTCTACCAGCGCTATTATCAGCCGGATAACGCGATGCTGGTCATCTCCGGCAAGTTCGATGCAAAGCAGGCCCTCGAACTGACGGAGAAGTATTTCGGAGCATTACCGAAGCCGGAACGGAAGCTCGACAGGACCTACACAGTCGAACCTGCTCAGGACGGCGAACGCTTCGTCACGCTGCGGCGAGTCGGAGATGTTGCCGCCGTCGGCGCTGTCTATCACGTGCCGTCGGGGCCGCATCCGGAATTCGCGGCGGTTGACGTGCTGGGCACGATGCTGACTCAGGAACCGGCGGGGCGATTGTATAAGGCGCTTGTCGAAACGAAGAAGGCCGCATTCGTCTTCGGCGGCCCGTTCGCTCTGCACGATCCGGGCATCATGCTGATCATCGCTCAGGTCAATCAGGGCAACGAGCCGCAGATCGTGCTCGAAGCGCTGCTCGACGAAACCGAAGGCGTTGGCGATTCAGAGATCTCTGAGCAGGACGTCGCCCGCGCCCGACAGGAACTGCTCAAGCAGTGGGAACTTTCGTCCGCAAACTCACAGGCGATCGCAATTCAGCTCAGTGAATGGGCGGCGCAGGGCGACTGGCGGCTGTATTTCCTGTATCGCGACCGGCTGGAAAACGTGACGGTCGACGATGTCCGCGCCGCCGCGAAGAAGTACCTCGTTCGCAATAACCGGACGGCCGGCGTGTACATCCCGACGAAGGAGGCCGACCGTGTCAGCGTGCCGGAAACGCCGTCGCTCGCCGAGATGATCGGCGATTACAAAGGCCGCGAAGCGATCGCTCAGGGAGAAGAGTTCGATGTGTCACCCGACAATATCGAATCCCGGACGCAGCGGGTCGCTCCGACCGACGACTTCAAGATCACTCTGCTGCCGAAGAAGACTCGCGGCGAGACCGTCAATCTGCGGTTGACGCTGCGGTTCGGGACAGAAGAATCGCTGCACGGGATGTCGACGCTGTGTGAGTTCCTCGCACCGATGATGACTCGTGGCACGGAAATGATGTCGCGGCAGGAGCTGAAAGACGCACTCGATGAGAACCTCGCGACGCTCAGCGGCAGCAGCTCGGCAGGTTCAGCGACGTTTTCGATTCAGACCAAGCGGGAAAAGCTGCCAACGGTGCTCGGCTTTCTGACGCAGGTGCTCCGGCAGCCGACGTTCCCGGCTGACGAACTCGAAATCCTGAAAAACGAACAGCTTTCCGGGCTCGAAGAAGCGAAGACCGACCCGCAGTCGCTCGCCAGCCGCGAAGCTCAGCGGAAGATTTCGCCGTACAAGCCGGGACATCCGCTCTACACGCCGTCGATCGAGGAAGAGATCGAACTGGTCAAAGCCATCACCCACGACCAGCTCGCTGAGCTGTACTCGAAGTTTCTGAATGCTCAGCACGGTGAACTGTCGATCGTCGGTGACTTCGATCCGCAGCAGACGATGGCTGCACTGGCTCCCGCGCTGGGCGGCTGGCAGGCGAAAATGAAGTATGTCCGAATCAAACGCCGTGGCGATTACGAAATCAAACCGGAAAGTGTCGCGATCAACACGCCAGACAAGGCCAACGCGATGTACTTTGCCGCGACGATCTTCCCGATGAACGACGACAACCCGGATTATCCGGCGCTGATCGTCGGGAATTACGTGCTCGGCGGAGGAGCGCTCGCGAACCGGCTCGCCAATCGCGTTCGCCAGAAGGACGGACTGTCCTACGGCATTCGTTCGAGCGTCAGCGCTGCGGCCCTCGACAAACGGGCGATTTTCTACATCTACGCGATTTCGAATCCCGCCAACATGGAGAAGGTTAAGGCGGCGATTCTTGAAGAGGTCAACCTGCTGCTCGACAAGGGCGTCACTGAGGAAGAACTCGAAGCCGCAAAGAAGGGCTGGCTGCAGAATCAGGAAGTCAGCCGCAGTCGAGACGCCAGCCTTGCCGCGACGCTGAGCGACACGTCGTATGCCAACCGCACGATGGAGTATTACGCGGGTCTGGAAACAAAAGTCAGCTCAACGACGACCGAGCAGGTCAACGCAGCGGTCCGCAGATACCTCGACCCGAAGAACCTGGTCATCGTGACAGCGGGTGATTTTGAGAAGGCCTCCGAGTAGCGTCGGCGCCGCATGTCGCCGAACGAAAGGCATTCCGATCAATCGACGCAGGATCTGTTCTCGTCTCAAGTGGTGTGTACATCGGCTCTGCCAGTGCCCGAGTCCCTGGAAACATAGGCGGAGCCGGTGGCACACGACAGGCCGCAAAGTGCGTCAAGGCACGCCCGGATCCGATGGACTGTCTGCCGGATCGGTGCCACAAAACTCGCTTTTGATTGAACGTACGACGGAAACGGAATGAATTCCGTTTTACGGTGGCGGGAGCGGCGCGTGCCGGAGACTCACATCGTCATTCTGATCGGGGCGATCACCTTTGGAGCGACGCTCGTCCGTTCGACGCTGGGCTTCGGCGACGCGCTGATCGCGATGCCACTGCTGGCCTTCATTCTGCCGCTTAGAACCGCCGCGCCATTCATCGCGGCGCTCTCAGTCTTCAACGCCCTCGTGATTCTGTTTCACGAGTGGCGGCACGTCAGCTTTGGCGAAGTCAGACCACTGATTCTCGCAGCATTGTGCGGTATCCCGCTGGGTGTCTGGCTGCTGAGCGACGGCGACCAGCGATTCGTTACCGCACTGCTGGCGGTTCTGGTGCTTGGATTTTCCATCTGGAACCTTTGGCGACCCGAATCGCTGCATCTCGCAACCGACCGGGCTGCCCCGCTGTTTGGCATCATCTCTGGCGTGCTCGGTGGAGCCTACAACACCGCCGGCCCGACACTGGTAATCTTCGGGACATTGCGTCGCTGGGAGGCGTCCCGCTTCCGCGCCAATCTGCAGAGCTATTTCGTCGTCAGCGGATCTCTCGTCTTTCTGGCCCACCTCTCGCGCGGCAACGTGACTGTTCCCGTTGTTACGCTGTTCGCAATCTGTGCTCCACTGACGTTGCTCTCGACGGCGATCGGACGACGAATGACACAGACGATCCCACGAGTTCGATTCACTCGCTATGTTCACGTGGGGCTGCTGCTGATCGGCCTGGTTCTTCTGGGTCGAACACTGACGTCCGGGCAGGCCGAACGCGGAGATGCCTCGTCCGGGACTCAGGGAGCCACTCATTCCGAACCGGCACGACTGATCGAAGGAGACCAGCCATGACAAAACCCGTTCCGGAACCGATCAACCCCGCAGATCTGCCGGAGCTTGCGCGAGCCGTCATCGCGCGTGCCCGCTTTCCGCAACTGGCAACAATCGACGGTGACCAGCCGCGCGTCCGGCCGGTTTCTCCGGTGCGAACCGATGGCTTCACCATCTACATCGCAAATCTGCGGAGCTATCACAAAACCGGCGAGATCGCGGCGAACCCGAACGTTGAACTCGCCTACCTGGACGAACATCACGACCAGGTACGCATCACTGGAGTCGCGGAAATCGTCAGCGACCAGCCGACGCTGCAGGACATCTGGGACAGCAATCCGCTGCTGCGGCAGTACCTGGGTTCAATCGACAATCCCGAGTTGATCATCTATCGCGTCGTACCGAAAAAAGTGCGATTCATGCGGGAATGGGCTCTCAACTATCACGACGTGCCGATTGCCTGACCGACTCACTCACTCGATAGATCGTCGGAGTTCAATTGGCGGCTGGCTGCGGCTGGAGCGAGGCGCGCGAAGCCCCGGGTTTGCTTCGCAAGCTCAGTCCAGTCCCCGGCGCCCGGCTGAAGAACACGGCCGGAGACACTTTACTCGTGCGAGGGAGCCCGTTTGCTGTCGGCGCCGGAAGCCGGCCGGTAAATTGGTTCGCGACCGAAATGTTTTCTTTCTCTACTCGATAAGGATCCGCTCATGTCCTCTGTTCTCAATTCCCGCTTCGATCGTCGTCGCTTTCTGGGTACCTGCGCCGCTGCCGGCGCGGCCACGCTGCTGAACTCGACCGGTCTGCAGGCGGCCGATCCGTATGCCGGTTTCAAGATGGGCATCCAGAGTTACTCGCTGCGCGGCTTTGACGCCGAGACCGCCCTGCAGCACACGAAAACGCTCGGTCTGAAATTCTGGGAGGCGTACCCGAAGCACGTTCCAATGGGCACACTGCCGGAGCACATCGCGAAAGAGAAAAAGATGCTCGACGACGCTGGTGTCACGCTGGCGGCGTACGGAGTGTTGGGCTTCGATGCCAACGAGACCAAAGCCCGCGAAGCGTTCGACTTCGCGAAAGCGATGGGCATCAAGTCGCTGAGTGCCAACCCGAAAAAGGACAAGGCGACCTTCGACCTGCTCGACAAACTGTGCGACGAGTACCAGGTGGCGATCGCTATTCACAATCATGGCCCTGGCGCTCTGTACGACAGGATCAGCGACGCTGAGGCCATGATCAAAGACCGGCATCCACTCGTTGGATGCTGCGTCGACACCGGGCACTACCTGCGCAGTGATGAGGATCCCGTTGAAGCGATCGAACGTTTCGGCAAACGAACGTTCGGGGTCCACTTCAAGGATGTCCTGACGATTGAAAAGGACGGCAAACGCCAGAAGCAGTTTCGCATTCTGGGCGAGGGGGATCTCAACGTGCTGGGATGTCTGAAAGCTCTGCGGAAGCTCGATTACCAGTACTGTGTTGCGCTCGAATACGAAGAGAACCCCAGCAACCCGCTGTCGGACATCGAGGTCTGCCTGCAGACCGTACGAGATGCAGCGGCAAAGCTGTAACTGAGTTTTCTACTGGAACCCTCAGCGATGCTTCTCGTCGAGGGCTCCGGCTTTTCCTGTCCTCGCAAACCGGTCGGCTATCATGCAGAAGATCAAAGACAAACTCGCCCGTAACGAACTGGTCCGGATGATCGGCGTCGGGCGACTGATGCATCACAACTTCATTCAGATCCTCGGCATCCAGGGTGGCTTTGACGGCGTATGGTTCGACCATGAGCACGTCGGCTTCGGCATGGAACAGCTTGAAATTGCAACGCTGGCGGCGCGCAGCGTCGGTCTCGAAAACTTCGTTCGCATCGCGCCGACGGATTACGCGCTGGTCACTCGCAGTATCGAAGCGGGCGGTGGCGGCATTATGGCGGCCCAGGTGTTCTCGGCCGAGCAGACTGAGCAGATCGTTCGCTGGGCGAAGTTCTTCCCGCGCGGTAACCGCGGCCTGAATGTCGGCGGTGTTGACGGACGGTTTGCCTCAACTCCGGCCAAAGAGTTCTGCGAAAAATCGAATGAGAACACCTTCGTCGCGATTCAGATCGAAACGAAGCAATCCGTCGACGAAGTCTTCGACATCGCTGCCATCGATGGCGTCGATCATCTGTTTGTCGGCCCCGCCGATCTCAGTCAGAGCCTGGGTGTGACCGGCGAGTTCTTCCACCCTGATTGTCTCGCGGCGATCGATCGCGTCTCGGAAGCCTGCCGCAGGCACGGCAAGTCCTGGGGCGCGGTGACGGTCAGCCCGGAACACGCCGACATGCTCTACGAAAAAGGCTGCCGCCTGCTCTCACCGACGAGCGATTCGAAACTTGTGAATACCGGCGTCGCCGCCGTGAAGCAGCAGTTCGGCAAACTGTTTACCGCGTAACTGCACAAGGGGCTGCCAGCTCTCGACGCCTTTCCCAGCGGGATGTCTCAGCGCTGGCTCTGTTCAATGCGGCTCCTGCCGGGCGTTTTCACAGTTTAAACAGAAACAGCCCGGACTACCTGAGGCAGTCCGGGCTGATTTCACATCTGCATCTGCTGGCTCGACTGAGTCGAATCCAGCGAGTTTACTTCGCGTCGATCCAGCTCATCATGCTGCGGAGCTGCTTGCCGACGATTTCAATTTCGTGGCTCTGCTCACGGCGACGGCGGGCTTTGAACGTCGGCTGGTTGACTCGGTTTTCGAGCAGCCAGTCGCGAGCGAACTCGCCATTCTGGATTTCAGACAGAATCTTCTTCATCACCTGCTTGGTTTCTTCGGTGATGATCCGCGGACCGCGGGTGTAGTCACCGAATTCGGCCGTGTTCGACACGCTGTACCGCATGTAGTTCAGGCCACCCTGGTAGAACAGGTCGACGATGAGTTTCAGCTCGTGCATACATTCGAAGTAGGCCATTTCCGGCTGGTAACCGGCTTCGACGAGCACTTCAAAACCGGCCTTTACAAGCGCGCTGACGCCGCCGCAGAGGACAACCTGTTCGCCGAACAGGTCGGTTTCCGTTTCTTCCGCGAAGGTCGTCTCGATGACGCCACCGCGGGTTCCGCCGATGCCCTTCGCATAAGCCAGCGCGAGCTGCTTCGAGTTGTCCGACGCACCGGGATACATGGCGATCAGCGAGGGAACTCCGCCGCCTTTTTCGTACTCAGCACGGACCAGATGGCCGGGGCCTTTCGGAGCAACCAGAGCAGCGTCGACGCCAGCCGGAGGAGTGACCTGGCCAAAATGAATGTTAAAGCCGTGCGAGCAGAGCAGCAGATTGCCGGGTTGGAGGTTCGGCTTGACGAACTCACGGTAGATATCGCCCTGCACTTCATCCGGGAGCAGCATATTGACCAGGTCGCCGACCTTCGCAGCTTCGTCAACGGGCAGCGGATCGAAGCCGTGACTGACAGCCAGATCGTAGTTCTCGCTGCCTTTACGCTGACCGACAACGACATTGCAGCCGCTGTCCCGCAGGTTCTGAGCCTGAGCGTGTCCCTGGCTGCCGTAGCCGAGGATGGCGATGGTCTTGTCTTTCAGAAGTGAAAGATCGGCGTCGTCTTCGTAATAAACCTTTGCGGCCATGACTGAGTGCTTTCCTTGTGAACCTTGTGATCAGGACGCCCGGTGACTGCTGCTGAGCGTCTGACGCTCAGAATACTGACCGGACTCGAACTGGTGGACCGGATGCAGAGAGTTCCACCGTCAGCAGTTGCTGTGGGACTCGCTGCACCCGGCCCACGCGAATGTGATTTGGTCAAGAGCGGAGTCGCTCTGTTTCAACAGCCATCCCGTCAGGCCGTAACGACCGATGGATCTTCATGCGCGGCCCGCTCGCCAACGTCGACGTTGTCCTCGTTTGTTCGCAGCAGAGCAATCCGGCCAGTGCGGACCATTTCGAGAATTCCGAACGGGCGCATCAGGTCGATGAATGCTTCGA
>WGMU01000192.1 GCA_016124895.1 bacterium
CCGCCGCCCGCCAGCGAAGCGATCGCAAACAGAACGTTCAACGGTCGCCGCATTCCCGTCCCCACCAAACAGAACAACGCCGCGACACGAAATGCCGCGGCGTTGCGTCTGAGCTGTGATTTCCGCAGTTGAACTGCGTCGCGAAAACTACTCAGCCTTTTCGGCCGGAGCTTCTTCTTTCGCTGGAGCAGACTCTTCTTTCGCCGGAGCCTCTTCAGCCGGTGCGGCCTCTTCTTTGGCCGGAGCTTCTTCAGCCGGGGCAGCTTCTTCTGTTGCTGGAGCGGCTTCTTCGCCGGCTTCCGGAACTTCAGCACCACCACCCAGCGACGAGCCAGCTTCTGCGCCACCAAGATCGGTGGCCGGAGCCGTACCGCTTCCGCCGCCATTGTCCGGCTGACCGCAGCCAACGGCAACGGCCGACAGGCCGAACACGGCGATCAATGCAAATACGCGTCCTACTTTGACAATGTCCCGCATGGGGTTCCCTTTCTCGAATTTCCAGAACACATTGACAACACAGAGTCATCGGCCCGCAGACACGCGAGCGACGGCACATTAAAAAGGCGTTCCCGATCAGTTTCAACTCACTCAACCGTTGGGACGATGTTCGGACAGTCCGGCAGTGGAACTGCGGGAAATGGGCGATTTCCAGACATGCCAGTGATAGGTTTGTTCTCTGCTATATCTCCTGCCATGACTGCGCGCCGCAATCTGCGGATGTCGATTGAGCGTCAACAGATGGAAACCGGGACGGCGCCGCTCCCGGCTGACTGTTTCACCGCATTTACGAGTTGTCATCTCACGCTTGACGAACTGTTCGGCGACTGAATCACGGACAGGGATTCTTCAGAAAATCGATGCTTGGAACAGGTGAGGCAGGTTCGACCAGACAGAGGGGCAGAATTCAACAGTTTGTCAATTCCGTCCTGCTGTCTGTTTCAAACTGCCGCTCAACCATTGTGGACACTGTGCGGTGATGTGCGGCTTTCCGATGCCGCTCGTTTTTTCGGGCGACTGGCATCCGAATCGCTAAGTCCGCGACCTGTCGATTCGACACGACGAATCGATCCTTCACGACAGACAGATCGGCTGAACCGTGGAGAGGAACAACGCTGTGGCGACAGGTCGCTGATTCGGAAACGAAATCAGGGAGAGAACCGGCCAGTCGAGCGTCTGCTTCGGGAGTGACGTCCTGAAAGCAGATACTTCTCACAGCGGGCCAATGGATCACTTGTGAGAAGGATAGTTTCGATGGAGTACGCCCCTCGCTGGTTACGGAAGCTGGTTGGAAATGTCGCTGCGTCCGCGGATTCACTGCAGGGCGAAGCGGAACTTGGCTGTCACGTCTTTCAGAATGAAGAGACAGCCGAATGGGAAGTCACGCTGTTCGCTGAACCGTCTACCTGGGGTGGCAGGCTCGCACAGTCGAATGGATCGCCGGTGCTTTCGGTTGATGTCTACGCAATCGTTCAAGCCTTCGACCGCGTCTATGAGTTTCGCTGGCAGACTGCCGTGCTTTCGGCCAACGACGATCTCGGACCACATTTGAGCATTGAAGGCGAATGTCACGGCCACGCCGTCTGGCTGCGGGTTCTCAGTGAAAAGCCCGCCGTCCTGAGCGGCGCTGAGTCGCTCGCCAGCTTCCTCTAGGCCGGGACATAGCACAACGCTGCTTTGTGCTGGTCTGATTCCTGATTCGTCTCAAGTCAGACAGGAGAGGAGTTCGCGCCTGGAGTGCGCAACCTGATGAACGCTGAACCGCAACAGAGAGCAGCCCGGTGTGATTTTCTCACGTCGGGCTGTTTTCGTATCCCGGCACCGTGTTGACGTCCCGGCGCAGTGTTGTCACTGGCCAGTTGCGAGTTGGGCGACGGTCCGCCGGGAGTTCATCCACCAGTCAGGCAGCGCGATATCGCGATATGAAGTTACCAGCCGGGACGGGTTCCGGCGGGACGCGGTCGTTCTGACGTGTGACGATTCCGGCCAGATGTCTCTGAATCGGCATGTGGAACGGTGTAAATTCGCCGTTTGGTTTGTTGCGATTCGGAGATGATTCAAGATGATTGTGTTCGGTGTGTCGCAGTGGGCCGCGGCATTTGTTCTTGACTGGCCTGTCGGAGGTGACTGCCATGCTAGACTTCGGGTCTTTGTTTGCCGTGTCTCAGCGTGGGACGTCAAGGTACTTTCAGAGTCTGGAGCGTGGGAGACAGAGGCGACTTCGGTGGAAGCAGCAACGCAAATGGGAGTTGCGGCTGATCGAATCGCTGGAAGACCGCAGCCTGCTGACAGTCGTCGACTTTTCGGGCATGATTGCCGAGGTGACCGCAACGTCAGATGACGGCGACGTCATCACGGCTCACCTGCAGGGTTCGGCGTCGGTCGATATCGCCGACACGCCGACGCAGACGGGCGATGGTCGCGACACCGTGCAGACGGAAATCGTGGCCATGAGTCTGCAGGGCTTTGATTCCTACAACGGCCCGCTCGACGTCCGAGTCAGCAGTGTCACGCCGTCGCTGGGAGCGGCAACAGAGCGACGTGACGTCGTGGGGGGACAGGTCGACACGGCCTTCAACGTCGACAGTTTCTTCGACGTCAATCTCGAAATTGAGGCCTTCGTTGACGACCCGATGGATCCGATGAACGAGGTCCAGGTCACGCTTTACGGCGTGGCGACAATCGCCACGGGAACTGCTGGCGGGCGAGACGTGCCGGTCGCTCCGGGCGACACGATGAGTCTGGTCGCGCCCTTCGATCTGTTTCTCGATGCGGACGAAACCATGCCGGCCGGGTTTACGGTCGAGCAACTGGATCTCACGTTTGAGGCGAACTTCACGGCGATCTCCGGCCAGAAGTGGGACGACCTCAACGGCAACGGTGTCAAAGATGCCGACGAGCCGGGACTCGATAACTGGATCATCGTCGCCTTCGATGTGGAAACCGACACGCCTGTCGAAGCTCAGGTCACGCGCAGCATCGACCTCGACATGAGCGGTACGATCGATCCGGAAACCGAGTCCGGCCTCTACGAGTTTACGAATCTCCCGCCAGGTTATTACTTCATCACGGAAATGCAGCAGACCGGCTGGGGGCAGACGTTTCCGCAGAACATCCCCGCGGGTGAGCTGCCGCAGTTCGGTCCCGGCGACGACTGGCTGCAGTTTGTGCGGCAGGGTAACGACTTTCTGGGCGTCGGGATGCTCGCTACGTTCGACTGGGACAACGACGGGACCGGCGACGAAACTGTCTTCGTTCAGGGAAACGCCGGCTCGGTAACGGGCGACTACAACGGCGGGTCTACGTCGGTCGCAACCGAAATCGAACGGTTTGATCTGTACGGCAACTCGTCACGCGGCCCGGTTCACATCGTCACGGGAGATTCCAACGCGAACCTGACCAACGACGGGCCGCTGTATCTCGGCGGCTCGTACACGCAGGATCCGATGGATCCCGCACTCGCCGATTCGTTCTTCGACATCTTCGTTGAGCTGGATGTCGGGAATACTCTGGGCGGTGGAGGCCCGCCGGCAGACACCGTCTGGACGAACTCGACGCCGATTCATGTCGAGGCCAGCGTGGACCGGCTGCCGGCAATCGGACAGCCGTATCACATGACGAATGCGTCTCCGGTCCCGTTCTTCGACAATGTAATGGTGCAGCAGGCGCAACTGGTCGACCTGCGGTTTACCACCTTCCGGCTGGAGCTGTTTCAGGAGACCGTCGGATATTACTACACGGTCACGCAGGGCCAGCAGATTTCCAACGTGTCCTTTGGAAACCAGGACTTCGCGCTCGGGCCGTTCGGAGTCGACTACGGCGACGCCCCGGATCCGGCTTACCCGACGCTGGCGGCAAACAACGGGGCGAACCACGTCATCGATGGAAAACACTTTCTGGGCCAGCGGGTTGATGCGGAGAGCAACGGACAGCCGAATGCGTTTGCGACCGGTGATGACCTTGCCGACCCGGCATTCTCAATCCGGTCTGACGATGAAGATGGCGTGCTGTTCCTCGATCCGCTGGTGACCGGCCAGACCGCCGACATCACGGTCGAGGGATCGCGGCTGGCGACTCAGCAGATGCTGCTCAGCGGCTGGATTGACTGGAACGGCAATGGCGACTGGTCCGACGCAGGAGACCAGGTCTTCACGGACGTAGCCATCAATCCCGGATCGAATTCGCTGTCGATCAATGTGCCTGCCGGAGCGACGACCGGCGTGACCTACGCCCGTTTCCGAGTCAGTACGCAGTCCGGCCTGTCGTTTACCGGCAGCGCTCCCAACGGCGAAGTCGAGGATTACTCGCTTGTGATTTATCCCAGCGATCCGCCGACACTGGACTGGGGCGACGCTCCGGATCCACTCGACGCGACGGCCGGTCAGTATCCGACGCTGGCCGCTAATAACGGCGCGTATCACCTGATCGACGGCGTCACGGTGATCGGCAACTTCATCAGCGGCGAGGCCGATGGTCAGCCGAACGTCGAGGCGAAAGGTGACCTCGTTCACGGTGTCTATGACAACGAGGACGGCATCGTCGTCGTGCAGCCGCTGGCCGTTGGCGACGACGGAGTGATTGCCATCAACACGCTGACGGGCGGCTTCCTGAATGCGTGGATCGACTTTAATGCGGACGGCGACTGGAACGACGCCAACGAGCAGATCGCGATGGACCTGCCCGTCGGCCCCGGTCGCAACAGAGTTTTCGTCGACGTGCCGCCCGTCGCTGACGGAGTCCATCTCGGCCAGACGTTCGCGCGGTTCCGTCTGAGCCCGAACGCTGGCGAAGTCTCCGCTCCGACGGGTCCGGCAGTGAATCCAATGAATCCCGGCGGTGTCGGCTACGGCGAAGTCGAAGATGTCTCGCTGACGATCTACCACGGCGAACTGATCGCGGAAGGCACGGACTGGGAAGTCGCGGTGCATCCGCAGGAAGTGCCACCGGCAATCAATGAGAGCAATCCCGGCCCGGTCGGCATCACAACTTTTCAAAGTGGCCCCGAGATCGGCCAGAGTGTCGGGCTGCTCAATCAGGGGTGGTACTGGTTTGCGATTGACGGCGGTGCTCCGCAGCGGCTCGATACGCTGACGCTCGTGGACGCCTCGGATCAGTACGCCAACCCGCTCACGCTGACTTACGGTGACGCGGCGAACGGCGACCCGATTCAGGTGGCGTTGACACTGACGCTCAACGAAACCTCAACGTCGGAAGCGGCGTACACAACGACGGTCGCGATCACCAACCTGACCGGATCGCCAATCGACCTCGACTTCTTCTCGTATACCGACGCGACTCTGAACGGTTCACTGGGCCGGCTCGACCGCGCGACGGTCGTCTCGGCCACGCAGATCGACGTCAATGGCGTCACGGGATCGAGCGTCTCGCATCAGATTACCGGAACCGCGCCGGACCACTACCAGATCGGTACGGTCGGCTCGAACGGAACCGCCTTCGCCTTCCAGTCCGGAACGCTGACTGATCTGACGGATTCGCCAGCCGTCAGTTCGACGACGGCTCCCGGCAACGTCGCGCACGCCTTCCAGTGGTCGCGCACCGTTGCTGCCGCCGGTACGCTGACACTGGAAGCATCGCATGACGGAGTCGCGGTTCCGGTTGAACTGCCGCAACAGTTCGCCGGCGGTTCCATCCGTCTCGGCATTGATCCGAATGGTGGCGGTGAAGGGGACGGAACCGGGCCGGGAGGTAGCGGAGGCTCTGCCGGCTTCGGTGGATCCAGTGCGCCGCCGACCGGAAATCCCAAAGGCTTCGATCCGGCGTTCGCCATCGGCTACGACTTTGTCGCCCAGGTGAATCGCTTCAGCACTGTCGAACTGCCAACGGGTGTTGGCGGCGACCAGTACACCCTGAGCTATCTCGACGATCTCGCACAGGAGCAGACGGTCTCACTGATGGGCGGTGTCGAATTCGACTTCAATTCCGATCCAAACGTCGCCAATGGAGTCGACGCCTTCCGCGTGCTCGACATCGAATCGTCCGAGATGATTGATGTGGTGGATCCGCTCGGTTTCGTGACGCTGCTGTCGTTTGTTTCGGCCGGACCGTACTCACACACGCAGACCGGCATTCCCGAGTTCATTTACGTGGCCGCAGGAGCTGGTGAACTCCGCGAGGACGTTAACCTCGGCAGTCTGCAGGGCGTGCTGGAGACCGGCGATGAGGGCACCTGGCTGCCCGGCACCGAGCACGAGGAAAACGGTCTGACCTACGGCTTCACGCTGTTCAACTCGCTGACGGCCGCGCAGAACCGGATCGCCACCGCGGGTTATACCGGGTTAACGACGATCGTGACTCCGCCCGTCGACTATGGCGACGCTCCGGACACGGGAGCCGGAACCGGAGCCGGCAACTATCAGACAACGCAAGCCGATGGAGGCCCCAGCCACGCGATTGTCAGCACGCTGTTCCTGGGAGCCAGTGTCGACAGCGACGATGGCACTCTGCAGAACGCGCAGGCGAATGCTGACGACGTGGACGGTGCCTTGCCCGATGACGAGAACGGCGTGCTGAATCCGCTCGATCTGCGGAGCACCATTGGGGCGGCGCCGACCATCACGCTGCTGGCGACGAATACGACCGGCAGCGAGGCCACGTTGTCCGGCTGGATTGACTTCAACAGCGACGGCGTGTTCGACAACGCGACCGAACGTGCTCAGATCGCCGTGCCGGATGGCACGATAGACGGTCGGTTGACGCTCACGTTTCCGACGATCCCGGAAGGCTTCACTGGTACGACGTACGCACGGTTCCGACTGAGCACTGATGCGGCGGGACAGGACTCAACCGGTGCCGCCAGCGATGGTGAGGTCGAGGACTACACGTTCTCCATCACTGCGCCAGGCAGCGGCACAGTGAACAGCTTCCTGAAGATCGCCAGCGGAACGAATGGAGGACCGGCGCTCTCGGATCGTGACGGCTTTGGGAGTTCGGTGGCAGTCGTGGGGGATCTGGACGGGGATGGTGTGTCCGATCTGGCTGTTGGTGCCTATACCGATGACACGGGCGGTGGTAATCGTGGTGCTGTCCATATCCTGTTGATGAATCCCGACGGGACGGTGAAGAGTTCCACGAAGATCGCTCACGAACTGAACGGTGGACCGACGCTCGCAAATGGTGATTTTTTCGGGAATTCCGTGACTGGTTTGGGGGATCTCGACGGCGACGGCGTGCCCGATCTGGCCGTCGGCGCATATCTCGATGACACGGGCGGCTTCCTGCGCGGAGCGGTGTATGTGCTGCTGCTGAACTCCGACGGGACAGCGAAAAGTTCCACGAAGATTGCGCACGAACTGAACGGGGGACCGACGCTCGCAAACTCAGACTTCTTCGGGAATTCCGTCTCGGGCGTGGGGGATCTGGACGGCGACGGCGTGCCCGATCTGGCTGTTGGTGCCTATTCCGATGCCACGGGCGGCGATTATCGCGGTGCTGTCCATGTCCTGCTGCTGAATCCCGACGGGACGGTCAAGAGTTCCACGAAGATCGCCAGCGGGCTGAATGGTGGCCCAATGCTCGCGGACCGCGACTACTTCGGGCTTTCCATTTCGGGCGTGGGCGATCTGGACGGTGACGGAGTGGCTGATCTGGCTGTCGGAGCCAGACGCGATGGCCTGAGCGGTTCAGATCACGGCGCCGTGCATGTGCTGCTGCTGAACGCGGAAGGGACGGTGAAAAGTTCCACGAAGATTGGGCACGAGCTGAACGGTGGACCGACGCTCGCGGACGGTGATTCTTTCGGACGTTCCATATCGGGCGCAGGAGATCTGGACGGCGATGGTGTGCCCGATCTGGTCGTCGGAGCGTATGGCGATGACACGGGCGGCGATTTGCGAGGTGCGGTCCATGTCCTGCTGCTGAACGCGGACGGAACAGTGAAAAGTTCCACGAAGATTGCCAGCGACATCAGTGGCGGGCCGACTCTCGCGAACCTTGACGAATTCGGATTTTCCGTGTCGGGCGTGGGTGATCGGAACGGCGACGGAGTGGCCGATCTGGCCGTCGGAGCGATTCGCGATGACACGGGCGGAGATAATCGCGGCGCAGTCTATGTCCTGTTCCTGAACGAACCCGTGCCTCCAACTGACTATGGTGACGCGCCGGACGGCGGAGCGGGCACCGGGACAGGGGGCTATCAGACAACCGCAGCCGATAACGGCCCCAGCCACCTGATCGTGGATGGCCTGCATCTGGGAGCCAGCGTTGATGCCGACGATGGCACGCTGCAGAACGCTGCGGCAAACGCCGACGACATCGACGGCGCACTCCCGGATGACGAGAACGGCGTGCTCAACCCGTTCGACCTGCAGGGAACCGCAGGCGCCGCTCCGACAGTCACGCTGCTGGCGACCAACACGACCGGGAGCGCGGCCACGCTGTATGGCTGGATCGACTACAACCAGGACGGCGTTTTCGACAACGCAACCGAACGCGTCAGCATCGTGGTTCCGGACGGCAGTTCGGCCGTCCGCTTTACACTGACGTTCCCGACAATCCCGGCCGGTTTCTCCGGCGCCACGTATGCGCGGTTCCGGCTAAGCACTGACGCGGCCGCCGCGAACTCGACAGGCGCCGCCAGCGATGGCGAGGTCGAGGATTACGCGTTCTCGATCAACTCGCCGGCTGACAGTACCGCTGGCAGTGTCGTGAAGATTGCTCATGAAACGAATGGTGGGCCAACACTCGCCAATTATGACGCCTTCGGGAATGCCATCGCTGCCATTGGGGACCTCGACGGTGACGGCGTGGCCGATGTGGCGGTTGGTGCCAGAAACGACTCGTCCGTGGGGCAGGGACAAGGCGCAATCCATGTGCTGTTCATGAATTCGGATGGCTCGGTGAAGTCGTCGATGACAATTGCCAGTGGTGTCAACGGTGGCCCAACGCTGGCGAATGGTGATGGCTTCGGGAGTTCGCTGGCGGCCATTGGTGATCTTGACGGTGACGGCATCGCGGAACTTGCCGTGGGAGCCGATTTTGATTCTCAGATTGGCGGTGTGAACTCGAGGCGAGGTTCCGTTCACATCCTCTTCCTGAATTCCGACGGGACCGTACGGACATCAACAAAGATCGCGGACAGCACGAACGGCGGCCCGGCTCTCGCTGATGCCGACCGATTCGGCAGTGCAGTTTCAAGTCTGGGCGACCTGGATGGTGACGGCGTACCGGACATTGCCGTCGGTGCCATGGGCGACGGAGTGGACGGAAGCGGTGAAGTGAATCGCGGAGCCGTGCATGTCCTGTTTCTGAACACCGATGGCTCGGTGAAGAGTTCAGCAAAGATCGGCAGTGGTATGGGCGGCGGACCGATGCTCGGGGACGACGATCACTTTGGATGCTCGCTTGCCGTACTACCGGACCTTGACGGTGACGGCATCGTGGATCTCGCGGTGGGAGCGTACCTGGATTCCGCCTCCGGGGCCGTACATGTTCTGCATCTAAAAGCTGATGGCTCGGTCAGTTCCTCCATTCGAATTGCGAATGGCGTCAACGGAGGCCCGTCACTGACCGGCTTCGACAGGTTCGGTGTGTCTGTCACGTCAGCGGGTGATCTGGACGGAGATGGGATCGCCGACCTTGTCGTCGGGGCCAACGGTGACGACACGGGAGGCAGCGACAGCTTTGCAAACCGAGGGGCCATTTATGCTCTGCTCCTGAACTCGGACGGTTCTGCGAAGAGTTCAGCAAAGATCGCCCATCAGACTGGCGGTGGTCCGACGCTTTCGAACTATGACTTCTTTGGTGCCTCAGTCGCCTCAATCGGCGACCTGGATGGTGATGGCGTTGTCGATCTTGCAGTTGGTGCCGACGGTGATGACACGGGTGGCAGTGCAAACTATTCGGATCGCGGAGCGGTGCATGTGTTGTTTCTGGCACCCGCTCTCACGGCAGGGCCGGTGGATGTGACTCTGCCGGGTGCAGGCGAGTACCACATTTTTCGCGACGGAGCTGAGATTGTGGTCCTCGATATCAGTGGGCCTGAATTGCTGCGTGGCACAGCCGCCCTGGTCAGTGTGCTGCGTATTGAAGGGTCGGCCGGCGACGACATTGTGGTGGTGCTCGATAGTGGTGTCGCCGTGGATACTCCGATTGTGTTCACAGGCAACGACGGGAATGACTTCTTTTCTGCGTCGACGGCGACTGGACCTGTGAATCTCACGGGCAATGGCGGCAACGACACACTTGGTGGTGGCTCGGCGAATGACACGCTCAACGGGGGCAGTGGTAGCGACAATCTGATAGGGGGCCTCGGTGATGATCTGTTGAGAGGGCAGGGTTCTACGGGCGACACACTCCACGGTTCCGATGGAGATGACACGCTTGATGGTGGCAGCGGCAACGATGTCATTTACGAGGTCTTCGACGGCGACGCGACTCTGACAAACTCGGTAATGACAGGACGCGGCAATGACACTGTCATCAGCGCAGAACGCGCTGTCCTGCAGGGTTCCGGTGTCAGCGCCGGTCAGCGTTTTGATCTGACAGCGTTCTTCACAGCCGGACTGACGTCGTCGACAGTCGTTGGCAGTGGTGGCGATGACACGATTCTCGCGACAGACGGAAGTGACGTCATCAACGGAGCGGGCGGCAGTGACGTCGTCGACGGCCGTGGCGGGAACGACCGGCTGTTCGGTGGTTCGGGGGCTGACACGCTGCTCGGCGGTGCGGGCGACGATCTGCTGAAGGGGCTCGGCGGAACCGGCGACCGACTCAGTGGCGGCGATGGCAACGATACGCTCAACGGCGGCCGCGGCGTCGACCGTGTGTTCGAGACCGGCGATGTCGACTTTACGCTGACAAACTCGTCGCTGACAGGGCTGGGCACGGACGTGATTCAGGCGATCGAGGTCGCGGAACTCAACGGCGGCCCGTCGGATAACGTGATCGATGTCAGCACGTTCTCCGGCTTCAAAGGCTTCACACTGTTGCGCGGCAATGGCGGAAACGATTCGATCATCGGTTCCGCCATGAACGACGTCATCAACGGCGGCGACGGCAACGACACGCTGCTGGGCAAGGTCGGAAACGATACTCTGAACGGAGAAGACGGCAACGACGGGCTGTCGGGCGCGGACGGCGACGACGTGCTCGACGGCGGCCGCGGTTACGACATCGGCTTCGGCGGCATGGGCAACGATTCACTGGCCGGCGGTAACGCGGTCGACACGCTGATCGGTGGCGACGGTGACGACACACTCGCCGGCAACGACGGCACTGACACCCTTGTCGGCGGCACCGGCAACAACGATCCATCCGCCGGAGACGTCTTCAACGACGCGACAGCGAACATCGACGAAGCCTTCATGCTCGATCCACTGCCCGCCTGGGTCGATCAGGTGTGAGCCGCAGATGGTCTGAGCCGTAGCCAGGTTTCTCCGAAACCTGGAGAGAAGCAAAGGTGAGGTGCAATTTCCGTAGACGATAACCACGCAGGTTTGGGAGCTGTTTCTGTCGCACTGCGAGTTTCGGAGAAACTCGCCTACAGCTGAACCGGTCGATGTCGCGAGGATCTTCCGAAAGCCCCCAGCAACTGGTCGGTGATCGCCAGCTTTTCCGGGTCGGGTTTGACTGTGAACGACCTGGTCCGTGAGGACTTCACGAACACGACGATTGATTTGACGGTCGATACTGCGGCGACCAATGGCACGTTTGCGTACGACTCCGTACTGGATGGTGCGACCATCAACGCGTCCACGGTTCCACAGCACACCAATCCACTGGGCGGTGTCAACGGACTCACAATTCCCGATGACGAATCCAGCGACATCACGGCCGTCTGGTCGGATCTGGTTCCCGGCAATCTGTACGAGCTTTACGTGTTCGCTCATGAGGCGGACGGGTTCACGACGCGGCAGCACGTCAGCATCGTGGGGCAGAACAGTGTCGGGTTCGACCAGGTCGTGACGACGGGCAACCTGGAAGTCAACGACCAGCGTGGCAGCAGTTCCCGGAGTCTGTCTGAGTACGCGAAGCTGGTCACTGCAGACGACAGCGGGCAGATCAACATCACGATCTCACAGAATGCGAATTCTGATTCGATTAACGTGGCCGCGCTGGCGATTCGCGAAGCTGAGTTCAGCGTCCAGCTCGAAGGCGATGACCTGGTGATTCAGGACATCAGCGATTCGGGTGACAACAACGCGCTGACGATCACGACGACGGCGACACACGTTGTCATCAATGATGCCAATCAGACGCTGACGACGATCATCTCGGGAGCCACCGGCAACGGGACCAACACCGTGACGGTTCCGCTGAGCGCGTTCAGCGGCGACATCAACGTGCGGACGGGCAACGGCGATGATGCGATTTCGACGACCACACCGTCGCGGTTTGTCGAAATTGATGCACGCGGGACCGGGGCCAAGTCGCTGACGGTCAACGGGACGAACAATGGTGAGGAATACTTCGTTGAAGCCAACGAATTCAACCCGCTCGGCGACACGCTGACGGTTCGTAACGGCGCGTCGTCTGTCCGTGTCGAAGCACTCAATGTCACCAGCTTTTCGCTCAACATGCTGAGCGATAACGACACAGTCAATGTTGGTAACCTCAGCATTCTGGGTGTGGGTAACGGAGCGGCACTGCAGAACTTCACCATCGATCTGGGCGATGGTGACGACACGCTCGCTGCCATCAGCAATACCAATGCTCTGACTGTGATCGGTGGCAATGGAGCCGATTCTTTGCAGGGCGGCAGTGGAAGTGACATTCTGCTGGGCGGAAACGAGAACGACACAATTGACGGAGGTGGCGGCGACGACTTCCTCACAGGTGACGCGGGGAATGACATCCTGCTCGGCGGCGACGGTAACGATACACTGACAGGTGGCATCGGCAACGACCATATCGGCGGCGGTACAGGTACGGACCGTGTGATAGAAACTGCAGACTCGGACTTTCTCCTGAGTAATCAGGCATTAGACAGCGTCACGTTAGGCAATCCTCTAGGTGTGGATATATTGGGTTCCATCGAGGAGGCCGACCTGACCGGTGGATCAAGTGCCAACACGATTGACGCAGGACTATTTCAAGGAAATGTCACACTGTCGGGTGGCGGCGGCGACGACACCCTGAAGGGCGGCATAGGTGCGGACAGCCTCAGCGGGGGCGCAGGCAATGACACGCTGACGGGCAGCACGGGCAACGACACGCTGGACGGCGGAGCCGGCACGGACCGGCTGACACAAAGCGCTGACACAGACTTCACGCTGTCAGATTCGTCTCTGATCAGCGGTGTGCTGGGCACTGACACGCTTATATCCATCGAGCAGGCCGAACTGACCGGTGGATCAAGTGCCAACACGATCGACGCGTCTGCCTTCATGGGCAGTGTGTTACTGAGAGGCGAGGCTGGCAATGACACACTGTTTGGAGGAGCCACGAGTTCCGCTCTCGACGGAGGAGAGGGCAACGATTCGCTGACGGGTGGAGCGTCAGGTGACGTGCTGTTCGGCTTCGTCGGTAACGACGTGCTGAACGGCGGCGGCGGTAACGATTCGCTGCTGGGCGAAGCCGGCGATGACATACTGACGGGCGGTACCGGTAACGACACGCTGGACGGTGGCAGCGGCACGGACCGGGTGACGGAGAGCGCGGACGCGAGCTTCACTTTGACCGATATGTCGCTGACCGGTCTGGGCACGGACGTGGTGACTTCCATCGAACAGGGGGGTCTGACGGGCGGCGTGAGTGCCAACACGATCAATGCGGCGGCGTTCAGTGGCAACGTTACACTCGTTGGCGGCGACGGTAACGACACGCTGACCGGTGGTGCCGGAGACGACTCTCTGAATGGCGGCAACGGTAACGACATGCTGTTCGGACAGGACGGCAATGACTCGATCAACGGCGCCCGGGGCAATGACACCAGCTTCGGCGGAGCTGGCAACGACTTTCTGTCCGAAGACAATGATGTCGCCAACGACCCCGATTCGCTGGACGGCGGCAACGGCAACGACACGTTGCGAGGTTTTCTGGGCAATGACACCCTGGTCGGTGGCGCTGGCGACGACAGCCTGTCGGGTGAAAACGACAACGACACGCTGACGGGCGGCACGGGCAACGACACGCTGAATGGCGGCAGTGGCACGGACCGCGTGACGGAGAGTGAGGATGCGAACTTCACGCTGACGGATACGTCGCTGACGGGTCTGGGCACGGACAGTCTGACTTCCATCGAACAAGCAGTTCTAACGGGCGGAGCCAGTGCCAACACGATTGACGCGTCGGCCTTCAGCGGCAATGTCACCCTGATGGGTGGCGACGGCAACGATACTCTGGTCGGAGCCGCGGGCGCCTCGTTCCTGAACGGCAACGCTGACAACGATTCACTGACCGGCGGAGCGTCCGGCGACACGCTGGTGGGCTTCAGCGGGAACGACGTCCTGGACGGCGGCGGCGGAAATGATTCGCTGATGGGCGAATCCGACGATGACACGCTCATGGGTGGCACCGGCAACGACACATTGGAAGGCGGCGACGGGGATGACACGTATCAGTTCGATGTCGACACCGCCCTGGGCAGCGATACTGTTACTGAAAACGCGAGTGAAGGCACAGACCTGCTGGACTTCACGCTGACGACGACTGTTGGTGTGAAAGTTGATCTGCGCACCCTGACCGCACAGACCGTTCATGCGACAAATCTGACGCTCACACTGTCGGCGGACATCGAGCAACTCACCGGCGGTGCTCTGGCGGATACGCTGATCGGCAGCGACAGCAGCGACACCATCGACGGCGGTTCGGGTGATGATTCGCTGAATGGCGGCAAGGGTAACGACATGCTGTTCGGGCAGGACGGCAATGACTCCATCAACGGTGCCCAGGGCAACGACACCAGCTTTGGCGGAGCTGGCGACGACTTCCTCTCAGAAGACAATGATGTCGCATTCGACCCCGATTCGCTGGACGGTGGTGACGGCAACGACACCTTGCGAGGCTTTCTGGGCAATGACACTCTGGTCGGCGGTGCTGGTGACGACAGCCTGTCGGGTGAAAACGACAACGACACACTGATGGGCGGCACTGGCAGCAACACACTGCTGGGGGGCATTGGCGACGACGACCTGTTCAGTGTCAGTGCCACGGACAGCCTGGACGGCGGGGCTTCGTCAGATTTCAGCGAATTCAACGGCGTGGATGTCACGTTCCCGACGAACGTTGCAGCGTCGTTCTTTCTGCCCGAAACGACGGGCGTTGCTCGCCATGACCAGGTTCGCGTTCTGGGAACCGGGCAGACTGTCACGCTGGGCAATGCTCCCCTGAGTATCGACCTGGGGAGCTTCACGCCGCAGATCGGCGACACCTTCACCATCGTTGAATTGATTGATGTGACGTCGTCGATCAGCGGAGTCTTCAGCTTCAGCGGACAGCCGCTGGAAGAAGGGGCGACATTCAACGCGAGCGGCCAGGATTTCCAGATCACCTATCAGGGTGGCGACGGCAATGACATTGTCCTGACGGCTTCGCTGCCGCCCGATTTCGGTGACGCTCCAGACACCGGAGCGGGTACCGGCACTGGAAACTACCAGACGACGGCAGCCGACGGCGGACCGAGCCACGCCATCGTGTCCGGCCTGTTCCTGGGAGCCAGCGTTGACGGCGACAGCGGAGCGCTGCAGAACGCAACGGCGAATGCGGATGATGTCGACTCTGCTCTGCCGGATGATGAAGACGGAGTGCTCAACCCGCTCGACCTGCAGGGGACGATCGGAGCCGCTCCGACAGTCACGCTGCTGGCCACGAATACTACCGGCAGCACGGCAACGCTCTCCGGCTGGATCGACTACAACGGCGACGGCGTCTTCGACAACGCGTCCGAACGAGCAACGGTCACCGTTCCCAATGGCTCGTCCGATGCCCGATTCACGTTGACGTTTCCCGCGATCCCAGACGGCTCGTCGGGCAGCACGTACACGCGATTCCGGCTCAGTACCGACCAGGCAGCGATGAACTCGTTTGGCGCGGCAACTGACGGCGAAGTCGAGGATTACGTCTTCACGATCGTCAGCCCGTCGAGTGGCGGCGTTTCGGACTCACTCACTCTTTCCAGTGGTGCGAACGGCCTGCCAAGCCTGTCAGCGGGAGGCCGATTCGGGGACTCGGTCACGCCGATTGGAGATCTCAACGGTGACGGCGTGGTCGACCTCGCGGTCGGCGCTCCGCTCGACGGTACCACCGGAAATGCATGGGGAGCAGTATACATTCTGTTCATGAATGCCAGCGGTTCGGTGGCGAGTTCCGTCAAACTGACGAGTGGTGTCAACGGCGGTCCGACACTCGCGGACGGAGACCATTTCGGACAATCGGTTACCTCACTCGGCGACCTTGACGGTGACGGGGTTTCAGAACTCGCCGTCGGGGCGATCGGTGACGACGTGCGGGGCACGGACAGAGGAGCGGTCTACATCTTCTTCCTGAGTTCAGACGGAACAGTCCGCACGACGACCAAACTGCCGGATGGTGGCGCCGCTGTTGGTGCCGTCGGCGACGTTGACGAAGCGGAGTTTGGCGACGCACTGACCGCGCTGGGTGATATCAACGGGGACGGAATTCCCGACCTGCTGACCGGTTCGCCGAATGAGGGAACACCTCCCGGCTCGGGCGGGACGGTCGACGTGCTTCAACTTAACTCGGATGGAACCGTTGCCGGAGTGGGCGGCTTTGGGCCGGTTGGCACGGATCCGATTCGCTTTGGCGATGCAGTGCAGTCGATCGGCGACATTGATCACGACGGTGTCATTGACATTGCGACCGGGATCCCGTTTGACGGAATGACCGGCTCCGTCGAAATCAGTCGGCTTGGAACGAACGGATTCCCAGCTTCAAGTTCGCGCACGATGAGTGGCGTCGGCAATGCTCCGGTTCTCGACAGCGGTGCCGAATTCGGGACGTCACTCGCCGCGCCCGGTGACTTGGATGGCGACGGCATTGCTGACGTCATCGTCGGTGCGCCTGTCGCTGGTTCAACCGGAGTGATTTATGTGCTGTTCCTCAATGCCGATGGTTCAGTGCGCGACTTCGCAACGATCGATTCCAGCACGCTGAATGTTCCGGGCCTCAGCAGTGGTGATCTCTTTGGCAGTTCGATTGCGGCGATCGGAGACCTCAACGGCGATGGGATTATTGATCTCGCAGTTGGAGCGGCGGGCACTGATGGTGAATCGGGAGCATTACACATTCTTTTTCTGCAGGTCGAACTGAAGTCGGTTGACGTGACGTTGCCGGGGGCTGGTTCTTACGAGGTGCTGCGTGATGGTGCGGACCTCGTGGTGCGAGTCGAAGGTGGTGGTGAGCTGAGCCGTGACGTGGCCGCCAATGTCAGCGTTCTTCAGATCACGGGGTCAACCGGTGATGATGTGGTGACCGTGCTGAATACAGGGACGGTGGTCGATACGCCGATTGTCTTCACAGGGGGCGACGGGAACGATCGCTTCGATGCGTCTCTGGCAACAGGGGTTGTGAACCTCACCGGCAATGGCGGTGATGATGTGCTGATTGGCGGGTCAGCGAATGACACGCTCAACGGTGGCAGCGGAAAGGATGAGCTGATTGGCGGGCTCGGAAATGACCTGGTTCAGGGGCAGGGCTCGACGGGTGACACACTTGACGGAGGCGACGGCGACGACACGCTCAACGGAGGCAGTGGAAACGATCTGATTCGTGAGTCCTTTACAGGCGACGCCACGCTGACAAACTCGGCGATGACCGGCCGTGGAAATGACACGGTCATCAGTGCCGAACGCGCGCAACTCTCTGGTAGTGGTGCAGCACAGACGCTCGACGTGAGTGCCTTCTTCACGGCCGGGCTGACATCCGTAACGCTCGATGGTAGCGGAGGCAATGACACGCTGCTGGGATCGGATGGCAGCGACGTGCTTAATGGAGCTGGCGGCAGCGATCTGGTGAACGGCAACGGTGGTCAGGACCGTATCTTTGGCGGGTCAGGTGCGGACACACTGATTGGTGGTGCGGGCAACGACCTGCTCAAGGGACTCGGCGGTTCCGGCGACCGCCTTGTGGGCGGCGAAGGAGATGACACGCTCAATGGTGGCCGCGGGATCGACCGGCTGACGGAATCCGGCGATGCCGACTTCACGCTGACGAACTCGTCGCTGACCGGCATGGGCAACGATCTGGTGCAGGCGATCGAAATTGCCGAAATCAATGCGGGCGACTCGGACAACCTGATTGACGTCAGTGCGTTCTTCGGCTTCCGCGGCTTTGTCCAGGTCCGCGCGAACGGCGGCAATGACACCGTCATCGGCTCAGCAGGACCGGATGTGCTCAACGGCGGCGACGGCAATGACATTCTGCTGGGTAAGGAGGGCAATGACACGCTCAGCGGCGACGACGGCAACGACGGTCTGTCCGGAGCCGATGGCGACGATGTCATCGATGGCGGCCGCGGCTACGATCGCGCCTTCGGCGGCATGGGCAACGATTCACTGGCCGGCGGGAACGCTGTCGACACACTGATCGGCGGAAACGGCGACGACACCCTCGCTGGCAACGACGGGAACGACACGCTCGTCGGCGGCCAGGGCACGAACAACCCGTCAGCCGGGGACGTCTTCAACGACGCCACCGCCACCATCGACGAAGCCTTCCAGCTCGACCCCCTGCCTGCCTGGGTCGATCAGGTCTGACGCGGTGACCCGTCCACGGCCTGACCAGGACTGGCTGAAAGGACGGCTCTGAAATCCTGGCCCGGCGGGTACTTCAGTCAGCCGTTGCGGTCACTTTGATGAGCTGATCGACTTTTCGCATCAGGGTTTCTTCGACGTTTGACGCAAACGGCCCCGGCTGAACGACGGTCGTCATGTAACGCATCGCGCCGCCGGCTTCGTAGCCGCCTTCCAGCAGTACGCGCAGACTCGGGATGTATGCAAAGACGTCGTTCGAGTAGCCAGCGACCCAGACGTCCGGGCCGTCAGCCTTGCGGTTCTCGTTCTTGATCCGCAGCGAGTAGTCGACGACGGTCTCGCCCGGCAACGCCACAAACAGGATCTGATCACCAATCCGTGCGACCTGAACCGGAGCCGGGTAACTGGTCAGAAGAGTCCCCCGTTCCAACTCGTTGAGCAGCCGCTCGGCGTATCGGCTGTCGTACCTGTTGGTCGACTTCGCCTGCTCGAGCAGCGTCTCTTTCACTGGTGCGTCGGCGTATTCGAGATCAGCGGTTCCGAACGCCAGCTTCAGGCGACCGGTGATCTCACGCAGAGGCGTATCGAGTGCCGCATCGACGGCCGTCGCCAGAGTTCGTCCGTGCTGCTGCGCGAGTTCCAGCGTGCGACGTGGATACGGGTTCTGATCGCCGCCACAGCCCATCATGAACAGTGCGACCGTGCCGGGATGAGCCGCCTCAAGGTATTCCTGCGCATAGCCCGCATAGTCGCCGCACATCTCATAAAAGCCCAGCGTCGTGTTGTGGCACGCGTACCCGAACACGATCGCTTTCAGCGTCCCGTCCGCCGCTTCGACGCGCAGGACCGGGACGTCGTGATCGACTCGACCGTCTGGATTTGGACTGTTGCGGTAACCAGTTGGCGACGGCAGCCGGCGGTTCATGGCAAATCCGGCGCGTGCTTTCTGATAGGCCAGTTTCGCCGGCGCGAGGTTCTCGAACGCCGCATCAATCGCCTGGAGAATTCGCTGCTGCAGGGTTTGCACATAAGCAATCGCCTTGGCGCGGCGTTCTGGTTCGAGTCCTTCCAGCGCCGTGCCTGTCGTCCGAATCTCCGGGCCGCAGTGCGTGTGCGAGCAGTTCATCAGCAGGTTCTGCGGCTCGA
>WGMU01000178.1 GCA_016124895.1 bacterium
CGACTTCCGGCACGTCGGCATAGTCGGCCACTCCGACAACTTCGATACCATGCGGCGACAGCAACAGAGCGATTTCCTCGATCTTCTTGTGATTCCGACTGCCAACGACCAGTCGGCAGCGAGACTCCGCAGCACTCATTGCGATCCCCGTTTCGATTCTCGCCAGGAATGATCAAACGCGACGCACGATAGCTGCTCGAAATCGGCGATGCGCGGCCAGGCAACATTTGCAGCGAGACTTGCGCAGAGTTTCGGACCCGCCGCCGATGCCGAAACTCTGCGTGAGTTTCGCTACGCTTTCTGGCTTCGGACCGAAAACCTCTTTCCGGAGATCCGCGATGAGTCGCCTGCCTGTCTGCCTCGTTCTGTCGAGCCTGTTGATGAATGCCGCGACCGCCAGTGCTGAGGCCTTGCAGGTCGAACTGCGATTTCAGACGGAACGGCCAATCGGCAGCGGGCAGTGGGAAACGCGGACTCGACAGGAGAAGTGGAAACCGGAAGAAACGGCAATTGTCGTCTGCGACGTCTGGGATCTGCATCACTGTCTGAACGCAGTCCGGCGGCTGGAGCAGTTCGCGCCTCGGCTGAACGAGGTTCTGACGAAGGCGCGCGACCAGGGAGTGACGATCATCCATTCGCCCAGCGACTGCATGGACGCGTACGCTGACCATCCGGCGCGGCGGCGAGCGATGCAGGCTCCGATGGCGGACTATCAGCCGTTCGACGTCAAAGCGTGGTGTTCGGCCATTCCCGCGGAAGAGCGGGCGAATTATCCGATCGATCAGTCCGACGGTGGCGAGGACGACGATCTTCGCGAGCACGCGGAATGGGCGGCGAAGCTGACAGCAATGGGACGCCAGGCCGGAACGCCGTGGAGGTCGCAGAACAAACTGATTTCGATCGACGCCGAACGTGACTTCATCAGTGATCGTGGCGACGAAGTCTGGAACGTGCTGGAAGCTCGCAGCATCCGCAATGTCATCCTGACCGGCGTGCATCTCAACATGTGCGTGCTCGGTCGGCCGTTCGGTCTGCGGCAGATGGTCCGGAACGGGAAAAATGCCGTCCTGATGCGCGATATGACGGACACCATGTACAACCCGAAGCGCTGGCCATTCGTGTCGCATCAGCAGGGAACTGAACTCGTCGTTACTCACGTCGAACGTTACGTCTGTCCGTCGATCACCAGCGACCAGATTCTCGGCGGCGAACCGTTCGAGCTGAAACCGGTCTCCAGCGGTGGCGGCGAGGCCGCGTCAGTCGAGGCGAAATCGCGACAGGATTTCGAGCAGCGCTGGGTGAGCGTTGACGTGCCCGGCGACTTGCGGAAGCCGTCAAACGGACCTCTGGCCAATTACGACGGACCGGCCTGGTACCGCTGCGTCGTGCGCATTCCGAACGAGTGGGCAGTCGGCGGTGTGCGACTGACGCTGCCGCAGGCTGGCGCCGAAGCCTGGCTGAACGGCTATCCGCTCGACCGCGACAAAAATGTGACGGACATCATGATTCCCAGCGACCGGATCGAAGCTGGCGATCACAACCTGCTGGTTGTTCGAGTCAGAGGTGCCGCGGAGCAGCTCGCCAGTCCGCCAGTCGTGACGGCGGGTGAGCAATCGCTGGTGCTGGCCGGCCGCTGGCAGATGCGGATTGGAGGCAACCAGGAGCTGTCGAGTCTCCCGCTGCCGGCGAAATTCGGCGGCTCGGCGGACATCGTCTTCTCGCCGGACGAGCCGTTGTTTGTGGCTCGACCACTGACACGTCCGCACGAATTCACCCCTGGCATCGAAGGGCCGGCCTGCGACGCAGCGGGCAATATCTTCGCAGTCAATTTTGAGCAGCAGGGGACGATCGGCCGGGTCAGTCCGAACGGCACTGGCGAGGTGTTCGTCGAGTTGCCGCAAGGCAGCGTTGGTAACGGCATCCGTTTTGACCGCGAGGGCAACTTCTACGTGGCGGATTATGTGCAGCACAACGTGCTGAAGGTCGATGTCAGAACGCGGAAGGTCACGGTACTCGCTCACCATGCCGGGATGCACCAGCCGAATGATCTGGCGATCGACGCTGACGGCACGCTCTACGCCAGCGATCCGGACTGGTCGAAAGGCGGCGGGCAGTTGTGGCGGATTGATCGCGACGGAACGGTGACGAAACTCGCTGGCGATCTCGGCACGACGAACGGTATCGAAGTCAGCCCGGACGGCCGCACGCTGTATGTCAATGAAAGTCAGCAGCTCAACGTCTGGGCGTTTACGATTAATGCCGACCGGACGCTGTCGAACAGGCGGCTGTTGAAGAAGTTCGACGATTTCGGTTTCGACGGGATGCGCTGCGACGTCGCCGGTAACCTTTACATCACGCGTTACGGCAAAGGGACGGTCGTCAAGCTCTCGCCAGCGGGCGAAGTTCTGCGCGAGATCGTTCTGCCGGGCAGACGTCCCAGCAATCTCTGCTTCGGTGGCCCGGACGGGCGCACGGTGTACGTGACCGAAGTCGAATTCGCGCGTCTGGTTTCGTTCCGTGTCGACGAACCCGGACTTGCCTGGCAGCGGCCGCAGCCGCGGTGAGCGGTCGTGTAATTTTCGATCGACTCAACCGGAAGCCGGGGCCGGGATCGAGTCCCGATTGAGATCGCCGACACGTCTTCAACGCCGGTGTATCAACGTCGAAACACGCGTATTGCCGGGGCGACTGGTTGAGCTATCCTTCGCGAGGATTGTGGGCAGCTCGGAAAATAAGCCGCTCAGCACCAACTGGTCGCGGCCGCGTGGCTCGACAATCTTCCGTGACAACCGACGAGCTGACGACGCTCTGATGACTCTTCAATTTGCCGAGTGTGCTGCCCGGATTCGGTCGTTGCGAACCGCGCTCGGCGAACTGGAAGCTGCGTCGCTCAGCCTGCAATTGGAGCCGCTGGCTCGGCGGGAATGGTTCCGGCTGCTGGAAGAGAAACTGCTGCCACAGGTTGGAGCAGACGCGTTTCTGGTTGCGGCCGTCGTCGGTGGAACGAATATCGGCAAGAGCGTCATCTTTAACCATATCGCCGGAACGCGGGCCAGCGCGACGAGTCCCCTGGCGTCCGGGACGAAGCATCCCGTCGTGCTGGTTCCTCCAGGCTTTGAAGCTTCGCACGATCTGGCGACCGTGTTTGCCGGCTTCAAACTGGTTGAATGGACGGACGCCAATCGTTCGCTCGACGAGTCCTCCGAGCATCTGCTGTTCAGGAAGCTGGGCGAGTCGCTGCCGCCGAACCTGCTGGTACTCGACACGCCGGACATCGACAGCGATGCGCGTATCAACTGGGAACGCGCCGACATGGTCCGTCGTGCGTCCGATGTTCTGATCGCGGTACTGACTCAGCAGAAATACAACGACGCCGCTGTGAAGGAGTTTTTCCGACGAGCCGCTGCCGAGGACAAAGTGGTGCTCGCTGTTTTCAATCAAGTGCATCTGCCGGATGACGAGGACTACTGGCCGCTATGGATGGAGACATTCTGCAACGAGACCGGCGTTCGACCGCACGTCCTGTATCTCGCCCCCCATGATCGCAAGGCGGCCGAGGAGAACCGGCTCGAACTGGTTGAACGGACCTGGTCGCCCGGAGGAACCGGAGCGAAGTCGCAAGCCGCCTCACCAGTCGCCAGTGGTGCGACGTCAGTTGCTGTGAAGCAGAACGCCGGGCGGATGCTCGGTGAGGATTTGTCATCACTTCGGTTCGGCGAGATCAAACTCAGAACGCTGGGACGTTCGATTCGACTGCTGTGCGAAGACGACGGCGTGCCAGCCTGGCTGAACGAGATTCGGACTCGCAGTAGCGAATTCCGCAAGGCGGCCGAGTTGCTCGCAACGCACAAACTGGCGGAAATCGAAGGCTGGCCAACGATCCCGAACAGCGTCATTGTCGGCAGTATCCGCGAGTGGTGGCAGCAGCAGCGTGAGGGTTGGTCCGCGACGGTCCACAGCTTTTACAACCGAATCGGTGACGGACTGAAGTCGGCGTACCGCTTTATGCAGGAGCAGATTGGTTCGACGCAGCGTCCTCCGCTGGACATCTATCGCGAGAAGGAATGGCAGTCCGTGCTGGACGTCGTTGACGACGTTTACAGTCGGCTGAACTGGTTTCGGGAACTCGGCAACCCGCTGCTGCAGCCACGGCTGGAAGCACTGCTGGGCGCGACGTCGCGGGAATCGCTGCTCAAGGTGCTGCGTGATGCGCACAACGCGGTGGATGTCGAGTCCGCAATTCGCGAACTGGTGAGCGCCGAGCTGGAATCGTTCCGCAGAGAAAGTCCCGAGTGGTTCCGTTCGCTGCGACATCTTGATGCGGCCGCGGCGGCGGCGCGGCCGGCAACATCGATCGTTCTGTTCGTTACTGGGTTCGGGCCGTTTGGACACGCGCTTGGACAGGTTGCGACAGAAACAGCCATTACGTCCGTTGTTTCGGTGGCGGGCGATGTCGCCGCCGGCGGAGTGACGGCCGCCGTCGGAGAAACCTGGATCAGCAGCACAGCGTCGTCAGGCATCGCCTGGCTCGAAGCCCACTTCCGGCGGATCCACGAACGCTTTGCTGCGCAGCGGGGTGAGTGGCTCGCCGGCCTGCTCGAAACACATCTGCTCGGTTCGCTGCCGCGCGATCTTGGCGAAGCTGCCATGATTCCCGACTCGGATGCGTTTCGCTCAGTTGAGCAGATCATCTCGGAATTGAGCCAACTGGATCCGGAAGAGTCGCCAGCGAATTGAGGATCGTCGTGATGAATGATTCAGAAATTGCTCAGTTGGAGCTGTTCGCTCAGGTCGACGAACTGCTGCGTCGTCTGTGTGCGTGGTCGAGTGGCGAGTCGTCCTGGCAGCCGATGAACGAATCGCGGGCGATTGTGCGACGTCTGCTCGGTCGGCTCGACACGCTGCGGGTCCGGCTGGAAGCGCCGCTGGTCGTCGCGACGTTTGGCGGGACCGGGACGGGCAAAAGTTCGCTGGTCAATGCGCTCGTTGGCCGAGAATGTACGGCATCGGGGCGGCAGCGACCGACGACGACACGGCCGATTCTGATTGCCCATCCGGAAGCTGAACTCGACATTCTGGATCTGCCACTGAGTGACTTCGATGTGCAGCGGGTTGAAGCGACTGTGCTGCGCGACATCGTGATTCTGGATTGCCCGGACCCGGACACCAGCGAAGGCGAAGCGCCGGGGAGCAATCTCGAAACACTGCGGCGAATGCTGCCCCACTGCGATGTGCTACTGTACGCGTCGACGCAGCAGAAGTACCGCTCGGCACGGGTGATCGACGAACTGGATGTCACCGCAGCAGGTTGCCGGCTGATCTTTGTGCAGACGCACGCTGATCATGACTCGGATATCCGTCAGGACTGGCGTCAGCTTCTGGCGGATCGCTACGACGTGCCGGACCTCTTCTTCGTAGACTCAGTCCGGGCGTTCAACGAGCAGCAGTCGGGGCAGTATCCGAGCGGCGACTTTGGGCGGCTGCTCGACCTGCTGACGACTCGGCTGGCGGCGGTGGATCGCGTCCGGATCCGTCGCGCCAATCTGCTCGATCTGACGATGGCCACGCTGGGCCGCTGTCGCGAACTGGTCAGTGAGTTCGAGCCGGCAATCGTTCGCGTCGAAGAAACGCTGAAAGAACAGCGGGCGCGGTTGACCCTGGAAATGAGCCAGACGCTGCGAACACAGCTCGAATCGAGCCGGCACCTCTGGGAACAGCGGATTCTGGGTAGCGTGACGTCGCTGTGGGGAGTCAGTCCGTTCTCGTCGCTGTTGCGGCTGTACAACGGTCTGGGGACGGTCATCGCGTCGGCCAGTCTGCTGCGGGCGCGAACCAGCGCGCAACTGGTTCTTGTCGGAGCCATGCAGGGAGGCCGCTGGCTGGCAGCGCGCCGGAAAGCGACCGAGGCCGAAGACAGTTTCGAGCAGGCCGCGGCGCTATCGCTCGACGACGCTCTGCTACGCGAATCGCAGTTGATCATCCGCGGGCATCTGCATGACGCGCAGTTGAGTTCGTCGCTCGTCGAGTCCGGTCAATCGGAACTCTGGCGCGAGGCGGCGCGAGTTGAAGCCGGGTTCCTGGATGCGGCGCGGCGGCGGATCGACGACGTCATTGAACGGCTGGCTCAGCGGAACTCAGGATTGTTCAGCCGATTGTGGTACGAGTCACTGCTGCTGGCGCTTGTTGGCTATGTGCTGTTCCGAGCCGGGAGAAACTTTTTCTGGGATACGTGGCACAATTCGGATACCGCGTTTCTGCCGATTGACTTTTATTTCTCCGCCGGTGTCTTTTTCGTTCTGTGGTGCGTGATCCTGCTGATGGCGTTCTGTCGCCGTCTGCGTCGAGGACTGAATACTGAGATCGCAAAGCTCGCCGACGAACTGGCCGGACAAAAGCTGGGCAGCGGCCTGTTCCCCGCGCTGGAACAGCAGCTCGACGCAACTCGGAACGACCTGAGGCAACTCGACCAGCTCTTCGAGACCTGTGACACCCTGCGTGGCGACATCGTCACGGCCAACGGCCTCGGATCACCGCGCGATCTGAACGCGGTCAGTGTGGGGTAGGCAGTAACGGCAGTGTCTCGATCCGTGACGCAGTGAGGTGAGTCTGTCAGGATGCCCGACTTCGCTTCTCATTGTTGCCTTAACCGGATGTCCCGCCATGCTGGCTGTGCTGCAGAAACGCTGGTTCCTGATTTCTCTGCTGACGCTGATTCCCTGCGGTCTGATGACGGGATACTTCGGCGATGTGCAGACGGTTGAGAGGTGCCGGGATCTCGTTCCGACGAGAAAACTGACGGCGTTTATTCTCGTGCTGATGGCATTCAGCCTGAACAGCGGCCACTTGAAGGCGTCGCTCAAAAAGCCCGGCCCCGTCTGCTGGGCGAGCCTGTGCAATTACGCGTTGATTCCGTTACTTGGCTGGGCGGCGATGAGCCTGCAGCTCACGCCGGACTTCCGGATCGGGCTGATGATCGCCGCCAGCACTCCCTGCACGCTGGCTGCTGCGTCGGTCTGGACGCGCAAGGCCGGCGGAAACGACGCGGTGTCGCTGCTGACGACGCTCGTCACGAACACGCTGTGTTTTGTCATCACTCCGTTCTGGCTGGTGACGGCGACGGGCCAGTCGGTCGAGCTGAATATGGCCGACCTGACACAGCGACTGCTGTGGGTTGTCCTGCTGCCGACGCTGATTGGCCAGAGTCTGAGAATCTTCCGCCCGGCAGCCGACTTTGCGACAAAGCACAAAACCCCCATTGGTGTGGTTGCTCAGTCGTGCGTGCTGATCCTCGTCCTGATGGCCGCTCTGGGTGGGGGCATTAAGCTGCGCGAATCGAGTCTCGGGCAGCAGGTCGCCGGGCTGGCCGTCGTCTGGACAAGCTGCGTTGCGATTCACCTGACGGCATTTACGGTCGCGTGGCGAGGTGGCGGGATATTGCGTCTTGAGCGGAGGGATCGCATCGCCGCATCGTTCGCCGGCAGCCAGAAGACGCTGCCGATCGGTGTCTATCTGGCGACGGATCCGTCGGCGTTTGGTGGAGCCGAGGTCATCGATGGCCTGCCGATTCCGTTTGCCGTGTTTCCAATGCTGATGTTCCACGCGAGTCAGCTTTTTATCGACACCCTGATCGCCGACCGTCTGAAGGCTGCAGAGAACCAGCTCGAAGGAGTCGATTCGAGCTGCGGTACCGCCCTCAGTGACGACTCGAAATGATCCCGCATCGGGAGAAGAGCGGGGTGGAGATTCCGATCTCAACAACGCTGCTGCGCGAATCTCTCGTCTCTGCGTGTTGAATGAAAAATGCCCTCGCTGTTCTGAAGCAAACAGCAAGGGCGATCTTTGATGTCGTGGGGAACCAGGCAGCCTGACAGATCGAGTTCCATCTCAATTGGAACCGTTGACTGCGGCGATGGCCTCGTCACGAGACTGAAAGTACGGCCACAGTTTTGTGAGATTCATGGTCGAAATCACGCCACGCATGTTCTCGGACGAGTTGCAGAATGCGGCGGTGCCTTTTTGATTGGCAATGCTGCGTGCCAGCTTGATGAGCGAGCTGATCATGATTGAACCGACGACCTCAACCTCGCCGAAATCGACGACCATCCGGTTAATCTTCAGTCGGTTGATCGAATCAACCAGGGAGTTCGTGTCTGTGTGAATGTCCTGATACCGAAACCCACTGGCATCGCCTCTAGGAGCCACGATGACCACATTCTGAATGATCTCAACAGAAAAAACCCGGGTCTGCGTTGTCATGATTTGCCCATCTGATTTCGCAGGTCATTCGGCAGGGTCAGACTGCCGGGGAAGGCATCTTAGTCCAGACTTGTTTGAAAGATGCCTTACCGCTTGCGGAACTATCGGAAGAGAGGAAACGCCTCCAGACACGTAGTACCCTTTTGCGGTCGGTTTCCTTCTCGGAATTCGTCCCAAGCCGTCAGATTATTCCGGATTTACCCCAGAAGTGCGACGCCATTTGTCTGATGTTCGCAGAAATTGCACACATTTGATTCTCTGAGTTACCTGACCTGCGGGTTCCCGCAAGGAGTCCGGCTGAAGACCGACGCAGCAAACAGGCTGACGATGGGGACCAATGGTGAACGCATTCTCATGTTCGACCAGTAGACCGCATGGAGCAGTGTCAACGCGATCGTCAGCAGCAGGACGGCGTGAAAACGTGGTAAGCAATGCCTGTGCCGGGCCAGACCGGCCACTGCCGCAAGTAGCGTCGTCGCATACCAGATTCCGATGGCCGCTCTCAGCAGTTCACTGCCTGAGTCGTCCCGCTGCGGTCGGACGGCCCAGAACCGCTGGACCCGCAGCCAGCTTGCCGATGCAAATTCCAGCGGATGATTCCTGATCCACTCTACGGCGAGGCGTGACATCGCAGCGTCCTTCTCGAGTTCGTTTGCATGGTCAACGCCGCTTTCAACAAGACGGCGTTCTGTTTCGCGTTGCCAGCGCTGCAGTCCAGCTTCGCTCCAGACGTTTTCAGGTCCAGCGACGACGTCGGTAAAGAAACGTTCGTTGTTTCCCAGAGCCAGTGTGTAGCCGCCGTGCGTGGTCATCACGATCGGTCGACCGAAGTCGATCCAGTTCCGCAGCACCCATGGACTGACGACAAGTCCGGCGACAATCGCAATGGTTAAACCGCGTTGCCAGTCAGAGACCTCGGCATGACGCATCGCTGAACCTCGCACACGCCGACACAGGGCGAATCCGGTTGCTGCGATCAGCCACAGGAGCACGAATGCCCAGATGCTCGGTCGGCAGAGTGCGGCCAGGCCGATCAGGAGGCCGCTGAGTAACGGACGTGCCACGGAGATTCCCGTTGGCCTGGTCAGCGAGCACAGCAGCGCAGTCGACAGAAACGTAAACAGCGTTTCGGTCATTGGCTGCGTCACGTGTTCGAGCAGCAGCGGATCGACCGCGGTCAGCAGGCCAGCGAGCAGCGCAAGCCGCGTCGAAAAGCCGGCATTTCGTGCCAGCCGCCAAGTCAGGCCGACGGTCGCTGTGCCGAGCCCGGTCTGAACGGCAGCAATGGCGCAGGGGCCACCAAGCGCGAGGCACGCGGCCAGCAACAGTGGATACAACGGTGGCCGAAACGCGGTCGGCTTTCCGGGAACAGAGCAGAAGCCGTTGCCCGCCTGCAGATTTTCGGCGATGGCGAGATAGGCATCGCGATCGATCGTCAGATTCTCCCAGCGGACGACGACGGCTGCACAACGCAGAGCAAACGCAAACGCCAGCAGGGCGAGCAATGGTTGATCGAACTCTTTAAGACGGCGCAGCATGATCGGGTTTTCGAGCGATGACAGCCGGTAGCGGACAGGATCGGGCACAACTATTCTGCGATTCCGCTCGGCGACTTTACACAGCGTCGGACTAATCGCTTCGGCGGAATCGTCGGTGAACTCAGAGCCGCCGCGTACGACGTTCCGTCTGACCGGCAAGTTACTTCGGACACGTTCGTAAGTCCTCTCTCATGCCCGATTCGACTCCGCTCAGTTTGCTGGAATCGCTTGTCCAGAAGCTTCTGCGCTGGCGGCTGATCGTTCTTCCGGTCGTCGCGATTCTGTTTGTCCTGTCGCTGCCAATCGCCGCCCGGCTCGAATTCGACCAGTCGATTGAATCACTTTACGCGGAGGATGACGAATATTTCTCGGCGTACGACCGCAGCAAAAAGCTGTTCGGCGGCGACGAGTTCGCCATCGTGGCGTGGCCGGAAGACGGTCTGTTCGAGCCGGGCGGCGACGTCGTTTCCGAACGCAGCCGCGACCGGATCGAAGACCTCGGCCGAAAGCTCGCTGCAGTCCCGGGTGTTTATCCCGAAAGTCTGCAGACACTGCCGGCTGCGACTGACGTACAGGGACGCATTGGCGACGCGCTGCGGGCACTCGGTCTGCCGATTGTGTTCAGTCGGCTGATTGATCATCTCGATTTTTCGGCAGAGCAGAATCAGGCGGTTAAACTCGCGGAAGGCATTCTGGTCGGCGAGGACCGGCACACAACGGCGATCGTCGTGCGGCTCAAACCGGCGACGACAGAAACGCCGCGTGGGGAAACGATCGCCCGAATCCGCGAACTCGCGACCTCGCACGATCCGCCTGCGTTTGTTGTCGGCGAGCCCGTGCAGGTTCACGATATGTTCCGCTACGTCGAGGAAGACGGCCGAGTGCTGTTTCATGTCTCGCTGGTGCTGCTGGCGGCGGTGCTGTTTCTGATATTCCGCACGCTGCGCTGGGTGCTGCTGCCTCTGGTCGTCGTGCTCATCACGATTCGCTGGACCGAGGCGATTCTGGTTCTCAGCGGCGCAAAGCTGAGCATGGTCAGCTCGATGCTGAACTCACTGGTCACGATCATCGGCATCGCAACGGCAATGCACATCGCGCTGCGCTTTCGCGAGAAGCGTCAATCGGGATCACTTTCGCGCGAAGCCGCTCTGGCGAGCACGATGAGCGAACTGACGCCCGCCATCTTCTGGACGTGCGCGACAACAGCAGTTGGGTTTGCGGCGCTGCTTTCCAGTGAGATCACGCCGGTGCGCAGCTTCGGGCTGATGATGTCGCTGGCGACGCTGATTGTCTTCGTCGTTGTGGTGCTGATTACGCCCGGCGGAATGGCGCGCTGGCGTCGCCGGATCGACGAGACACAGCCACCGACGATCGGGAGTCGTCTGCTTGACCTGGCGATCGGTGACCCGGTGCCTGCGAATGCGGAGCGTCACCTGGTGGCGGCGCTTGGCGGCGTCGGACGTTTCGCTCATCAACGGCCAACGATCGTCGGATTCACTGCTGCCGCGATCATCGCGATCGCGGGACTGGGCATCACGAGGCTGCAGGTCGAAACGGATTTCAGCAGGAACTTTCGTGAAGACAGCAGTCTCGTTCAGTCGCTCAACTTCTTCGAATCGAAGCTTGGCGGTGCCGGTACCTGGGAAGTGAACTTCGCGGCGCCAAAGAAACTCTCAGACGACTATCTCAGTCGAGTGCGGGCTATTGCGGCTGACCTGCGCGACGAACTCGGTGGACCGGACTTCGGCTCGTCTGGTTCAGGCGAGTCAGCGGCAGTGTCGACGCAGGCGAGCACGGCCGTGGGGAGTTCCGAGGATGTCGCGTCGGCTGTTCCCGCAATTGAAGATTCAAAGCTGGCAACGGGTTCGTTGACAAACCCGCTGGCCGGACGTTTGACCAAAGTTGTCGCGCTGACGGACGGGCTCGACCTTGTGCCGCAGAAAGTCGGCGCTGGATTTCTCGCGAAGCAGTTTTCGCTGGAGCAGCGTCTCACAATGCTGCAGGCGATTCAGCCGGAGTTTCTGAAGGGGCTCTACAACGCTGACCAGGGCCGAATGCGAATCATGCTCAGAGGCCTCGAACGCCAGCCATCGGCAAGCAAGCTCTGGTTGATCTCACGCGTACGGGAGATTGTGGAAAAGGTTGAGCAGGGCGAAGTCGGAAGTCGGAACGCAGCAGTCGGAGAGACCGATGCCACCCCGCCGAAGAATTCCGGCGTCCGCGTTCCGACTTCCGACTTCGCCGAGACCACCGGCCTGTTTGTCCTGCTAACGTTTCTCATCGAGAGTCTGCTGCGGGATCAACTCGTCAGTTTTGTGATTGCTGCGGTCGGGATCGGGTTGATGCTCAGCCTGGCTTTTCGCAGTGTGCGGCTCGGGATTGCGGCGCTCGTGCCGAATCTGTTTCCGATCGTTCTGGTCATCGGCTTCATGGGCTGGATCGGGCTGCCGATTAATATTGCGACGGCGATGATCGCCAGCGTGTCGATGGGGCTGACGGTCGACAGCAGCGTCCACTATCTCGCTCAGTACCAGCGACTGCGCCGGCAGGGGGAGCCAGTTGCTGGAGCTCTTGAAAAAACTCAGACAAGTGTCGGCCGCGCGCTGGTCTTCGCGAATGTGGCCCTCGTTGCCGGCTTCAGTGTTTTGACGCTCTCGCACTTCATTCCGCTCGTTTACTTTGGCATCCTCGTCAGTGTGGCGATGCTTGGCGGCCTGGCTGGCAATCTGTTTCTGCTGCCGCTGCTGCTGTCGTTTGTCGATCGAGAACACTTGACGTCCGACGCCGAGCCGCCGCTCGTTGCCGCAGACTCAGCGAACGGAGTTGATTCGCCATGACACGACGATGCCTGTGCTCCGGGAAGTGGAAGACGAGCGTTTCAGTTCTGACGCGGCGAGTCACCTGCTTTGCAGTCACCGCGGCTGTGCTTGAACTGCTGTTCGCGTCGTCCGAAGCGACTGCCGCGGAAAGCAACGAGCCAGCGACAATTCATCGGCTGATTTATCTGGGAACGTCCGGTCCGCTGTTCCTCAAACTGCAACTGACGATTGACGGGCAGCCGATCAGCGAGTTTCGTCATGCGTTCGCCGCCCGCCAGTTTTCACAGTTCGACAAAGACGGCAATGGGAGTCTTGCTCCGGAAGAAGCGGCGCAGGTTCCGGCATTTGACCGGTCGACGAGTCACGCAGCGGTGCTCGGTGATGACTGGAAATCACTTGACGTCACGCCGCAGGACGGGCAGTTGTCGCTGTCCGAAGTTACCGATCACTACGAAGCGTTCATGGGACCGGCGTTTTCACTGACGAGACGCGTGCAGGACCGGCTGCTCGATGTCGACCTCCTCGGGGAACTCGATGCAGACCACGATCGATCGGTCTCCGAAACGGAACTGAAATCGGGGCCGGAAGCGCTGCGACTGCTCGACCTCGACGACGACGAGACAATCAGCGCAGCCGAACTCGCGCCGCTGTCCGACCCGGCTGGTCGGCCCGCGTTTGTGACCGAGACAGAAGATAGTCAGCAGGCTTATCCGTTCGTGCTGTTAGAGGCCGATGCGAATCTTGTGGCCATCGCCGAGCAGATTCTGCGTCAGTACGACCGGAGCCCTGCCGATGGCGGCGAGCCAGGCGGCGGAGCGGCAGGCAATGGGGCTGCATCCGACGGTGAGTTGTCGACGTCCGAGATCCCGGCGTCGTTTGCTCATCTGGTTCGCTTTGACGCTGACGGAAGCAAGTCGTTGTCCATTTCGGAACTTGTCGCCGCGCTGCAGCAGCCTGGCAATGACCTTTCGGTGACCGCCGAGATGCCGAAGTTCGGACGCCCACGGATCACTCAGCCGGAGCTGCCGGACCGCTCGATTGACTTCTCTGTCAAACGCGGGGCAGCAGTAATGTCCGACACGATCAGTTTCTTCCGCATTCAGTTCCTGCGGGTCGACGCCGACAGAAACCGGTATCTCGACGCTCAGGAATTTGGCGGGCTGAATCTTGAAGGCGCGACGTTTGAAGTCGTGGACCGCAACGGCGACGGACAGGTCATCGTTGATGAGATCGTCTCGTATCTTGACGAGCGAGCGAGTCTCGGCCGATTGCGCGTCATCATGCGGGTCGACCTGCAGCGTCGGTCGCTGTTCGAGATTCTGGACAGCGACTCGGACCTGCGTCTGACGCGCCGCGAGTTTCTGCTCGGCCCGGAACGGATTGCGGAGTTCGATAAGAATCACAATCGGGCGCTCGACGCATCCGAAATCGAGAGCCGTTATCGCGTGACGATCGAACTCGCTCAGCCGGGGCTGATTCCGAACTCTCAGATGACGATGCAACAGGCGTCGACAAATCCGCGACTGCAGGAGGCCGTCAGCGGTCCGGAATGGTTTCGCCGGATGGACCTCAATCGGGACGGCGAGGTCTCACGGCGTGAGTTTCTCGGATCTGTGAACGATTTCGCTCGATTCGATGCTGATCGAGACGGCGCGCTCACCGCAGACGAAGCTCAGACCGCCGCCGATTCCGCTGCCAATTGAAACCGCCCGACGGATTGCTGATTCCCTACTGTCGACCGCCTACTCCCCACTCCAGCGTCTCGACTCACTTTTTCGCCAGCAACGATCTGTTACGATCCCAGCCTTTGGAACGGTGCGATTTTGCGGGGTTTTCAGCCGCTTTACGGTACGAAGCCCGACTCGCAAAGTCGGAGGCTGGTCCCCTCTCCGCGATCCATGATCGAGGGCGCCGTTTCTTGCTGGGTCAAACAACTCTTGTCGCTGCCGGTGCCAATGGCTGGCCTGGCCTGATTCAGGCCGCGGGTGTTCAGCCAGCCCTTGCCGCCCGGACGGAGACATTACATTGCTGGATACATACGCTGATCGCTGGGCCTTGATCACCGGAGCATCGTCCGGAATCGGGGCTGAGTTTGCGCGCCTGCTGGCCGCGCGGGGAATGCACCTGATCCTGACGGCGCGGCGTGAGGACCGTCTGCAGGCACTCGCCGATGAGCTTCATACACGACACGGTACGCATTGCGAATTGATTGTCGGCGACCTCTCGGATCCCAAAGAGCCGCAGCGCGTCTTTTCGCTGATTAAGGGCCAGGGGATCGCGGTCGAACTGCTGATCAATAACGCGGGCTTCGGATTTGTCGGCATCGTCGACGAAACCGACCCGCAGAGAATGCTGGAAATGATTCAGCTCAACATCGCCGCGCTGACTGAGCTGACCTATCTGTTCCTGCCGCAGATGCTCGAACGCCAGCACGGCGCGATCATCAACCTGGCGTCCGTCGCGGCGTTTCAACCGGTTGCGTATATGCCGGCTTATGCCGCGACAAAGGCCTACGTGCTGCACTTCAGCGAAGCATTGTGGGCCGAATGCCGCGACCGCAATGTGACCGTGCAGGCGTTGTGTCCGGGTACGACTGCGACCGAGTTCTTCGACGTGGCCGGCGTTCAGGGCTGGCTGAAGAAACAACGCTCGCACACAGCCGAGTACGTTGTGCGGCGTTCGATCCGCGGTCTCGAAAAACGCCGCCTGTTTGTCATTCCGGGCTTTGTAAACTTTCTGCTGTCGATGGGCGTGCGACTGGCAAGGCGGCGAATGGTCGTGCTGCAGTCCATGAAGTATTTCCGACCGCGACCGCGCACGGGTGACGACAACGGCTCAACCTCGTAAAGATTCGCGCCGTGAGAATCACCGCCGTGCCAAGCCGGCAGCGATTCGTGTTTCTCAGAGCCCGCCGTTTCCGGCGATGTTCGCGCCGACAGGTTCACTTTTCTCTGGAGCCACCCCATGACGCAGTCCGTCCCGCAGCCATTAAATCCTCCGTGTCGAATTCTGATGGGACCGGGGCCGAGCGATACACATCCGCGTGTACTCGCCGCGCTGGGGGCACCGACGGTCGGGCATCTCGATCCGTATTTCCTGCAGACGATGAACGAAGTGCAGGACATGCTGCGTCAGATTTTCCAGACGCAGAACAAACTGACGCTGGCAGTCAGCGGAACGGGTTCGGCCGGAATGGAAACCTGCGTCGTCAACCTGATTGAACGCGGCGACCGGATGCTCGTCGGCGTGAACGGCGTCTTCGGCGGACGCATGAAGGACGTTGCAGAACGTGCCGGAGCTGAGGTCAGCGCGATTGAGCGACCATTTGGCGAAGTCTTCTCGCCCGACGAAGTCGCTGCCGCTGTTAAAGCCCACTCGCCGAAAGTCGTCGGCCTGGTTCACGCGGAAACGTCGACCGGTGCGCTGCAGCCGCTGGAAGAGATCGCAAAGATCGTCCACGACGCCGGAGCACTATTACTGGTTGACTGCGTCACATCGCTGGGCGGAGTCCCGGTCAAAGTTGACGAGTGGGGGCTCGACGCCGTCTACAGCGGCACGCAGAAGTGCCTGAGCTGTCCGCCGGGACTCGCCCCGGTCACGTTCAGCCAGCGAGCACTCGACGCGATCGACGCCCGCAAAACGAAGGTCGTGAGCTGGTATCTCGACATGACAATGGTCCGCAACTACTGGAGCGACTCGTCGCGGGCTTACCATCACACCGCCCCGATCAACATGAATTACGGCCTGCACGAAGCGCTGCGGCTTGTGCTGGAAGAGGGGCTCGACAACCGCTTCGCGCGACATCGCCGCAATCATCTCGCTCTGCGAGCCGGCCTGGCAGCTCTCGGCATCGAGTACGCTGTCGCGGAAGAATTCCGCCTGCCGATGCTCAACGCGGTCCGCATCCCGGAGGGCGTCGACGACGTAGCGGTCCGCAGTCGGCTGCTCAACGAGTTCGGCATCGAGATCGGCGCCGGCCTCGGCCCGATGAAAGGCAGGACCTGGCGCATCGGCCTGATGGGCGAAGCCAGCTCGTCCCGCAACGTCCTGCTCTTCCTGGCCGCCCTGGAAAACTGCCTCTCCGCCCAGGGAGCCTCGATCCAGCCCGGCTCAAGCGTCGCCGCTGCCAACGCGTTTTACAGCTCTGCAGGCTGACCCGTCGCCTCTTCGGATCCCGCCGGGCAGTAACTCTGCTGATTTACGGACGATTGCTCAATGCGCATTACTACGTGGAACGTCAATGGAATCCGTGCGGCATTGCGCAAGGGCTTCGCGGAGATCCTTGACGAAGTGCAGCCGGACGTGTTGATGCTGCAGGAAGTCCGTGCGCTGCCCGATCAGATGCCGAACGAGTGGGCTGCTCCTGATGGCTGGCACGTCCACTGGCACCCGGCCGAACGCAAGGGCTATTCGGGAACAGCGATCTGGTCGCGCTCGCCGATCGAGATTCTTTCCACCGGGCTCGATGCTGCCGACCCCGAAGGCCGCGTCATTCGCGCGCTGATCGACGGCGTCGAAGTCGTCTGTGTTTACCTGCCGTCGGGATCGTCAGGCCCGGAGCGTCAGGAAGTCAAAGAGCGATGGCTGGCGGAATTTCTGCCGTGGAGCCACGGCGTGCAGAAGCAGCGTCGCCCGGTCGTCGTCGGCGGGGACCTCAACATCGCTCACACCGAACGCGACATCTTCTACGCGAAGTCGAACGAGAACACGTCGGGCTTTCTGCCGCACGAACGCGCGTGGTTTTCCGATCTGCTCGGCACCGGCTGGAGCGACCTGGTCCGGCAGCACTTCGGCGAAGTGCAGGGGCCATATTCCTGGTGGTCGAATCGCGGCAAGGCGCGGGAACTCGACCGCGGCTGGCGGATCGATTACCTGCTGGGCAACGCCGCGGCCGAAAAGCGATTTCAGTCCGCTGAAATCTGCCGGGCCGGCGGGCTGACCGTCTCTGATCACGCTCCCGTCACAATCGAACTGACCTGACAGTATGAGGTCGTCAACCCTGTTCGGACGCACTTGCGTTCGAGATGTTTGAGGCTATATTCCGCCGCTGGTCACTGACCCGGAGAGGTGGCAGAGTGGCCGAATGCGCATCATTGCTAATGATGTGACCGGGTCAAACTGGTCCGAGGGTTCGAATCCCTCCCTCTCCGCTTGTTTTTAGAAACCGCCCTTCGACGAGTACGTCGAAGGGCTTTCTCATCTCCGGGCAAAGGGTTACGCCGTCGAGGGTGCAGTTCAAACACACGATTTCGAGCAATCGCCGCTTCGTGGCGTAATCAGCGGTAAGCCATTGCTCCTTCAAGGTTTGCGAGAGTTCAAACACTTTGGCTGCCAACTCCGCCGTTTCGTCGTGGGAGCGGTCCAGCACATCCAGTTGCAGATTGATCGAAGCCAGCCGGTCGCGTAGCTCCGTGTGCTTCCTGGCGAAGGCATCCTGATCGATATCGTCGGCCAGCCGCATGTTGAGCAGACGGTCCTGCTGCTGGATGAGCAGCGACTCCTGCCGGGTCAGTTCGGCACGCTGAGCGCGGCTGTCGGCCTGGGCATCGCGGGTCTGCGATGCAAGGACCATGCGGAACCAGTCGCGGACGGATTCGTCCTCGACTTTCATCTTGTCGAAGATCGCCAGCACCTGAGCTTCGATGTCAGCTTCCTTCACGCGGATGCGGGGATGGTCGCCCTTGGCATAGCGGGCACAGCGGTAGTAAACGTGTTCGTTGACGCCGCCATCCTTCCTCTTCTTCCTGACCAGTTCGCCAGTGACCGGATGGCCGCAATGGCCGCAGGTCATGAACTGGCCCGCGTAGGTCAACGTCGTGGCGTGATGAACGTGACCACCGAGGAGTGCCTGCACCCGGTTCCAGGTCGCCCGGTCGATCAGCGGTTCATGCTTGCCGGGATACCATTGCCCCTTGTGCTGGATTTCGCCGATGTAGCACCGGTCCTTCAACATCGTGTGGATCGAGGTGCGAGGGAACCTTGGCTGTGATGGACGGTACACGCGGCCTTCGGAGTTGATCTTCGCAACCACGCCATCGAGCGTCAGGTTTTCGTAGGCGTAGAGATGGAACATCCGCTTGACGTTATCCGCCTGCTCGGGATCGGTCTCGATGACGCCGCGACCATCTTTGCGGATGTTGCGATAACCGTAAGGAGCCGGTCCGCAGAACCAGCCTTCCTTCACGCGGCGGGCAATTCCTTCGCGGACATCGACCGACATCTGTTCGGTGTAGAAGCTCGCCATGTTGGCGAGTGTCCTGCGCATCATGCGACCGGCGGGCGTGTTCTCAGTCGGCTGCGAGATGGAGATGAACGGCAGGTTGTGTTCCGATTCCAGCCGTTCGAGTTCGACGTAATCGAACAGGTTCCGCGATGCCCGGTCAACCTTGTAGAACAGCAGGCCATCGAGAGCGAAGGCATTCTTCTTGGCGTAGGCGATCAGCTCGCGGAACGTCTTGCGTTGCTCCCCTTTGCTCGCTGTCTCGGCGATCTTGAAGAACTTGACGATCTCACCGCCCGCCTGGGTCGCGTACCGCTTGAGACCTTCCTCCTGCACTTCCAGGCTGAAGCCCTCGCGTTCCTGTTCCCGGCTGCTGACGCGGGCCAAAGCGGCGAACTGTTTCATGGCGTTACTCCAAGACCAACCGGGAACAAGAAGCCTTTTGAATGGCCTTATTCTACCCAAGTTCCCGGTGGTCAGGGAGATTCAGCCGGTCCCTTCACTGCTGGGATTCCCCGGAAATCTTCGCTCCCGAGCGGCGAGTGGAGAGTGCGTCGAACAGAAGCCCCGCATTGCGGATGATTTCGATGGCATCATCAATCGTCAGCGGTGTCTCGTCGTAAGGCTGCCAGACGCGAATCGTCTGCTCGATGAGTTCAGCGGTGATCCAGTCCGGTGTCCCGGCCGGAACGATGCTCGTCGCATCGTCGCGGATTCGGCAATCGGCTTGTCGATTGCTGCGGGACATGACCGGAATCCACCTCCGAATGAAGAAATGGTTTGAGTAAATGCGCGCAGGCCGATCCCTGACCCGGCGCGCGGGTTTGTTGTTGTTGCGTGAAGGGGTTCAGTCTGCTTTGCGTAGCCCTTCACGCTGGTAGCGCTGCAATTCCTCATGTGAAATCGCCCACGACGTATGTGCTCCCCGGCCGCTTGCCTTTTTGTGGGCATGGATGCGCTTCCGGCGGCACCACTCGCGGCAGGTGAAGGAAGAACGCCCCACGATCCGGGAGAACTGCTCGACGGAGTACCAGTCCCGCACGCTTTGGCGTGCAACCAGCGCGATGAGCATCGCTTCAATCCGTGAGAGTCGTTCTTCCAACGTCATTGATGCACCTAGTATTCCCTGCCGTTTCGCTCACGTTCCTGGTACTGTCCATTGGTCCGGGCTTCAGTTTGAGGCTTCTGTTCCTTGCCGTCCTTTTCCTGGAGAATCTTCTGGAACTCTTTGGCGAGATTGACGCCCGACATCTGTGCGTATTCCATCACCGCCAGCCTCAGGTCGATGCCTTGCAGATTTGCTCCTTCCATCCTCGCGTTGACAAGGTTGGTGCCGACGCAAATGGCTCCTGTGAAATTCGCGCCGCGAAAGTCTGCGTTGCGGCAGTCGGCACGTGTCAGGTTGCACCCTGAAAGGTCGGCCGCACGAAAATCAACGTAGCGAAGATCGGCTCCCTCGAAATTCGTATTTCTCAAGTCAGCGCCACGCAGATCGGCTCGCTTACCGGCAGACTGGTTTTTGACCCAATCCTTGTGCTGCTGCAAAGCAACCACGACATTCTTTTGCGTCATAACCGTACCCTCAACTGCTTCCGAATCGGCGGGGCCTTGCGGCCCCGCCTCGACGGTGCGACCGCGCCTTACTTCTTCATCGCGGCACGCACGATGCCGGCGATGATCGTTCCCATTTCCTTGCGGCGCTGGTGGCGTGCTTCCTTCCGCCGCTCCGCCTGGTCAACGTGTTCAGTCCAAATCTTCGGTTTGAACGTCATCATGTAGAGCATCCATGCGATCAGCGCCACGCACGCGACGCCTGCTCCAATCAAAATCATCTCATTCATCGAATCATCCTCCGTTGTTGTGCGGGACTTCCTCTGCCGCACCGCGCGGTCTTGGACTCCCGCAACTGGTTGTCATTGCGATCCGAGGGCAATGCCCTCGTTACATCTCCATGCCGCCCATTTCCTGCTGCGGCATTTCGATTTGCTCGGCAGCAAGGTCTGGGGCCGCTTCCGGCGTGATCTGCCCCGGACCGTACGGCACGAAGGCATCGCCGTTGAACAGGGCCGAGGCCATTTCCATCTGGCCCTGCACTCCAAGCCGGCCCAGCTCGGCACCGACATCGGAGAGGATTTCTTTGAACAGTTCTCTGGACATCGTTCGTTCTCCTGTCATGGACCCGCCGTGACGTGCGGGTTGTGTGAGGGGTGAGCCAATAACGCTGCCGCCATCCGCACCCCCAGGACGGACACCAGCGACAGAAGCAGGACGGCGGCAAGCCACACTTCCGCCTTGACCCTGAAGCGCTTCCACCAGGAAGGCCCCTTTCCCAGGGACGGTTCCTCGAAGTAGCGAATAAGCGTGGTTCGGATCGGCGGCACACCCGGCGCGAAGGTGATCGCTGAGCGCGGGTTGAGTCCCGCGACCTCTTCGGGCTTCAACAGCTTCCTGGCATGTTGCTGCCAGTTCTGGCTTACATTCCAGGACGTGCCTTCGGTTCGGTTGCCGCCTTGGTTGCTGACCTGCGTCGAGCCGCCCGTGCTCGTGCCGCCTGATTCGACGATGATCGTGGACTCGCCAAGCCGTGAACTCACATACTCGGCCGTTTGCAAATCCGACACACCGAAGAAGACTTGCGTCGTATTCGACAGCAACGTCTGGTCCGCCCCTTCGGGCCAGCATTTCTTCAACTGGCCAACCGACTGGTAGTAGAACTGGAGCCGCACACCGTAGCCCCGGTACTTATCCACCGCGTCATCGAGTGCGTCCATGTGGCCCAAGGACGCCGCCTCGTCCAACACGAAATGCACCTTGTTCGTCTCTTGCAATCCGCCACGCACCACGGCCCGAAGCAAGGCTCCGATCCACATGCGAAGCAGTGCCGATTGCGCCCGCATATGCTCCGGTGGCAGCACCAGATAGACGGTCATCTTGCCATTCGGCAGTTCTCGGGGATCGAATGTGCTGGCCTTCGTACTGTGGGCGATGGCCAGCGTATCCAGGAATCGCAAGAAGCGATTGGTCGTGGTCAACACCGACGACAATTCCTTGCCCTCGAACTGCGTCAACTGATGCCCCATGCGGGCAAGCATCCCGTCCCATGCCGTGGACTCGCAGGCAAGCTTGATGACGGCTTGCATCTTTTGCGGGTTGGTAAGGAGCGTCCGCAAGGTCTGGAGCGTGCGGTCAGCCGGTTCTGCATATTGCGTAATCAGTGCCGCCATCGCCGCGATCCAGGATTCCGCTGAATCGCACCAGTGCGGTTCTTTCTCTTGGCCCGTGCGAACCACCAACGCTTCGGCCAGGTCGCGGCAATCGTCAATCGCCAGCGCCGACTCGCTGTCAATCATGTCGAACGGGTTAAACGTATCAGGCGAGTCGGTTGTCACCTTGAACGGATCGAGGATCACGATCTTGTGACCGAACTGTTCCGCGCGGTGCCTGGCGGTGAGCTTCGCGTTCTCCCCCTTGAAATCCACCACCACCATTGATTCGCGGCAGGTCAGCAGATGCGGGATTACGCAACTGACACCCTTGCCGACGCCCGTCGGAGCAAAGACCGCCACATGCACGGCTTTTGAAAGCCGCACCAGTTGCGGCGGAGCCGGTTGCAGCTTCCTCATCGAAAACACAAACCGCTCGCACGCCACGTCCGAGGCGATGCGCGGATTGAACAGGCCGATCAGCGACGCGGCGAAATCCGGACGCGACACCTGCATCCGCCCCAGTATCAACCCGTTGCCACCGGCAAGCATTCCCGAGCGCTGCATGTCCGCTGCATCCGCCCAGCGTGCCGTACCGAAGGCCGTCAGTTGGTAGCCCTTCCTGGTCGCCATGCCCAAGGCGATCAGTGCCGGTAGCACCCAGGCCCAGGGCACGGTGACGCACACCAGTGCGACCACCGCCGCCACAATCACCACCGACAGAATCAACAAGGCTCGGCAGTATCGCATGATGTCTCTCCTGATTCGTGTGTGTCGTGAAACCGCTTGCGTGCGCGGGCGATGAACAGCCCAAACACCAGCAGCACCGGAATGACTGCGGCAGCCAAGTAGAACGACTGCTTCCGCGAGCGTGCTTGAAGCGATTGCTCGAAGGCCGCTCGCTGTTCACCGTCGCGGGGCATCAACGCCCCGCTTTTGCTTCGCCCCTCGAATGGATTGCGTGCAAAGCCCGTCACCACTTCCTGTTCTTCAACCGACGGAGCCACTTGCGGAACGCGGGCATCGTCCGGCGGAAGCCCCGCGATCCGCCTCTGAAACGACTGCTCCCGTTGTGCGGCCTTGTGTCCGACATGGAACGCCAGGCCGCTTGCCAACAGTGCCACAACCGATGCAATGATCGTGATCCGAGACATAGTCCCTCCCCTTATGGTTTCTTGGCCTTGTCGCGCATGACGGCGGCAAACGTTTTGGCATCGAGTGATTGGTCGCGTGCCTTCCTGGCTTCCTTCTGTGCTTCACCGAGGGCGTCGATGAAGTCATCCAGCGACAGTTCTTCCCCCGATACCGCGACCTTCACGCCCGACGGCAATGGGAACGCAATCCGTCTCGCCCGCACTTGCGGCGCGCTGGACTGCTTGTGCTTGCGAACCCGCTCGCGCACCGCGTCGCGGGAGGCACCGGTTTCCTTGAGGTGAAGCAGTTCGACCTGTTCAGCTTCAGCGACACGGCTCAACTCATAGGCCGTGGTGATGCCGATACGACCGGCTTCGAGGGCGTCCTGCACATCCTTGGTGCAACGCGATGGCGACAGGTACTTGGTGACCGATCCTTCCGACAGCTTCAGATGTTCGGCCAGGTCCTTGTTGGACCAGCCTTCATTGAGCCGCAGCAACTCCTCGCAGGCTCGCCATTTCTCGGCATCGGTCAGGTCCGAGCGATGCACGTTCTCCGTCAGTTGGAAGACGCGGATTTGCGTGTCGGTCAGGGCTTCGTCGGTGATGATGACCTGAAGGTCTTTAAGCCCAACGAGAGACGCAGCACGGAAGCGGCGTTCGCCGGCAATCAGCGTCCCATCGGGCTTCGCCAGCACGGGCTGCAACTGCTTGACCTTGAGCGACTCGCCAAGGCGGCGAAGTTCCGCCTCATCGAAATGCCGGCGGGCTTGCGGTGCGGTCTTGAACCAGGAAAGCGGCTTGTGAGTGAGGTTTGCCATTGGATGCTCCTTTCACAAGGAATCATCCGAATGGCCGAGATTCAGGCAAAAGCCGAGTGGCGAAAAGAGGGGTTGTCAGCCGAACCAGAATCGGGGATGTCCGCAACGCATGTCCCTGTGGTTTCGATAGTTACGTTGCACGCACAGCGTCCGCCACGGTGTGAATGGCCGCGCCCGTGCGCGCCTTGAGGAACTTCTTCGGCATAATCTTGTACTCCTGAAGCCGCATTCGCAGCATTGGCCGGCGTGGAAACTTAGCCAGTTAGCCATGCTCGGCCAATAATGCTTGCGCTGAACCCGCTGCTGCGCTATCCTGCTATTCAAGTAGGGATGGTAGCGTGGCGGGTCGGAGGAAAGAGAATCACAGCCCAGAGGAAGTGTGTGAGCGGGCTAATCAGGTCATGGAAGGTTGGAGGTCCCACGCGGACTTTGCCCACCTCTTCGCCGCGCTGCTAGACGCGAACGGTCTAACCAACCTTGCATTTGCCCAACTGTACTCTCAAGCAACTGGCACACACATATCCGAATCAAAAGTGCAACGCCTTCGCCACGGCAGCTTCCGCCCGCCTTATCAGTTCGTGGCCGACATCGCTAATCATGCGTTGTTCTCGCTCGACCGGGAACGGTTGCAGCCTGGCGGCGATCATCGCATCGCGCTTTTCACCGCCGCCGGACTCATTGAAGTGACACCCGATTCGATCAAACACTGGAATGAGGAAGTGATGGCGAGATGGGAGCGACAAGCCCACGAAGCCCTGCCTCAGTCGCGTTTGACCTGGAGGGAACTTATCAACAAGCTGTTGAGCTTCCACCGCCAAGGCGGACGTTGGACCTATGCAGACATTGCCGAAGCCGCCAACACGTGGCCCGGCTCCGATTGCCAATCTGATGCGCACCGGATTAAGGACCTCTTGTCGTCGCGTGGGATACCAACTCGTGTCGAACAATTGGCATTGGAGCGAATTGCCGGCCTTGACGGTTTGCAAATGAATCGCATCGACATCGCCATCGAAAACGGAAGCCTGCCGCTGGGTCGACAATCGCATCGGTCGTACTTCTCCTCACAACTCGCTGACATCTTAGGCCGTTTGCGCGTTGCCGGAATCTCGCAGGCCCAGCTTGTAATGCGCTCAATACCGCTCGGCCAGACGGAGCCTGCGCTCAACGAAGCATCTTTGTCGATGTCAAAAAATGGGATAACGTGCCCCACTCAGTCGACCATGCGTGGGCTTGTCAATGCACTTCAGCGTTGCCATGATCGGGCGAACCGTCCTCTTGTGACGGCAGACGAACTTCAACAACTCGTGACCGCGACGGGATTCACCTTCGATGATCTGGCGGCCACGACTCACGACATCGTGGCTAGAATCAATAGCACAACCCGGCTCAAACCTCTGCTGTCCGCGCTGCGCAACGCCACAGACCTTGACGTGCCTATGTCGGCCGTGGACAGCGACATGGCACGAGGCGGCGCGGATGAAGATGCTCGTATGGCTCATCTGCTTCGGTGTTGGGAGTGGGACGGCGCACCCAATGTGCCAACACTCACGCAGGTGCATCAGCTTCTTGCTCGCTATAACCGCCTTCTGCAAGATAAAGGAAAGGCCCAGTTGAGCCGTGTGGAAATTGAAAGGGTGGTTGAAGTTGCAGAGCGCGACCGCGAAGAGGGCCGTCAGCGTGGCTTCGTGAGACGGGCACAGGAACACCATTCTCCCACTTCCCGCCGCACCATCGCCCCGGACTTCGATGGGGGGCCCACGCGTTGACGTTTCAAATGCGACACATCGCAGCTTACGGTGTCTCGGTAGTCTTTTCGCTTATATTAGCCGGTGTGCGTTTTGTCTTCCAACGCTTGTAATACACGCGCAACGGCCAGAGTACGACCATAAACAATGCAGCGAGAACACTGCCCAATAGTGCGAATAAAGACCCGAGCATCGACAGCCCCGGCCCAGGTCCGACGTATGCCAGAGCCGGGAAACTACAGAACAACACCAAAAGACATACGCCAATGGCTGCTTCACTTGATGACATCCTATTCTTGCTCACGGTATCTCCTATGCGTATGCTCTTATTCGTCAGTAGCTGTACTGCTACTATAAGGCTCCAGTATTATAGATCAATCCTTTATTTCACATGTCTGTCTTCAGGAACGGCAACTCGTCCTTTCTGTAGCGAATGGCGCTGTTAATGGAGCATGGAGATAGGTCGCCGATACGGTCGCCCGGCAGGATAAAGTTCCACACGATTCTGCCTTCTTTTGTCACTTCGATCACGCGGCCATTATTGGTTTCGTTGATGAGCGAATTGCCATTGGGCAAACGCTGCACATTGCCGAAGGTCACCGACAGCAGCGGATGCTTCGCAGTGCCTGAATAACTCCAGTGAATCGCGGAATCCTGCACGGAAAACTCCATCGCGCGGGAAGTGATCTTTTCACCGAGCACCTGCCCCATATTATCAAACACCGTCATATTCCCATTGGGCAGGAACACCGCGTCATGCTGCACATACCACGGTCCTTTCATCGCCCAAGTGATCTTCTTCGTCGCGGGATCGAGTACGGCCAGCAGACTCATGCTGCGGATCGACAACAGCAGCTGACCCGGCTTGAACATTGGAAACTTATCGGCCACCTCCGGTTCCAGCTTCATGATGCTGTTGGTGTGGAAACGATCCCATGCCACGCGCTGCGTGGCCTGCGCGTTCTTATTTTCGTCGTCCACCTTGCTGTAAAGATAGATTTCGAAGGGCGTGCCAAGAAATGCGTCGAGAATGGAAATCTTGTCGAGCGGCGTGCCTTCCGGCGACAGGATCATCACGTAATCGGTGAGGATCTGCTGCGGCATGCCTAACGCCAGGTTCGAGCGTGCCTTCAGGAATTCATGCTCCAATGCATAGATGGTTCCGTTTTCTTTATCGATATAGACGACGTGGTGAATCTGTTCGACGTGCCAGAGCAACTTGCCGTCCTTGTCCAGTTTCACCATGGACCGGCTGTATGGCGTTTCGCCGCGTATTTTGTTGGTGATGAGAATGTCCCCGTTGGGATAAAGCGATGCGTAGCGGCCGAAGATGCGCTGCTGCGCCTCGTCGTTCTCCTTCATCAGCAGTTCCTTCGGATAGGCAGGCCAGGAACGCACTATTTTGCCTTCCATGTTGACTAGGAATGCCTTGTCTTCGTTGCGCGCGGTAATCAACGTGTAGTCGCCGTAGGAGAGTGCTTTGTCCCACACCTCAACCTTGGCACGGCTGACGGGATGCATGTTTTTGGGCTTGCGGTCGATCTTGTCGAGCTTCTGCTGCTGCGTTTCTTCGTCCTTGATGCCCTGCCAGTCATCGGCCACCTGCAGCGCTTCCAGCACGAATGTCGGGAGCATGCGGAAATGCAGCGCCAGCGCGCCAGCGGCGAAAACAAGCAAGACCACGCCAGCCAGCGCCACGCGGCGCGACAGCCTGTCAAAGGCATCTTCGTTCACGCGCGAGAAAAGACTCATCGCCACCCCTTACTGTTTCTCAGGCGCAAGGAATGTCAGCTCATTCTTGCTGAAACGCCTTGCGTGATAAATGGTGGATGGCGACAAATCTCCGATCCGCTCGCCCGGCAATACGTATTCCCAGACGATTTTGCCTTCCTTCGTCACCTCGATGATGCGGCCGTCATTGCTCTCTGTGATGAGCGTGTTTCCGTTTTTCAGGCGCTCGGCCGAACCATGCGTGGAGGTAAACATCTTCACACCCGGCCCACCCGCGTAATACCACGGAACCGCCATCGTCCCTGGTGAAAACTCCAGCACACGCGAATAAGTCTTGCCGCTGAAGCTGTGGCCCAGATTGTCGAATAGCAGGATCGAACCGTTATCCAGGAACTGCGCGTCGTGCTGCGCGTCCCACGGTCCTTTCATCGCCCAGACGATCTTTTGCGTTTCCGGGTCGAGCGCCGCGATAGCGTCCATGTTGCGGACGGAAATCAATATCTGACCCGCTTTCAGCATCGGGAAATGCATGGCCATCTCCGGCTCTAGCTTCATGATGCTGTTGGTGTGTAGGCGGTCCCACTGCGCCTTGTCCTTGATCTCATTGTAGAGGAAGCCCTCGAACGGGGTGCCCATGAACGCATCGAATACCGAAATGCTCTCCAGTAACTTGCCGTTGGGAGAGAGAATCATCACCAGATCGTCCAGCGTACTTTCTGGCATATGCGGCGCCAGGTTGATAGTACGTTTCACGAAGTCGTGCCCCAGCGCGTAGATATTGCCATTCTCTTTGTCTACATAAACGGCATGATGCATCTGGAAGCTGTCGAAACTCCACAACACGTTGGAATCCTTGTCCATTTTGATCAGTGAATGGCCGTACGGAGTCTTTCCTCGCATTACGCTGATTACCAGCAGATCGCCGTTGGGAAACAGCTGCGAGAAGCTGTTGCGCAAGCGCAGCTTGATTTCCTCGCTATCTTTGTCCGCGCCTTTGAGCGTCGAGCGCGGCACCGCGTCCCACGCATGGATGACCTTGCCCTCCATATCGACAAGATACACCTTGTCCTCATTGCGCACATTGACCACCGTGTAGCCGTTATAGGCCAGCGTTTTATCCCACACCTTCACCTTGGCACGACTGACGGGATTCTTGTTTCGCGGTCTTTTGTCGATGATATCAAGCTCGGCCTGCTGGATGTCGTCTTTCGTGATGGCGTCCCAGTCGTCGGCCACTTCTATCGCCTCCAGCACAAAGGAAGGCATGATGCGTAGATGCATCGCCGCTACGCCCAGCATGAATACTAAGAACAAGCCGCCGATCCACATCCCGGCGCGGACGAGCGTATCCAGAAAGGTCGCGTTAGAATGTGGATGGAGAGGCATTATCCTAAAGCAGAAAGTTCAATACACGACAAATATACTAGTATGCCTCTCGTGACAATCAGAATATTTCTGAGCCGTGACGGTAAGTGCCAGCTCTCGTAGGCACACGGTACATCGACAGTATGTGCTACCATTACACTTGGAATGGGATAGATATGCTGAAGTGGCAATGGTGCTCCGCGTTACAAAAACGCACGCGCATGGGCTTCCAGCCATTCCTTCATTGCGGCATACGACTCGAATTCCGCCACCTGGATGCTGTCGATGGTCGGGCCGGTGTCTCCCACCTGCTGGACTTCCTCGGCGGCCATTTCACGCAGCCACAGCACACGATGCCGCTGTAATCCGGCACGCACAAGGTCGATAGTGCCATCGCCGAGCGGCCGGTCGAGATTGCTTCCCCGGATCAGCACCAGGTACACCATGTCGCCGGAAAACTTCAGCAGCAGCCCCTCGGATGGATTGAAATGCCAGTTGCCCATCCAGCTATAGGGAAACCACACGCTGTTGCCGTCCTTGAAACGGAACTCCACAATCTCGGCACGGTCGCGGATTCCGCGAAGATAGCCGAAGGCCGGGCAGGATGCTTCGCCCTCGTCGGCATCCGTTTCCCGCGAATGCAGGATGCCACTGAGTCCCGATGGTTGGGATGAGCGTTGCAGACGCTCTTGATGCGTCGGTTTATCATCGCGCATGGTCTATCTCCCGTTGCTCGGCCCCGTTTCCCGCCGGATGGCTGCCGTTGCGTGCCGCGAATACCCCAGCGCCACGGGCGAATGCCAGCCGCTTGGCAAGGCGTCCCCGCAACGATGTCTGTTCGGACGGCGCAATCTCCGTTGCCGACGTCGGATCATCTGGCCGAGCGACTACCTTCAGTAATTCTTCCTTGTCGTCTGTGAAGATCACGGCCTGTTCCCGCCCTCGCGTCACGGCCACATAGGCCGTTCGCTGGCAGGTCGCCGGGAATGACTCGCTGGAGATGCCCACAAACACCTTGTCCACCGTCGCGCCCTGGCTGGCGTGACTCGTGACGACGTAGCCATGCGCAAAATGACCAAAGTCCCTGGCGATGACCCAGCCATGATCGACAACAATGTCGCCGGACTTGGTAAAACCCTGCACGGTCATCAGCGAGCCATTGCTGAGTCGGTGTTTGCCGTCCTTCGTCTTGCCACCGGCGGTGACGCGGATGCGATCCCCGGCCGCGAGCGCCAGCGGTGCGGGCCGGTAGACCTCGAATCGCTGCGCCTGTTCGACAGGAGGCTTGCTGCCTTCGGCCAGGATCAGCCGCTCCCCCTTGGTATAGCCTTTCGCGTTCTGGTGAAATTGAATCAGGTCACCCGCTTCGTATTCCGTGTGGTCGGTCTTCTGCGCGTCGGTCAGGTGCGTCGGCAACCACCGTTCGATGACATGCTCTTCCCCGAGCTTGCCTTGGGCTTTCAGACCATCGCGAATCGCCTGCGTGATGCGATCCGCTTCCGCGTGCGTCGGAGACACGACCAAAGCGGACTTGTGCCCACCGCCGCGTTTCTTTTCCTCGACTGCGCCGAGATAGGCAGAGGCCAATTGCTCGTTACGCTCCTCATCATCGACTTGCCTGATCCATCCCAGCCGGTCGAGCTGGTCGAAACCCTGTTGCGTGTTACCTTCGCTCAGTGCCTTTGACGCCTTCTTGTAGCTGCCCTGCTGCCGCATGATTTCGGTGACTTGGGCCACCTTCAGCCCGGCTTTTTCCTCCAGGAGCCGCAGCGGCTCCCCGGCTGTCACGCTCCGATGCTGCTTGCGATCGCCGACCAGGATCACACGAGCGCCCACCGCATCGGCGACTTTGAACACGCGGTGCATGTCGCGCGTGCCAAGCTGGCTGGCCTCATCCACGAGAATGACACCACCCCTTGCCGCCTCCTGCATCCCCGTATCCCGGAAAAACCTCGCCACCGTATCAGCCAGCTTGAAGCCGGCCTCCTCACGCAGCACTTCACGGCTCGCCTTGACGCTTTGCGCCAACGCGACCACCGGGACGCCCTTGACCGCCAACGCTTCACCGATTTCCTGTTCCAGCGTCGTCTTCCCCGTGCCCACCGCACCACGGATCAGCATCCCCCTGTCACGCGATGTGAGCACATGCGACACGGCGGCCTTTTGACCATCGTTGAACCAGTCCCGCGAGCACACATGCTCCGGGAACAGAGGACGGCACCGCCCGCGCCCGTCGCGGGCGAAGTCTATCAAACCCGATTCCAGGCCGAGCATCTCTTTCGTTGTGGCCATCGCCCGCCCGTCAACATCCTTGCGGATAAGTGACCTTGCCCGTAGCTCGCTTGCGGTTGCTTCGACCGTGACCGAGCCAAGCCCGCGTTTCAACGCTTCCGTGAGCAGCTTCCGCTCCGGCACGACGGCCTCGCGGACATAGACATGCTCGATGGCATGATCGACCGCTTTCTTCTGGCCAGGCTCCGCTTTAGGGGCTGTCTTCTCTCGGCGGTGGATGCTCGCCAATAGTTCACGCTCGGTATCCGTCATCCGGGCGTCCCATTCCTTCCGCAGTGAATCCCAGTTGAGGGCGTGACCCTTCTTCTCGCGGGTTTCGGCCCCCAGTTCCGCCTTGCGGTCGGGGCTGGTGATACCCTTGTCCTCCGCCACCTTTTCAATGAGGGCTGTGCGCCGCGAGAAACGCTTGAGCATGTCGGCGGGGATACCCGAAATCTCGAAATCATCCCGCTTACGTTCGACGCCGAAGCCCAGGTTCTGTAGTTTTCCCGCGAGCCGGACGCGAAAAGCCGCCTGGAAATAAGGCGCATCGCGTTTGAGTTCCCGGAACTGGCCCGCCTTCCAACGATGCTCCTTGTCGTCCCAGGTCGTGTTGAAGGTGAATACGTGGGCATGCAACTGCGGATCGGGGAGACCATCGACGGGCCGTGACGTGGTATGGATGAACTCCGCCCAGACCATGTTGCCTGTGGTGCGGTCGGTATCCTGCCGCCCCTTGCGGACGCGGGTCTTCATTTCCGCTTCCATCTCGCGCATCGTCTCATCGACCGCGCTGCGGAAAGCTGCGAGAATGTCCTGATCGCCGCTCATGGCATAGAGCAGTGACACGGACTTCGGCACGGAGAACGTGAAATCGTAACCGACGGTCCGCTCGGTGCGTGTCCGCACCGTCAGCGGTCTTCCGGTTGTGGGATCGAGATTATCGCAAAGACGCTCGAAGGAGAACTTGTCAACGGTGCCCGATAGACCCAGCCGGTCAGCGCCCTTGCCGCCCCAGGAGCCGACAATCTCCTGGCCTTCGCTGTAATAGTCTGCCGTCGCGTAGTAACGCTTGGCACCCGAGGCAGATTCCTGTTGCGAGATACGAATCATACCTCATTTTAAACTACCACACTTGCATTAACGCTTCCTTACTCCTCTTCTGCTCCACCGCAGTTTTCCTTGGGTTTTGAGGATTACCTCAACTTGAAACATCACTCACACGTGACTGCAATGCGACACCAACATCGGACACCGCAAGTGAGGTCTTCGTACATTTTTTGGGAATCGTCGCAGCACGCTGATGGACACTTGGTGGATGCCGCCGACTCAACGCGGATCACAACGGCGCGACTACTTCTTGGCTTCTTTCTTCTTCGCCGCTTCGTCCAGATAGTCCGCCCACCACTGCATCATTTCGCGGCGTTCGGGCAGGTACTGGGCATGGTTGTACGCGGCACGCACTTTGTTCCGTTCACCATGTGCAAGCTGCCGCTCAATGACATCCGGTCGAAATCCGTGTTCATTTAGGATCGTGCTGGCTGTACTCCGAAAGCCATGTCCCGTGGCCTTGTGACGGTAGCCCATGCGATACAGAGCGTAAAGCATCGTGTTCTCGCTCATGAACGTTGCCGGGTTGGTCTCGCTCGGAAAGATGAATTGCCGGGTACCGGAATGCTGCTGCAACTCGTGCAACACCGCAATCGCTTGTTTGGACAGGGGAACGATATGCTCTTCCCTCATCTTCATGCGTTCGGCCGGAATTCGCCATTCGGCCTTTTCCCAGAGGATTTCCTCCCATCGTGCGGCTCGCAGTTCAGTTGTGCGGACAAAGGTGAGGAGCAGAAACTGTAAGGCCAGCTTGGTCAGTGGTGTCCCCACATAGGCAGCCAGGCGTTCCAGGTACTCCGGCAGTTCCGACTCCCTCAGATACGCACGATGTGTGACGACCGGTGTCTTCAAGGCCCCTCGAAGATCGTTGACTGGGTTCCGTTCAGCTCGCCCTGTGGCGATGGCGTAACTAAAGACCTGAGAAATGATATGAGACACGCGTCGGGTCATCTCCAAAGCACCTGAAGCTTCCACAACCCGGAGTACCGCGAGAACCCCCGGTGCATTGATTTCAGCAATCGGTTGGTGCCCCAACCTTGGCTGTATGTGCCGTTCCAGGCGATCCAGCACCATTCCGGCCGTTTTCGGAGACCACTCGTGTTTTCGCTGCTCGTACCACTCTTGAGCGATGGCTTCAAAAGTGTTGGCGGCATTGAGGACCGCCGTTTGTTTGGCCTGCTTCTTGGCATCACCGGGGTCGTTTCCGGCTGCAAGCACCTTTTTCGCCTGCGCCCGACGGTCGCGAGCATCCGCGAGAGTCACATCCGGATAGACTCCCAATGCCAGCAGCTTTTCCTTGCCGAAGAAGAAGTATCTTAATCGCCAATACTTACTGCCGTTTGGCATGACCACGAGGAATAGCCCCTCGCCATCACTTATCTTGTAGGGCTTGGTTTTGGACTTCGCATTCCGAACTGCTGCATCTGACAGAGACTTGGGCATGAAGAGCAAGAGACGCTAACTGGGGTATATGTCCTGATATATACCCCTAAAATACCCCGGATGTCAACGAATTCATGCGGACAACCAGTCGCCACGTTTCTGCCGGTGATCGGCTCTGACTCTCAGTTACATGGCCTTTAACGGATATGGCCGGATTGGAGGTTGGCTCCGCGACCTGGATTCATTTGTTGGAACCAACCATTTGATAAATAATTCGTTTTCAGTAGTAGCGGTGGGTAATATACCCCGGTTTTATACCCCTACTCCTGTCACGTCAGTGATCATCACGAGTGTTAACTTCTGAAGGTACCGATTCTGACAGAGCTTTGATCAGTTCGTGGATGTCCTCCGCGCGCCATGCTGTGCAGCGAGCAGACAGTTTGACCGGCTTCGGGAAGCGTCCCGATTTCACTCCCTCCCACCAGCAGGTCTTCTTTACGGGGATTATGTTCAATACCTGTGGAAGGCGCAAGAACCCCGTTTCTGGAATCTCAAACATATCGACATCCTTTTCGAGTCATCGGCTCCGGCGGTGGTAGAAGCACATCCTTGATGAGCCAGATCATTCATACTGCGACACTTCATTAACATTAGCACGACTCCCGCCATTTTGTCTCGGAGATTCGCACTGACAGCCAGTTTGCCAGCAATTCCGTCTCATGACGAGATTCGACGGTGCAGCGTCCCAAAGTGAAACGGCCCAGAAACGCTATCCATCCCGGCGGCTACTGAGCCAGCCGAGCATCTTCGGTTGTGAAGTCGATGCCCGGAACTGAGTTGCGATTTGTACCTGGAGTATCGGCTTCTCATTTGCCTCGCTGCTGAGACAGTGTGGCCTCCCCTCTTTCCTGGCCCGTTCATCCGCGAACACGGCCTTCTTCTGAGCACCGGTAAAGCCGCCGCCGGGCCGCTCAAGCTGCCAAGGCCGCTTTCCAAGGGAAGCCTTCGGCCTTTCGCTTGCCCGGTGCGCCAGTGCCCCGGACTGGGGCGGCTTTGTGGGGTGCCATAAGGCCGCGACGGTCGCGGCTTCAAACTCAAAGAGAAGGAGACCAACTCATGTCCAACAGCAAGAAAGGCGATTCCGCGTCTAAGGCACCCAGCCACATCGCCTACCAGGTTCGTGACCGCGACGGCCAAAAGGGATTCTGGACCCGCATCGGCAGCGTATGGCCGCACGCGGACGGCAAGGGCTTCAACATCCAGCTTGAAGTCGTTCCCCTCGACGGACGAATCACCATCCGCGTCGCTTCCGAGAAGAAAGACTGATTAACCCAGGGCGGACCGCAGTGTCCGCCCATCACCTGAAAGGATTTCGATCATGCAACAGCACAATTCATTCGCAACCACTTCAGATTTCATCCGGCACCTTGATGACCTCTCCGCCGGGTGCGACACCGACTTCGACACGGCTTACGACGACCTCGACCGCGAGTTCGCCGAACTACGCCTCTCATTCCGCAACGGTGAATAGGGAGGCGATGATGAACTACTTATTCTCCACCGTGAATCCTTTCTACGCCCGGCGTATCAATCGGGACGCAACGAGGAACGAGGCGTGTGACCGGCCCGTCTACGCCAGGCTCCCTTTAGCCCCGCGTAATGCCTCCCCCGTACCGCACCTGACGAGCCTTTACCATTTCCACCGCGCCGGTGAGTATGGTGACCGCAAATGGCCCGGCAATTGTGGCGGCAACCTCATCAAGGATTTACTGGCCTACTTCCAACCGGATGGCTTGGTCTTCGACCCCATGTCCGGCTCCGGAACGTGCGCCGACGTGTGTAAGGAACTGGCAATCCCCTGCATTTCGTGGGACATCCACCAGGGATTCGATGCGTGCGACCCGCAGCAATTCCCAGAACCCGAATCGCTCGGTTTCATCTGGGCACATCCGGCCTATTGGCGTCAGAAGCTCTATTCGAAAGACCCGCGTGACCTGTCACGGTCGCCAACCCTGGATCACTTCCTACGGCGATACGGCCAGTTCATTCGCAACTGTGCCAACGCCCTCAAGCCCGGCGGAAAACTCGTCATCCTGATGGGTGACTACCGCGACCGGGAGGCCGGTTACGTCCCCCTCACTTTCCACACGAAACGGCTTGCCTTCGACGCCGGACTCCAGCAGTGCTGCACTGACATCATCCGGTTCAGCCACGGGGCCAGTAGCAGCAAGAAAGTGTATCGCAGCAGTTTCATACCCGGCCTGCACGACACCTGCATGGTCTTCACAAAGTAATCCGAAACAACAACTGAAAGGCGAATTTATGGCCATACGCAAACAGCTAACCAGTACGGCGATGTTCTACACACCGGGATTGTTCCGAGCCTTGCAGAACGATTACCGCATCAAAGGCAAGGCGCGTCGACTCGCCGTCCAAATACTCAGCGACGGCTACGGGTTGCCTGTGGTAGAGGCCCGTGGCTTACTGAGCGGCTCCATTTCGGTGGAAGTCGACGAAGACACCGGCACTGTCACCTACGAAGTGCCTGACTCCATTCCGAGCATGTCCAAGCCTCAATCCTGAAAGGATTCCAGCATGACAGAGACCTTTATCGAACTTACCGAAGATGAATTCGACGACCAATTTCCACTGGTCCCAAACCACATCAATCCGTCCGCCGGATGGGCCGTCGGCGATTCCGGCGGTTGCCTGTTCGAGACTTTCGGCGAGGAGTTCGCCTTTGTCCGTCGCCACGATCCCCGGAAAGTCTGGACGCTGGTTGATGGCGACGACGGTGACATGTACGTCATCAGCGGCTGCCACTTCGTCAACCGTATCGGCTACCTGATTAGCCGCGATTCCGTCCCGGATAACGCCACGATCCAGGTCCATCTTCCCATGCAGACCGACGAGGACGAGCAATGACCGGCAGTGACGATACCCTCGACACCATCCTTGATGACCTGTTCCACGGCTGCGCTGTTGCAGCCTTTGTCGAACTGGCAAACAAGCGTGGCGTGTTCCCCGACCAGGAAGCGACCAGGCAGCTTGCCTACCGGTTCTACGAGGACGCGCTGAAGACGAAAGGCAGGGGGTGAATCCCCCACGGCGTCAAGGATGCCCTTCGGCGTCCGGCGCGGCCCCTCCCTAGCTTCCGCGCTCCCAAAACCTCGCTTGTGCAGCCAGGGAGACCCTCCACACCTACCGTCCTTGACTCCGCTCCCCCCTTGCATCTTTTGGGCTTCGCCCCCCTTCCGCCGAAAAACGCTTTGGCGTTTCGCGTAAGGGGACATCATTCATCAGACATGCAACTTGTCCCAGGCTGGGACGCAGTATTCCATTGCCAAACGTCGCACGCTGTGCGACCGTCAACACACCCGTGCTGATACCTCCTCCAGCACGTTCGTTTGCCTCTGGTTCCCCCTCGCATTCCCTCTTGGAAGCAGAGCAAAGTTTGCGATCATTCCAAACACATTGAGTGACAGGCGTCTTCCCTATGCACTGCATAGGCTGGATTTCCCGGGGAAATCCGGCCGAAAGCGCGGGAATCCGCCTGCTGCGTCGTCACTCGTTACCATCGAGCCGGTATCATCGCTTC
>WGMU01000032.1 GCA_016124895.1 bacterium
CACGCAAATACGCCGCGGCGGCCTGTGTCCGGAGCGGCACTGCTGCGGAACGAGTCCCGCGTCACGGTGCTCGGAGTCCCGGACGTTCCCGGAGCCGCGCGCACAATCTTTTCGGGAATCGCGAAGAAGAACGTCGCCGTCGACATGATCGTCCAGAACGCCAGCGACGACGGCCGCACGGAAATCTCCTTCACGGTTCAGAAGGGCGACTTCTCCGACACGCTGTCCGCCGCGAAGGCCGCCGCCGACAAACTCGGGGCAACAGGCATCGATTTCGAAAACGACGTCGCGAAAATCTCGATCGTCGGACTCGGCATGGCTGATACGCCCGGCGTTGCCGCGAAAATGTTTCAGACGCTGGCCGATGCCGGCATCAACATCCTGATGATTACGACCAGTGAAATTAAGGTCTCGGTGCTCGTCGCGAAGGCTGACGCCGAGCGGGCGCTGCAGACCGTTCACGTCGCCTTCGGACTGCACGAACTGGGAGCCGCCGAGGCCGATGCCAGTCCGGACTACTTTCAGGCAGGCAACGGCGCGGTTTCGGTCGATGACCTGGCCAGGGAACTCGAAACCGACGCGGCTGACCGTTCGAGTGAGCACGTCGAACAGGTTTCGATGGACGCGATCCGGCTGCACCACGGTCAGTCGCTGGTTTCGATCGCGGGCGTGCCGGACGAACCTGGCTTCGCGGCACGCGTCTTCGGTGCGATCGCGGCGGCGGGCATCAATGTCGACATGATCGTGCAGGATGCCGGCGTCGGCGGGAAAGCGAACATCGGCTTCACCGTCGAACGCGAACAGCTCGACGACTGCGTCGCTCTGCTGGAGAACCTGGCTGCGGATCAGGCCTTCGGTCAAATCGCTTCGCGCCGCGAGATCGCCAAACTGTCCGTGGCCGGAGTCGGCCTGAGAAGCCACACCGACATCGCCGACCGACTCTTCAATGCGCTGGCGAATGCGCAGGTTAACGTCGCCCTGATCAACACCAGCGAAGTCCTGATCAATGTCCTCGTCAGTCTGGACGAAGCGGAAAAGGCGCAAGCGGCACTCAAGCGGGAATTTGCCGACGTCCTGATCGGAGATTGAGCTTCCGGGCGACGTTCCACCTGTCGACCACGTGACAACCACGGCGGGACTGGTCATTGGTCATTCCCGCATGGTTCGTTTTCGACTGGCTTACTTCCGCCGCCACAACCCCCGGTGAATTTCAATGCCCTTCTTGCGGGCCTTGCGCTCGAAACTCGTCTGATAATCCATATCGTGCTCGGGTGGATGTTCTTCCGGCGCGTTGAGGATCTCGAATTCCGGATGATGATCCATCAGTGCCTGGATGATCTCGAAGTAGTCCGGCACGTCGGTCCAGGAATGCAGTTCGCCGCCGTGCTTGAGAACTCGCGCGCAGCGGTCAACGAATTCGTCCGTAAAGATGCGCCGCCGACGGTGCCGCCGTCGCCACCACGGATCGGGGAAGTAGACGTGAACGGCATCGACGCTGTGTGCCGGGATGTGCTTCTTCAACACGATCGTCGCGTCACCGCCGATGATGCGGGCGTTTTCCGACTGCCGCTTGACGAGCCGCTTCGCCGCGCGGCGACCTTCGCGGAAGTCGAGTTCCAGACCGAGGTAATTGTTCTGTGGGTTCTCGACGCTGGCGTTGTACAGAAACAGCCCGCGTCCACAGCCGACATCAAGCAGCACCGGTTGCTCGTTCCCCCAGAACGCTGCCCAGTCGATTTCGTCGGGCAGATCGTGAATCGCAATAAACCACGGGCGAAGATCCTCGACGCCTTCCGGCAGAGGATTATGAAACGTGAGCGTCGACGACATCTCGGACACGGGAACTGGCTGCCTTTCGTATGTTCAGAACGGACATGTTGTCTGATGCAAAGACGCTGAGCCGCAAAGATGCGCGAAGGCAAATACTCATCACTGCCGCCGCTGGTTCGACAATCAATTGCGCTGCTTCAGGGATCAATTCCTTCCGCTTTGCGTTTCTCGGCGTCTTCGCGACTTTGCGTCAGACCTGAGCCATTGCCTCAGTCTGAATCGAACTGTCTCGGACAGACTTCATTATGGCTTTGCCGGCGCACGCAGCGACTTGATGAATGCAATAAGGTCGGCAATGTCCTGTCTGGAGACGTCTTTCTCAAGTCCTTCGGGCATGATCGTGCGGCCGGTGGAAACCAGTTGATCAATCTCACTTCGCGGCACGATGTCTTCTTTGCCCTCCGCCCGCCGCAGCGTGATGCTCGCCGACGATTCCGTCACGATGATGCCGTTCAGCACGCGGCCGTCGTTCGTGATCAGGTTGTACGCGGTGAAGTTCGGCTGAGCTTCCCGGTTCGGATCGAGAATCGCGATCAGCAGGTCGTCCGGTGACTTGTTCTGCACAGACACGATATCCGGCCCGACGTTGTGTCCGACCTCGCCGAGTTTGTGACAGATCGAACACTTCTTCGTAAACGTCATCCGTCCGCGCTCGGCATCGCCAGCGAGGTCCAGCACGTCGCGGAATGACTCGACGACCGCCTTGCGGTTCGAGTCTCCGGCCGAGCCGATCGCCTTCGCAGCGCGAGCCTTCACATCCTTCGTCGGGTGATTCAGTAGAAACTGACGGCGGTCCGCCGAGAGTTCCGCCGCGCGCACGGTTCCAGCTTCAATGGCCGTCAGCAGCGTCTCAACGCGCGGGACCGTCCCCGTCAGGACTCCGAGCGCTTCATTGCGCACAGCGGGACTGAGACTGTTCCACTGTTCGATCAACGCCGCTTCGACGTCAGACGAGCGGAACGTTCCGAGCGTCTGCACCGCGACAAGCTGAACGCTCGATGGCACCGTCGGTTCCAGCAGATCGGCCAGTCGCGGCACGACGATCGCTTCGTCGGCCAGACTCAGCAACCGAGTCGCGACGACGCGCTGCGCTTCGTTGGCTGTCTTGTCTGCCGACGTTACGAGCGACGGCTTCAGAAAGGTATCCAGCCGCGTTATGCGCTGCGGGTCGCCTGCCGATGCCAACAGCTTCCGCAGCGAACTGCTGCGACGTTTGAGAGTTCCATCGACGGCAAACAGGACGCTGTCCGCAAACTGAGAATCTGCGCCGCTGGCCAGAGCCTGATCGACGACGGGCAGCAGTCCGTCGGCTCCATCGACCGCGTGCAGCGTGCGGATCAGCGTGTCAAAGAACCCGGCGGCGACCAGCCGATTCGTCAGCTTGCCGTCGCGCAGGATGTTCGAGACGACAGCACCGATGACGGGCCGCACGGACGTCATCACCGCCGTGCGCACGTTCGCATCGTTGTTGGAATTCCGCAGCAGCGCCACCAGACCGTCTGCAATGCGCGGCGATGCGGACTCGCCGATCGATAGAGCGAGTTGAAACTGCACGATCGCGTCGTCTTCTTTACCACAGCGCTCAAGCAGCGCGGTCAGCAGAGGCGAATTCCTGTCTGCCCGCAGCGAAGCCTCGGAAGCAACAGCGGCCTGCCGACGCACGCGGCTGTCGCTGTCGCTCAGACTGGCCGTCAGGCTTGTTGCCAGTTCGTCTGAATCAGTCGGAGACAGCAGACTCAGCAGCCACAGCGAGTCCATTCGGCCGAGCGGCGAGCCCGACGTCTTTGCGTTCTTCTGCAGCAGTTCGACCGCGGCGGGATCGCGGCGTTCGAGCATCAGGCGATGCGCGGTTTCGCGGTTCCAGCCGTTGGGCGAGTTCAACTGCTCGACGAGTTTCGCCGTCGACAGTCCGGCCAGCGGTGTCACTTTCAGACGCCGATGATTCGGCCCGACAAGGCGATAAACCCGACCTCGATCGTCGCCGCCCTCCAGGTCGAGATGCGTCTTGATGTCTTCCGGAATCGAATACGGATGCTCGATCGTCTCGCGATACATATCGAGGATGTAGAGCGTGCCGTCGGGAGCGTTCACAAAGTTGACCGGCCGGAACCAGTTATCGGTCGATGTAATGAACTCGACATTCTGGTCGGCTCGTGTAGCGAGAAAGGCCGGGCCGTTCGGGCTGAGCGTTTTACGGTGAACCAGGTTACCGCCGACGTCGCCAATGAAGACCTGACCGGCAAATTCCTGCGGCCACGCGGCACCGCGGTAGACCGTGACACCGGTCGCCGACGTGAAGAAACCGATCGGAACACGTTCTGTCTGCGGCAGTCCGGCGAATTTCGGATCAGCGACACGGCGGCGCGTGCGCACGATGCGCCACGGTTCGGCGGAACTGCGGCGATAAACCGGCGCGGCTGAGCCTTCCTTCGAGATGCTCGGAATGGGATTGCCGATTCCGGCATCGGGGTTTCGTTCCAGATAGTGCGCCGCGTAAACGACCTGCCGGATGTGATCGCTGTTCGAGCAGACGAAGCGGTTGCCCCAGTCGTCGAATGAATGACCGAACTGCACGCCACCGGTCTCCTCACGCAGATCGAGCTTCCGCGGATCGAAACTGAAGTCAACGCGACCCAGTTTCAGCAGTTCTTTGTCATCGTGCGTGATCGTCGACGGATTGCGACCACCGGCTCCGTAAATGCGTCCGTCGAGACCCCACTTCAGGTTGTTGGCGACCGCCTGGACGTTGTCGCGATTGAAGCCTTCAAAGACGACGCGGCGTTCGTCGGCAATGCCGTCACCATCCGTGTCGCGGAAATACCAGAGATTCGGCGGGGCGAGCACAAAGATGCCACCGTCCCAGCAGATCACGGACGTCGGCCAGCGAATGCCGTCGGCGAACCTGGTACTGCGGTCCATGCGACCGTCGCCGTCGGTGTCTTCGAGCATCCGGACGATGCCCGCATCCGGCTTGCCACCGCCTTTGGGATTCAGCCTCGTCGGTTCCTGCGAGAACGGATACCCGTGCATCTCGGCAACGAACATGCGACCGTATTCGTCGAAGCAGGCATCGACGGGATCGGCGACATCCGGCTCGGCCGCCACCAGTTCCAGCGAAAAGCCCTGCTGAATCTCGAACGCTTTGAGCGCCTGCTCGGGAGTCATCGCCGGAATTCTCGGCAGCTCTTCAGCGAGCGACTTGTCCGCTCCGTCTGCCGGGCTGTCCTGCGACAGCAACGGGTGGCCACTCAGCGATGTGAGAGCGACGAAAAGTGGCAGCGCAGCGAACAGCAGATGCGACATACGACACGTCGATTTCAGCATATCGACTTCCTCGAAAGACAACCTGCGGGTAGTCCAGGCCGTGAGGCCGCACGGTACAGAATCCCGTGCGGGCTGTCGTCTGTTGCGGCAACCATCGCTCGACCAGGTGGCTGAATTTCGGTTCTCGATGGTGGGTTGAGTTCACTCTGTCATTATCTGCTGAGAGTCGATTTTCCCTCGGAGGGTAAACGAAATGCTGCAATTCCTCCAAAAACGAGTGACGCTTTGTCGCGAATCGGCCCTTTGATTCAAGCCGTCAATGGGGAGGGTTGAACGAGTGCTCTGAAATCCGGAAAACGGAATGGAATTCAGGCGTCACGGAGCGTCGAGTGAGTCGTTCCTGACTCCGGACCATTGAGGTATGACTGCGACAGAGGCCGGGAATCAGCACTATGAACTTTCCAGAAAAGCCTGAAGACAATTCCGCACGTGATCCTGAACTGGCTGCAACACAGTTGCAGCCACCGGACAGTTCTGCGTCAGCACTGGTGAACGTGCTCGACCAGTATCTTGCGGATCTGCAGGCTGGGAAGCAGCCGGATCGAGCTGCGCTGCTGGCGGCTCATCCGGAACTCGCGTCTCAGCTTGAAGATTGCCTCAGCGGCCTTGAGTTCGTGCATCGGACGTCACACTCGCCGGATGCGACACCGTCAGAACTCGGTGACTTCCGGATTATTCGCGAGGTCGGTCGTGGCGGAATGGGGGTCGTCTATGAGGCCGAGCAGCGGTCACTCAAACGACGGGTTGCGTTGAAGGTGCTCCGCTTCGGCGGCGTTGCTGATGCGGAAGCCGTGATGCGGTTTCAGCGCGAAGCGGAAACCATCGCGGGGCTTGACCATGGCCACATCGTCCCGGTGTATGCGGTTGGGGCAGAAGGCGGTGTCCATTATTACTCCATGCAGTTTATCGACGGACGGAGCCTGGCGGACGTGGCGTCGGGTGTCGGCAGGCCGGATCAAGCGAAGCGCAGCTCCGGCAGCGTCAAGGGAGAAGAGCAAACCCAACTGCAATCGCCGGAAGATCGTCGCTTCGCTTCTCGGTCCGGCCTGCCGCTGACGGCTCCTGCACAAATCGCGGAATGGGGACTGTCCGCCGCGCAGGCACTCTCGTACGCACATCGGCATGGAGTGGTGCATCGGGACGTCAAGCCGTCGAACCTGATTCTGGACAACGATGGCCGGTTGTGGCTGACGGACTTCGGACTGGCTCGACGCGACATCGACGCGACGCTGAGTATTGCCGGCGCACTGCTGGGCACTCCGCGTTACATGAGCCCTGAGCAGGCCGCCGCGGCGAAAAAGCCGGTCGATCATCGCACAGATATCTACAGTCTCGGCGCCACGCTGTACGAACTGGCGACGGGACAGCCGGTCTTCGACGCTGACACGCCGCAGGGAGTCATTACTCAGATTCTCAACGACCTTCCGCGTTCGCCGAGGAATCTCGATCCCGACCTGCCACGCGATCTGGAAACCATCATTCTGAAGTGTCTGCAAAAGGAAGCCGCTGATCGGTACGCAACGGCCGCGGACCTCGCCGATGATCTGCAGGCGTTCCTGGATGACCGACCGATCCGAGCCCGGCGCCCGACACTGATCGAACGCGGTGTGCAGGCACTGCGGCGACATCGTCGCATCGCAACTGCGGCTGCAGCATCGGCGCTGTCGGGTGTCCTGCTGGTTGTCGGCAGCCTGCTGGCATCGCACGAATGGTCAGAGTCGAAGCTGGGCACTGTCTCGTTCACGACCTCCGGGCCACGGATGATCGGCGAGATTGTCGATGCGAACGACCGCCCCGTTATCTCCGGCATTCCGGTGCCGACTCTGGAAAAAGTCAGGTTACCCGAGGGTGAGTACCGCCTGCGACTGTCGGCGGACGGATTGCTCAGCGAAATCTGGCCGCTGGAAGTTCAACGCGGAAAGCATGAATCGCACGAAGTCGCGCTCCGGTCAAGCTGGCTCTGGCCGCCGAAGGAAATCAATCCGTCGGCATGGACTCACATTGAACCAGTGGCGTTGTCTCCCGACGGGTCGCAGTCAGCCAGCCTGTTTGTCCAGAACTTTGAGCGGGAAACAACCAACGGCCCGTACCAGACGCGGCTGCAGTTGCTTGACGGACGAACCGGGAAGTCCGCCTGGCCACAGGATCTGCTGCTGAATGCGTCGACCGTTCCCGACGGGACGACCATCGCCGACCAGTGGGCGTCGCTGCTGAGCAACCCCGGAATTCTGAGCGATGACATGCGGCGACGGGTTCCGCAACTCGAAGATCTCAACGGCGATGGCACTCGCGATCTCGTGCTGCTGTCGCGGAACCGACCGTCGCTGCTGGCAGTTTCCGGAGCGGATGGCTCGGTGCTGTGGTGGTATCGGGCTCGGCCACCGCTCCCAAACGGCGAACCGGATCAGCCCGGAAAATGGGGCGGACACGCCAGCGGTACGGTGCTCGGTTTTCCGACATTGGCTGACGTTGATCAGGACGGGACGGCGGATGTCGTGACGTGCTTTCTTTCGGCGGGTGAGGCTTTCTATCCAGAACAGGGCGACGCCGTTAATTCCGGCCGGCAATGCTGGATCGAGGCGGTCTCCGGCCGGACCGGAGAGCGGTTGTGGACCCGGCAACTTGAAGCAAAGTTTGACCATGCGCTGAACAGTTCAGATGCAGCGAAGACGGCGCACACGGGCTGCCACCTTGCAGTGCTTACCGTGAATGAACAGCGACTGGTTGCAGCAGTTGCCGAACAGAAACTTGTTACGCTCAACCTGACAACCGGCGACCTTGTGAGACAGCCATACGACCTCGGTTTCGATCCACCACAACCTCCTGTCTATCGCGATCTGGACGGCGATGGTTCGACGGACGTGCTGCTCATCAGATTGCAACAGAACGAGGACATCGAATTCGTCTCGCTGAACCTGCGGACTGGAGCACACCCGCCGCGATGGTCAAAGACGTTTCGTCCGAAGTATCACGACAACCACTATCAAGATCAGCGGGCCGACTGGCTGGCCGTCGACGACCTGGATGGCGACAGCACTGTCGAGATTGTGACGGCGACAGGTAACTTCGCGGACGCAACTCAGGACGGTCTGATGTCCAGCGATCGCTGGTGCGGAGTCGAAGTGATCAACGCCGCAACCGGCGAGACTCGCTGGCAGCGACGCCTCAGTGAGTCCGGGATGTATGTGCCGCCGGAAGTTGATCGCGTTACCACAGGACCAGACCTTGACGGAGACGGACATCGCGAAGTCTTCGCCGCTCTGCTGCCCAATGATAACTATCGCGATTACGGGCGAGTGATCCGGGTCGTCGCATTATCCGGGCGGACTGGCGAGACGTTGTGGCGCTGGCACCATCCGGTCAGCGGCACCCGGTACTCATCCGATCGTACGGGACCGCTGGCCTGGTGGCAGCCCGGTCCGGACGGCTGGCCGCTGCTGGTTGTGCCTCAGGCGAGTGCGATTGGCGGACAGGACACGACGTTCATTCTGTCCGCGTCGACTGGCCGGCTGGAGTACACGCTGTCGGAAGTGGCGGAACCGCAAGTGGCGGACTTCAACGGTGACGGACTACTCGATCTGTTCTATCGAGTGGCTCCGCAGGGCGCCCCACGGATGATCGTGATGGCTGGTGCTCCCGCTGAACCGTGGAAACGGCTGGGACACTGGCGTCCGGTAGCGGATCTCGACGGCGACGGTTCGCGCGATTTCCTGAAGAACTTCAGCCACGTCGCCGCGTCTGGCCGGGAAAATCATCTGCTCTGGCAGAGCGATGGTGCCTTCGACAACGACATCGAGACGCTGAGCCCTCCGACTCCGTTCGGCGATCTGAATGGCGACGGAGCAGCGGACATCGTGGGATTGTGGCAAGGGCCGAACAACTACCAGTCGCGTGGCTTCAAAACACTGTCTGCCATCTCCGGTCGTACCGGTGAGTCGCTCTGGAATGGAATGAACTTCGGATTGACCGGAAGCTGGGGCGGCAGCGGCAGTGGGCGAGGCTGGAGTTACCGCTGGCCGGCCTGCGACTGGACGGACCTCGACAACGACGACTGCGCCGAGTTCCTGATTGGTCACATGAAATCCGTCGCCGAGCCTCTCGATCCACGCGTCGATGTCAGTTCTCGCTCGGAAACCCACCAGCCATATCTCTCGGTGATCTCCGGCCGTGACGGATCGCTGAAATGGCAGACGCCTGTCGTACTTGGCAGTGTGCTGAGCTGGCCTGATCCTTACGACCGAACATACGCCGATCTGAATGGCGATGGAGTGGGAGACATTGTCGTCTGGGCACCAGCAGAAAAGCAGAAGATCGTTCCGCGAGCGATCAGCGGACGGGATGGAGCAATCCTCTGGACTGCCGACGGAATGGAGACCAAAGAAGGCGACTGGCTGTGGCCGCGTCCAGCAGTCGGAGATCTGGATGGCGACGGCATTAACGAAGTGATCGTCGGCAGGCACCACAATCAGTCTGGCCCTGACCGGAATGCAGCGGGACTCGATCTGGTTGCTCTGAACGGTCGTGATGGAACGCCAAAGTGGTCGCACACGCGTAACGCGTTCATGTCAACATTGCCTCCGCTGCTTGTTGACCTGGACGGAGACGGTCAGCGGGCCGTCTGCCTGATCGTGCAGGAACGCAATGGATACGTCGCCGTGATTCTCAATCCGCGGGGCGATGTGCGCGAGCAGTTTCCCATCAACCGGACACGTTCACTCGATTTCGCAACTCCGTTGTGGAATCACGCGGACCTTGATGGCGACGGACGTGAAGAACTGCTGTATCCGGAAGAGAATCGTCTGATTGCGTCACACGGCCGTGAGAGCGATCAACTGTGGTCGCGTGAACTTGCGGAGCACGACGCGGTCCTGCTGGTCGCGCATAACGACAGTAACCGTGTCTATGCGGACGATGGAATCCGCTCGCCGACGGCTGAGCAACGGCCCGAGTCTGAACGACTCAAGCGGCTGATGCTGTGGTCCGGTACGACTGTGTATGGCCTTGATCCGAAAACCGGCGAATCAATCTGGCGTTGTGACGACGGTGCCAGACCAAGTTACGGTTCATCGGATCCAGTTGAGCTGGAAGTGTTGAGCGAGGCAGCGGACGGTATTCCGCAGCAGATTGTGTTCGACAGTCGCCGGAATTCGTCGAACTGGCTCACGGTCAGCAGGGCGGTTCAGCGACTCGACAAGGACGGCCGCCTGCAGATCGCCGCACCAGCTCCGCGCACATACGAACCGCTCGGCGAAGAACCGGTCCCGCTGCAGCCGTTGCCGTGGATGAGCAGTCACGAGCCGGGCCTGTACCGGCACATTGAGGGCCTGGCAATTCCGTCCGGGCTGGTGTCGTTTGCGTTGTTCCTTGTGCCCTGGTGGTTGACCCGCCGCTGCCTCAAGCCGGAGTCTGGCGGATCGCGAAACGATCGATCAAATCGTGTCCGCATCGCGCCAGTTCCGGCGATTCTGCTGGCGTGCTACGCTGCGGCTCTCGCTTTGAGTTCGGTCACTCGACTGCCGAGTGCGCTGGCTCTGATCGCACCCGTGCTGCTGTGGTTCCGGACGCTGCGTCGTCGTTGTCGCCCAGACGGCTGGCTGATCGTGACAACGCTGCTGGTAATGGCTCCGCTGATCCTGCTGCATGTTCTGTCTGACCGCACGCTGGCAGCGATACACTCCTGGCGGCGCTGGTGGTGGGTCGATGAAACTGTCCTGGAATCGGTTCTGGTTGGATTCGTGAGCTTACCGGGCCTGTTTTTCTGGTGGGTCGTTCTGACAGCCATCCGACAGCGCGACGGTCAGAGATTGTGGCGACTCTTTGGACTGGCAACGGTTCTGGCGATTGCGCTTGCCCTGCTGGTGCTGACTCTCAACAGTCGATTGTTCGAGTACGCCCAATACGACTGGAGCGGCCTGTACGTTGCGTGGTTCTGGGGCGCGTATGGAACAGGACTGCTGGCCGCCGCAGGTGCCGGATTGAAGTGGTGCCGTCAACGTCGTGATCGCAAGACAACGTCGCCTCTGAATGCGGCAAGTGCCCAGGTTTGAAGAAAGGACTGCACGAGTGTCTGACTCGTCGCACAGAGTGAACGAGATGGTGGCCGCATTCCGATGCGGAGATCTGGATGCTGGAAACGAACTTTTGAAGAGGTACCGACCGTGGCTGCGACTGCTGGCGCAACTGCAGATCGATCCGCAGCTCCATCGCCGCTTCGACGCATCCGACATTGTGCAACAGACGATGCTGGAAGCCACTCGCGACTTTCCTCAGTTTCGGGGAAACACGGAGGCGGAACTGACTGCATGGCTGCGGCAGATTCTGGCACACGCGCTGGGACACGAGCTGAATCGGCATCGCGGAGCCGCTCGCCGAAACGTCAGTCGCGAAGTCTCGATTGAGCAGCAACTTGCCGAATCGTCGCAGCAGTTGCAGGCCGTGCTGGTGTCGGCCGACTCGTCGCCGAGTGATCGAGCGGAGAAACACGAGCAGGAACTGCTGCTCGCCGAAGTTCTGGAACGACTGCCGCATGACTATCGCGAAGTCATCATCTTGCGGAATCTGCAGGGCTTGAGTCATGAGCAGATCGCCGAGCAGATGCAGCGCAGCGTTGGTGCAACCCGGATGCTCTGGGTCCGAGCGCTCGCCACGCTCCGTAGGGAAATCGCTGGCGATAGTTCCTCAATGAGCTGACTGTTCGAGGACAGTACTGATCCGACTGTTGCTTATGCCGTTGCCGGGCGACTGGCGGCGAGCGGGCTTTGCTGGCGGCAATTCTCTGCAGCGCTGAGAATGAACTGTCACGTGCTGCCGAACTGGTGCGCAGCAGTATCGAGTGCGAGGTCTTCAATGATACGACTGAGCGGGATTACGCAGCACTACGGCGTGCGTCCGGTGCTGGAAAACCTGGACCTCGAAATCAGCCATGCGGGCGTGACGGCGATTGTCGGGCCGAACGGGATGGGTAAGACAACGCTGTTGTCGGTGATGGCGGGGGTTCTGACGCCGCAGCACGGCACGGTCGAAATCAACGGGATGCTGCGACGTTCAACGGCCGAGGATGAACTGGAAATCCGACGGCAGGCCGTGTTTCTGCCCGACCGTCCCTGGCTGCCGAAACACCGGACCGGCCGCGAGTTCCTGCTCAGCGTTGGGGCCTTATACGGCATCGACACCGAACGGCTGTTTGATCATATCGACCGCCTGTTCGCGCTCTTCAATCTGACGCGCGAAGGCGACTGGCCGGTACGAAGTTACTCGAACGGCCAGCAGAAGAAGCTGTGCCTGGCAGCCGCTCTGGTGACGGAAGCGCATATCCTGCTGCTTGATGAACCCTTCGGCGGCGGACTGGATCCCGCGGGCATCCTGGCACTGAAACGAGTGCTTCAACGACTCAGTCGCGATTACGGTTACTGCGTCGTCCTGACCGCTCCCGCTCCGGAACTGATTCAGGATCTGGCCGACTGGTTTGTGGTCCTGCGTGAAGGTCAAATCGTCGCGCACGACACCATCGACGGACTCCGCTGCGAAACTGGCATCGGTGGCCCGCTGTCTGATGTGCTGGCGTCACTGATGAGTCCTGAAACGCTGGACCGGATCGAGGACTACTTCGCAGGAGAGCAGCCATGACTCGACGCCGTTACTCACGCTGGAAAAGTTCGATCCGCCAGTTGCTGCCGCGTCTGGAGTATCTCTTGCTGGTTGCATTTCTGATTGGCATCGTCGAGGCACTCTGGTTCGGCCTGCGTGGGTTGTTCCGGCCACTCAATCCGCCCGACATTCTGCTTGCGATTCGTGACGGCGAGATAGTCATCGTCCTGATGGCCTTTGGATTCTTTCGCGTTCTGAAGTTTCATCCACTCTTTCAGCCGGACTATCTCAACTGGTTGAAAGAAACGCCATGGCGTCTCGGACTGCCGTTACCGCAGGGACCGATCCGTTTGACGTTCAATGACTTGCTGATCGCCGGCAGCCTGGCGCTGCTACTGGAAGATCCGCGAGAATTGGCGAACCCGGCATGGATGCGGCCAACCGCAATGGCCGGCCTTTGCGTGTTTCTTCAGGCCTATACAATGGTGCTGTCTCTCGCGACCTGGTGGACAATGCCTCGGAATTTCGCCTATGCCGCAGTGTTTCTTCTGGCCTTTTCAGCTTGCCTGAGCATGAGGTTCCCCGTCAGTTCAATTGTCGTTCTGATTCTGGCCTCTCTGGTCGCCCTTTATGGCCTGTCGAAAGCGTTGGCGTTATTTCCGTGGGACACAGCGACTGAGCATCGAAACCGGATCCGAAACGAAAAGAACTCCAGCCGGCAGATCATTCTTGGGCAGCCAAGCGACTCGAAGTTGTCACCGGATCGCGTCCCTCCTGCGGAACTCGGCTGGCCATTCGGAATCTGCTCGCCGTATCAGGATCCCCAACAGGTTCCCCTGCGGGAAAAAATCCTGTTAGGTCTACTGGCAGGCTTCTGGCTCTACGCGCTCATGGCGAATGTTCCGGAAGTGTTTGTAGATGGCTTATCGAGAGGGCTGTTGCTATGTGGCCCGGTGTTCGTGGCTCTTGGACGGCTGGTCGCCTTCGGCAACAATCACGGCTCACCGATCAACCTGGCCGGACGAATACTGACGTTCCGCTTGATTATTCCCCGTCACGATGCGCGATTTGCCGGCCCGCTCAGCACGTTTATGGTTCCAGTCGTCGGAGGGCTGACGGGGCATCTATGGCTGCATATCCCGCTGCAAATCCTCACGCCGACAATGCTGACCATCACGTTGTGGACTGCCACACTCACCGGACCGACACCATCCGTGTGGAAACTGACGGCACCGGCGCGACTTGTTCCGGGACCGCTCAACCGAAACTCGTTTGAGGAGTTGTCCTGAGAAGCGGACTGCAGCAAATGTTGTCGGTGACCCAGCCGTCAGTCAGGTCTTGAAAGTTGGGTGGCCGGGGTTGGAGCGAGGCACGAGCGAAACCCCGGGGCTTCCTTCGCGGGCTCAGTCCAGCCCCGGCCACTCAACCTGCGAGACCGCTAATCGTCCGTTGTCAGGCTCGTCAGCACCGATGTCTGCCAGTCGCGGAGTTGTTTGCGCAGGCGGGCGGCGACTTCTGGCTGTGACTGCAGCAGGTTGCGTTTTTCGGCCGGGTCGTCACGCAGGTTGAAGAGTTCGCCTTCGGATGAGCCGCCTGGTTTGCCGTCGACGACCAGTTTGTAGTCGTTGTCGAGGATCGCTCGCGGGCCAGCGTAGTCGTCTTCATTGAAGTCCGGATGCACGAAGTTGCGGAACGATCGCGTGTGCTTGCCGGCCATCATCTTGACGAGTGGTGTTGTGCCTTCCTGCAGCTCAAGTGGGATCGTCGGTTTGAGCTGACGCTGCGATTCGAGGCTCGTGTCGTACATCCAGAAGCCGATCGGTTGCGGCCGACGCGTCAGGCTGCCATCGAACAGCTTTGTCAGACTGATGCCGTCGAGCGGTCGGTCGGGCAGCGGAACTCCGACGATCTCGCACAGCGTCGGCAGCATGTCGCTGGTGACGGCGTTGACGTCAGACGTTCGCGGTTGAGTGATCTTCGCCGGCCATTCGATGATGCCGGGCACACGGATCCCGCCCTCGTAGACCAGACCTTTCTGACCGCGAAACGGGATGTCGAGCCGACCACTGCTGGGCACCCCGTTGTCACCGCAGTACCAGACCAGCGTCTCGTCGCGCAGGCCCGAACGTTTCAGATGCTCGCGCAGCTTGCCGATCGCGCGGTCCATCGCAGTGATCTCGGCCAGACGTTCCCGGAGCACATCGCGGAACGGTCGCGTGGTCGGCTTCCCCGTTTTGATGTCCGTCAGCGAGACCTTGCGGTCCGCGTAGCTCTCCGGCAGGTCGTCGTAAAGCGCGAGGTCTTCCGGCAGCCCTTCGTACGGTTCATGCGGCGACCCGAACCAGACGACAGCGAAGAATGGCCTGTCATCTTTCTCCGCCTGATCGATAAACCGGATCGCCTCGTCAACGATCACTTCGGAGCCTTCGCCTTCGATCTTCTGCGGCGCCGCGCCGTTGCGTGAGAGAACAGGATTCAGTTCAAAGAAGTTGTCGTGCGACAGCCACTGCTGAAACCCCAGCGCACCCGGATTCGTTGGCGAGTCGGCCTTCACCGGACCGAGATGCCACTTGCCGAAGTGGCCGCAGGTGTAACCAGCGTCGCGGAGAATCTGCGCGATGCTGACCTCGCCCGGACGGATCGACCAGTTTGGCGAGAACGTGCCGCAGCGGTTCGGATGCCGTCCGGTGATGATGCTGGCGCGCGTCGGCGAGCACGACGGATGCGCGGAGTAGAATCGATCAAGTCGCAACCCGGTCGCTGCCATCTCGTCCAGCACGGGCGTCTTCACATGTCGATGACCGTTGTACCCGGTCTCGTCCCAGCCGTGATCGTCGCCCATCAGCAGAATGATTCCCGGCCGCTCCGCGGCGAACAGCGAATTGGCCAGAAGGACGGTGACAGCGAAGATCGACAACTTTTTCACGGACCAACCTCGAACTTCTGGATGCGGTGATTGTACGAGTCGACGATGTAGAGCTGGCCGGCGCTGTTGAACGCCAGACCGTGCGGCGCGAAGAAGTGTCCTGGTTCCGTTCCCTGAGTATTCGTCAGGCCGCGGAGGTACTGCCCGTCGGCAGTGAACTGCTGGACTCGGCCCGAGACAGCCGAGATCCACAGACGGCCGGATTGATCAAAGCAGAGAGCGATTGGACCGACCAGACTGCGGGCCGGGCGGTTGTCGAATCCTGTGAAAAATCCGCCGAAACAACCAGGACGGTCTTCGTCCGAACCCCAGTTTGTAAGCGGCTTCCCCATCGGCGTGAAACTCTGAACGCGACAGTTGGCCCCTTCGGTCGTCCAGACATTGCCGCTCGCATCGCAGGCAACGAACTGCGGTCCGCCGACGCGCGACTTACGTCCCGCCTTCCCGCCGAACTGCCCAGGCTCGTTACCGAACTCACCCCATTGCCGCAGGAACGTTCCGTTGCGATCGAAAACCTGAACGCGACGATTGGTCTGGTCGGCGACAAACACGCGTCCGTCTTTTGAGACTGCGAGTCCACCCGGGCAGTCGAACTCGCCAGCAGCATTACCGGTTTTGCCCCAGCGTCGCAGCAACTCACCCGTCGGGCTGCAGACGGTTACGAAATCGCCATCGCTGGAGTCGCTTTGCCCAGAGGCATGGATATGTGTCAGATAAATCTGACCGGACTCGTCGAGTGCGATGCCGCCGGGATTTCCCAGCGTCGTAAAGTGCCCGAGCGCATTTCCATCGCGGTCGAACTTCTGCACGCGGCTGTTGAGATGATCTGTGACGAGCACTTCGTCCGCGGAGTTGATGGCAATCGCAATCGGAAAGTGAAACTCGCCCGGCTTGTCTCCCTGTTGTCCCCACTCCCGCAGAAACCTGATGGGGGGAACGTCAGCAGCATTCGCAGCAAAGCCCGTCTCAAACGCGGCAGTCAGAAGCAGCAACAGCACTGCGTGAAAGTGCCATGCAGCGCGGTAAGGAACATCAGAGTTACTCGCGGACCGAAGAAACGTCGTCATGGCATCGCGGTCCTGGGATTCAACCGAAATTTGTCTACTGCGGGGCAACAGTCAGTGGACTGGTGACCGCCGCCGGGGAAGGCAGATTTCCAGCGGGTGTTGCTGCGGTCGATGCAGGCTTGCTGTCCACTGGCAGTTCCGTCTCGGGAGATTCGGCGGGCGGCGCTGCACCTGGCTTTTCGGCGTCCTGCTGCGGCGGTTCTTCAGCGACGCGAACTTCGATGCGCGGCGCATCAGCAGACTTCTTTGAGGTCGCGATCGCCAGTTCCATCTGCTCGGCCAGAACTTTGTCAGTCAGAATCGTACGCACCCACGTGAGCGCCTCGGTGGCCAGTCGCTGCGACCCGCCACCGTTCTTCTTCGCCGCTTCGACAATCTGCAACATGCGTCGAACGGCGTCACTGTGTCGCTTTCTCAGATACAGAATGCGGGCCTCGAAGTAATCCACCAGCAGCGGATCTTTCAGATACGAACGGTATTTGCGAAGCGTTTCCTCGGCCAGATCAGGCGAGTTGACCTCCAGCGGCAGCGTGATCGCGGCAAAGACCAGAGTTTCCCGGTCCTCAGTGTCCGCCCGCTTGCCAATCGCCTCGGCAAGTTTTGTCTGGGCCTCCGCCAGGTGTCCTGTTCGAGTCAGATAAACGGCCAGGTGAGAGATGATCTGCGTGCTCTGCGGATACAGCTCCGTCAGCCGCCGCAGCTTCTGCCGGTGCTCCGGTGCGTCTGATGCCTGCGCGACAATCGCCGCGAAGTACTCGGCTCCCGTTTTCGTGCCGCCGGTTTCGTCATACAGAACCCCGGCCAGTTCGACCGCGTCGTCAATCTGCTTCAACGCGATCAGCACTTTGACCTTGTCGTCCCGCAGCTTCAGATCCTGCGGATTCAACTTGAGTAACTCGTTGAGCAGCGACAGCGCTTCCTCATTCCGGCCTTCGCGCCGCGCAAACTGCAGCAGTTCGGGATACAGCTCGGGCATTTCCGACGACAGCGTCAGGGCCGTTGCGAGCGTCTGCGTTTTTCGCTTGCGGTGATAGGCTGCCGCCTCGGGTTTGTTTTCGATGTCGAGCAGAACGGCTTTCGCCTGAAATCCGTACGTGGCAAACAGCGCGACCGCACCAACGGATGCGAAGTCCCGGTTCATCTCGATGAGCTGATCAATGCTGTCCCGATCGCGGGCAAACAACCGCAGCTTCAGTTCCAGCGCCTTATAGCGAGCCGTCTTCGGAGACTGTTCGATCGCCTGCGTAATCTCCGCGTTCGCCGCTTCGTAACGCTGAAGCCGATCCAGTGCGATCGCTTTCAGATAACGGTTCTCGGGCGGTGCCACGCTGCCATCCAGTGAAGTGAGAACGTCGAGAGCCTCGTCGTTCCGGCCCTGCTGCAGAAGCGGCCGAGCCTGGTCGGCAAGCTTCTCGAACGCCGCTGCCCGCTGCGCCTCGCGCACACCGAGCCAGATGGCCGCCACCGCAGCGACGGTCAACAGCACACCACACGCAATCGCGATTTTGACCCAGCCAGCGCGGTTGCGACTTCGGAGGCTGAAACAGTCACGGCAGGACGGGAAGTTCGGGCGGCGGGTGTTCACAGCAGCCTTTCAGTTGCGGAGAAATCCGAAAAGTCCGACGGAGTATACGTCCCCGCGCGACCTTCGGGGCGAACTTCGTCCTCAGATCACCAGCCGCAGCAGCACAAGAATTACAGCGACGATGCCCACAAGACCGACAACGCTCCACCAGACCGGACGACCGCTCCAGGCGGACGTCGAGACCGTCAGGAATTCACCGCAGTACGGACATACCGTCGCTTCTTCGTAGACGTCCCGGCCGCAGGCATTACAGACGATGGTTTCCGTGCCCTCGTCAGAATCATCTGGATCGTCAGCGAAGTCGGCGTCATCAGGCCAGTCGGCGTCCCAGTCGCTCATCGTCGTTTCCCGTCGAAAAATGTTCGCAGGGTGTGTCGAGCGGCGCGCACCTCAGTTGACGCTGAATCGATCGTGCGTTGCGTTCCACACAGTTTGAGACGCAGTCGCTGACGAAGCCAGTGGCACACGTCACTCTGGCCGGGATCCAGGACGGAGTGAACTCGTCGGGCTAACTGGACAGCGCCAATTTCGGTTGCCGTACAAGCACGAAGCGCAAGCGAGTGAATCAATTGAGTCAAACACACTCGCTTGCGCTTCGTGCTTGTCTCCTCGCAGATTTCGCCAAAGCGGCGCTGTCCAGCTAATTCGTGGTGGCGGAGTGGCGTTTTTCGGCGGCGGACTGGATGGCGCGGATGATTTTGTCGTAGCCGGTGCAGCGGCAGAGGTTGCCGGACAGATAAAAGCGGATGTCGTCTTCGCCTGGCGTGGGGTTCTGTTCCAGCAGC
>WGMU01000184.1 GCA_016124895.1 bacterium
CGTCCGGGAACGCCTTCAGGATGGCTCGTTCCATTTGCGTGTTGTACGTGATGGAATCTTCCAGCTCGGTGCCGGCCAGCCGCACGACATTGATGGCCAGTGCGCCTTCCGACAGCTTCGGAACGAACTCTGAGCCGAGATTCGGGGCGACGAAGCCGAACGCCAGCATCAGCACAGACAACGCGAATCCGATCACCGCCGTCTTCTGCCGCATCGTGAAGTGCAGGATCGGGTGATACACGCGCTTGGCGAAGCGGATCAGCAGCGGCTCGCGTTCTTCCAGACGCTTTGGCAGGACGTAGCTGGCCAGTACGGGCATCAGCGTGAGTGACAGAATCATTGAGCCGGCCAGCGCAAAAATGACCGTCAGTGCCATTGGCCGGAACAGTTTGCCTTCGATGCCTTCCAGAGTGAGGATCGGCAGGTAGACGATCATGATGATCAGCTCGCCGAACATCGTCGGCTTGCGGACTTCGATCGCTGCGTCACGAATGACGTCGAGTTTCGTCTGACCGCGCGGGATGCCGTGCGAGAGTCGTCGCACGCAGTTCTCAACCATGACGACCGAGCTGTCGACGACGAGCCCGAAGTCGATCGAACCGAGACTCAGCAGGCTTGCCGCAATGCCGAACTGCAGCATCCCGGAGAACGCACACAGCATCGACAGCGGGATGGCCAGCGCGACGATCAGGCCGGCTCGCAGGTTGCCGAGGAAGATGAACAGAATCGCGACGACCAGCAGTCCGCCCTCGAACAGGTTCCTGCGGACGGTGTCGATGACGTGGTCGACGAGTTCAGTGCGATCGTAGACCGTGCGGATTTCGACGCCCGGCGGCAGCGTGGCTTTGATCTCTTCGAGTTTCTCTTTCAGAGCCCACGTGACCTGATGGCTGTTTTCGCCCATCAGCATGAAACCGAGACCGAGCACCGCTTCACCGTTGCCGTCTGCCGTCACGGCTCCCTGCCGGATTTCGTGGCCGATTTGCACGTCGGCGACATCGCGAATGCGGATCGGGACGCCGTCACGAGCGGTCACGACGATGTTCCCGATCTGCTCGATGTTGACCGTGCGACCCTGACCGTGGACGAGCAGCATGCGCCCCATGTCGCTGATGTTGCCGCCGCCGACGTTGCGGTTGTTGGCCCGCAGAGCCGTCTCCACTTCGTCAAAAGTCAGCTCGTGACGGATGAGTCGCTGGGGATCGAGCCGCACCTGAAACTGCTTTTCATAGCCACCCCAACTGTTGACCTCGGCCACTCCGGGAACGCTGCGCAATTGCGGCTTCACCACCCAGTCGTGGATCATTCGCAGTTCAGTCAGCTCTGCGATGCGCACGTTTTCCGGCAACCTGGAAAGGTCGACACCCCGCTTCGTCAACACGTAATGAAATACTTCGCCGAGGCCTGTTGAGACCGGTCCCATCTTTGGCCGCTCAATCCCGACCGGCAGTTCGACTGTGCCAATACGTTCGTTGATAAGCTGCCGCGCGAAGTAGATGTCGGTGCCGTCTTCAAAGATGACAACGACCTGCGAGAGTCCGAATTTCGAGATCGACCGCAGCTTTTCCAGTCCGGGAAGTCCGGCGATGGACTGCTCGATGGGAAATGTGAGCTGCCGTTCCACTTCTTCCGGGCTGAGCGACGGCGCGACGGTATTGATCTGCACCATCACCGGCGTCGTGTCCGGAAAGGCATCGACGTCGAGGAACTGCAGTGAAAACGCACCCGCCACGATGACCGCCAGCACCGCCACAAGGACGATGGCGCGGTTTCGCAGCGAGAAGTCAATCAGCCAGTTCAGCATGGATCAGTCCTGAGTCGAGGGTCCAGAGTCCAGAGCGAAATGAGTGACCAGAGTTGAGAGTTGCTGGAGGTCTCTGGAATCTCGTCTCTCAACTCTGGACTCGCAGCGACCGACCGGCCGCACTAATGACCACACGTGCATCCCTCGCCGAGGTTGTTCTTGAGCAGTTGCGCCCGCAGTACGTCGCTGCCCACGGTTGCGATAACTTCTCCGGGGAGGACACCCGCAATGACTTCTGTGACGTCATCGGTCTTCGCGCCGATTCGTACGGAACGCGTGTAGAACAGCTTCGGTGACTGCTCCTCGAACCACGCTTTGTCGCGAACAAAGACGACCGAGCAGCTTCCGTCCCACTGCACAGCCTCGTTCGGAACAACGATCGCATCGGGTTCTTCGCGGAGGGCTACTCGGCCTGAGCCGAAGGCTTCGTTGAGCAACTGCCCGTCGGAATTGTCGACGCTGGCTCGAACCATCAGCGTGCGGGTCCGCTGGTCTGCCGAAGTGCTTTTCCACTCGATGGTTCCCGCGACTTCCATTGGACTGCCGTCGGGTCGGAACACGATCTTCTGACCAGACGCCACATAAGCAGCGTCTTCCAAGGGAATGTTGAGCATCAGCCACATGCGGCTGGTGTCGGCAACTTCAAACAGCATCTTTGAGGTATCGACGACCTCACCCGGAACCACGCGGCGGCTGGCGACCCCGCCGTCAAAGGGAGCAGTCACGGGAAGCAGATTCGATGAAGTTCTGTCCGGGTCCAGTTCCGAGGTCAGTGAACGCGGCAACCCGAGGAATCGGATCGACCGGGCCAGTTGATCGGCCGGAATGTCGCGCATCTGCTCAATAGACACCGGCAGACCGAAATTGATCAGCGCCTGTGAGGCACTCAAAACGAGGATGTGCGCTTTGCTGTACTCGGTCTCAGCTTCCTGCGCCTGTCGAGCTGCTGTCACTCCCTGGGCAGCCAGCTTCTGCAACCGCTCATGAGTTTTCTTCGCCAGGTCCTCCTGAGCCAGGGCCGCCATCAATTCTGCCTTGGCGCGACCGACATCGACGGCGTCCACGATCGCCAGCAGCTCTCCTTTGCGGACTCGGTCACCGACCTGCTTTTCAACACGCCAGACGGTTCCAGCCGCCTTCGAGGCAAGCTGAGCGACACGGGTCTCGTCGTAACGGATTTCCCCCGTTGCCAGGACAGATTCGGTGATCGCCGATCGCATCACCGGCTCGACATCGACGCCGGCCTTCGTGGCCGCATCGCGCGATGCAAACTGAATGCGGCGGCCGGGATTCTGGCAGGCGAAGTTGTTTTCCGGGCGAGGCCGGAGTTTCAAAGCCCGTTCTGCCCGGTCGAGATCGCGCTGCTCAATTTCCGGAACGGTCTTGAGTTGAGCGACATCCGGATGATCTAACGGGCATTCGTGAATCCCGTGGACTTTACACCAGCCATACAGTTCCCGTTTCGGATACTCATCCGGGTTGCATTCGACGCACATCGACTCCGGCACGCCGTGCTCTTCGCACCAGTCGTCCGGCAGCGCCGTCGTGTGGCCGGTGACCTCGGAGAACTTCGGCACTGCCCATCCGGAGTGATGTCCCCACCACCCCAGAGTGGCCAGTATCGCAAGGACGACCGCCGTGGGTACCGAATCGAACAGCCAGCCAGCAAATCGACGAGGTATTGACTTCGCAGGCGGGGAACCGCCATTCGGCGCAGCGTCCGCGCCGGAAGGAAGAGTGTGTGTACTCATAGCAGAACGTCCACAATTGAGAGCCATCAGCGCGCGGCGGAACCCAAGCGCAGAAAGAACAACTGGAATCCGAATCAGAGAGCGATCAGCGCATCGACCCGCAAAGCAATGCGGTCAAAGCAGCTCTCTGAAACGAACTGCGGGCTCTCAGAGCAGATAAGTCTGCGTCAGCGCGCAGAGCGACGTCCCCGATATCAGCGGCGGGAAATGCGGACAGCCATCAATCCGGAATTCTTCGGTGGCAACAACCAGCAGTCGTGCGTTAGACAGTTCGATGTCGAGCAACGCCAGCAGTTCACCGCCGGCCAGCAGGTCCGGACATACCACCGAATCCGCCTGCACCGCTCCACCGCATAGGCAATCGAGCGGTCCGGGATTGTCAGGACATTGCGAATCGCGACAGGGGACGGACTCATGCTCGCAAACAGCGGATTCCAACCGGCAACAGTCAGCGCAGGCGTCATCGGAAACCGCACACTGGGCCACCGCGCACGCACCTCTGCATTCCCCACAATCAAGGAACGGACAGGCCATCACCTGTGCCAGCATCAGCAGAGTGACAAACACGCGAGCGGTCATAGGTACCTTGAATCGTGCAGCAGGAACGAGCCTCAAGTCCAAAGAATGTAACATACCAATACAGTCTGCGCCGAGGCCATCTGCGGTGTGCCCAGAGCGAAGGCCGTCGACACTCGATCTCCGTCCGATCTGACAATCGCTACTGAGTCGTGCCGGGATTAAAGAGGTTCAGACGCGCTCCCTGCTGCTGCTGGAGATTCTGCAGGACACCGCGTCGACGGTCACCGCCTTCTGCTCCACCCTGAATCGCTGTGCCGATGGTGGCCGGATTCAGACCGCCGGTCAGCAACTGGCCTTCCAGTTCCATCCGTGCCTGTTGCGCCTGACTGCGGGCGTTGAGCCAGGTCATGTTCATTTCGAACAACGTCTGCCGGGCGTCGAGCACGCGAGGCAGATCAAACTGTCCCTGCTGATACCCCGTCGCGACAAGTTCCAGATTCTGCCTGGCACGCGGCAGAATTTCGTCCTCCATTCGCTGTGCCTCGTTGCGGGATGTTTCGTAATCGCGATAGGTCAGAGCGAACTGATCTTTGAGCACGAGGCGAGTTCGTTCGACTTCCTGTTCGGCCCGAGCCGCGTCGTGCCAGGCATTGTAAATCCGGCCCTGATTGCGATCGAACAAGGGCACCGGCAATGCCAGCAGGGTACTGACTGTTGATGAACCGTTGGTGTGATCGACTTCTCCGACGACCTGCACGGTCACGTCCGGTATCGGCTGGACCTCCTGCCGCTCCAGCGTCTTCCGCGTCACGCCGACCTGGGCCTGAGTGGACTTCAGCAGACCATTCGTTTCGACCAGTCGCTGCCACAACTGATCGCGATCCAGTTCGGGAAAGTCCTTCGGAAACTCTCCCGCGAGCTGCTCTGGCGGATGGTCAGGGATTCCGGCCATATCCACTAGATGCTGCCACGTCAGGCGATATGTTTCCTCGGATCGATCGCGAGCTGACTCAAACACCTGAAGCTGCACTTCGGACTGCAGCACATCCGACAGTGGTGCCTCACCAGCGTCATACAGTCGCTGAGCTGTCTTCACGCCATCGCGTGCCAGGGCGACCAGTTCTTCGGCAAGTCGCAGCTCCTCCTGAACCGCCAGTGTCGTGTAGTACCTCAGCCGGACATCATTACGGACTCGCTGCACCTGTGCTTCATGTTGCGCGACAGTGTCCTGGATGCCGAACGTCTCAATCTCGCGATTCAACCGCAGCTTGCCGCCAGTGATCAGCGTCTGCTGGACGAAGGCACCATCGGTGCGGCCACCACCGGACGATGCGGCATCTGATCGCAGATAGCCGACCGTCGGGTTGGGATACAGACCGACCTGAGTCCAGTTGCCGCGTTCTTTTTCAATCTCCGCTTCAGCCATCCGCAGCGTCGGATTGTTCTGCAGTGCAAGCTGCTCGAACGCTTCGAGAGTCGAAGGAGAGCCCAATGCCGAGCGTCGTGTGTCTGGAACCATTTCCGGAGACTCCGTTTCCGAATGCTCGATCGAGGCCGCCGGAGCAGGAGCTGGTGGCACCGGATTCGGCTCTGCAGACGTCTCGGCACTCGCCAGTTGCAGGACCGCAGGCGACGAACCAGAGGCGACCGCATGAACGACCGCGTCGCCTGCCACTGCTGGCGGCTTCCAATGAACGTCGCCGGAAGCCATTGATGCCTCGCGACTTAAAGCCGTGAGGCTGGCCGACTCAGTTTTCGGCTGAATGGGTGATGTGACGGTGTGACGCGCCGCAGTCTGAGTTGCCGCGCATCCACTGATCAGTGCAGCAAACAACGCCATCGAACATGCAGAATGTTTCATTTTCAGCCTCGACTTCCGTGTCCTGACACATCGAGTATCGACGTGACTCCAAAGAGACTCCAAACGGCCACACAGCAGGCAGCGACTCGACGATGATCCGCCGGTTTTCTTCGGCTCAGTTTTCCGCTCCTGCCTGTTTTGACTCAAGTTGGAGTGAGTTGGGAGGCAGGAGTCACTCCTGCCCCGTCAACTCTTAACGGCTTAACTCTGGACTCAATGCTCGTGATGATCATGTCCGTGATCTTCATGGTTGTGAGCGACTTTGCCGCGGTACGACTTGCCGTTGATTTGCAGGACCAGCGTGCCCTCGATTTCTTCTTCGTGGAAATGTTCGAGCAGGTCATTGTCGTCTGATGCGAAACGGGATGACTTGCCTTCCGGGTCGGTTTCAGTCGGCAGAGCGGTCAGCTTGAACTGTTCCGGTTTCCCGTCGTGGCTGAGGTTCAGAGTGATCTCAGCGACGTCGATCGCGACGGACTCCTTCGCTGATCCATCCAGGATGTAGATCGTGACTCCCTCATGGTCGGGATCGCCGTGCTCTTCGTGGCCTCCCTTGTGATCGTCGCCGTCCTTGTGGTCCGCGTGTGCATGGGCGTTGTCATCGTGGTGGTAAGGGTGAACCAGTTCGGCGTGGTATTCCTCGTTGCCGAGTTCGATCAGGTCACCGCCGTGCGGGCCTTCGCTCGGGTGCTCGTGGCTGGCTTCGCTGTGATCATGGCCATCGCCTTCGTGATGATCACCGCTCGCGACTGACGATCTGGATGATGCCGGCTCGCTGGTCGTCGAGTCCGCGCAGCCAGACAGGACGAATGCAGTCATCGCGAGCGTGGCCACTGAGGTCGTGAGCAGATTCTTCATGACAATCTCCGTAAGGGTTGAAGACGTTAAGTTGAGAGTTGACTGTTGAGAAACGGAGCCGAGTGTCACACACACGCCGGCTCTGGACTTTCGACGCTGGTCTCTGGACTCATGCAGTGATCTTCCACGAGTGCAATGTCCGACCGGTCAGCGCTGACAACGCGTTCGGCCTCTTTCATGCCGAACAGCCAGAACAGAGCCGGATGAACGAAGAAGTCCAACAGCGTGGAACTGACCAGTCCGCCGAGGATGACGGTTGCGACCGGGTAGAGAATCTCTTTGCCAGGTTCGCCGGCGGCGAGAACCAGTGGGACCAGTCCGATGCCGGAGGTCAGAGCGGTCATCAGCACCGGAGCCAGGCGTTCGAGACCGGCACGGACGATCATCGATTTCGTCCAGTCTTCGCCTTCGTACTTCACGAGGTGCAGATAGTGGTTCAGCAGCAGGATGCCGTTGCGGGAAGCGATGCCGGCCAGCGAGATGAAACCCACCATCGCGGCCACCGTCAGCGTCTGTCCGGTCCAGACGAGAGCAATCACCGAACCAATAAACGCCATCGGCAGCGCAGCCATGACCTGCAGCGACAGATTCACCGAGCGAAACATGGTGAACAGCACCAGAAACACGCCGATCATCGACACGGCGAACAGCACGGCGATGATCCGCGTTGCTGACTGCTGACTCTCAAACTGGCCGCCGTACTCGACGAAATAGCCTTCGTCGAGAGATGCTACGACTGGCGCGACTGCTTTCTGAATGTCCTCAACCACATTCACGACACCGCGTTCGGAAACATTGCACTGCAGCACGATTCGACGACGCACGTTTTCGCGGTTGATCGTGTTGGGGCCTCCGGACTCATAAACCTTTGCGACGCTTTCCAGCGGAATTCTGCCACCGTCCGGCAGATCGATCGTCAGTCGTCGCAGGGCATCAATGTTTTCCCGGTAATTCTCTTCCAGCCGGACGAGCAGATCGAACTGCCGCTGCCCGATGAGCACTTCAGAGACAACCTGCCCATTCATGGCAGTCGCGATGAACTCGTTGACGTCGTTGGCGGTCAGTCCGTTGAGCAGCAACCTGTCGCGATCAAGTTCGATGCGAAGCTGAGGAATGATCACCTGCGGTTCGACAAGCAGGTCGGTCACACCCGCGACGTTTTTCATCGCCGTTTCCATCGCGCTGGCCTTGCGGCGCAGCTCATCCAGATCGTCGCCGTAGATTTTGATACCGATCTGTGCCTTCACGCCGGACAGCATGTGTGAAATCAGATGAGCAATCGGCTGCTCGACGGCGGTGACGATGCCGGGGATGTCGGCCATTGCCTCACGGATTTCCGTGAGCTGTTGTTCGCGGCCACGCGGAGACTCCGGGTCAAGTTCCAGAATGTACTCGCTCATGTTGACGCCTTCGGCGTGCTCGTCGAGTTCCGCGCGGCCCGTCCGCCGCACGAACGAATCGATATCGTCGATTTCCAGCAGTCGCTGTTCGACGGTCCGATTGATCTCGTTGGATGTCGCCAGCGAGGTTCCTGGTGGCAGCACCACGTTGAGCTGCATCGATCCTTCATTGAACGGTGGCAGAAAGTCCCGTTCGAGGTTCACCACGAACAGGCTGGCCAGAGCTACAGCAGCGCACGTCGCCAGCAGATTGAACCGTGGAAAGCTCAGGCTGAAGCGGATGATCTTGTCGCCGACGAACTTCAGGAACCGCAGGAAGAAGCCGTCGTGTTCCTTGTCCATCAGCCGCGACTGGCCCAGCAACCAGTACGACAGGACTGGAGTGACCGTCAGCGACACCAGCAGCGATGAGAGAATCGAGACGATGTAGGCCACGCCCAGCGGAGCAAACAGCCGGCCTTCCATGCCGCTCAGTGCGAACAGTGGCACGAACACCAGAATCACAATCATCGTGCCGAACACGATCGAGTTTCGGATCTCCGTACTGGCCTGAAACACAACCAGCAGCGGATGCTTCGGATTGGCCGCGTGCCGGTTCTCCTTCAAACGCCGGAAAATGTTTTCGACATCGACAATCGCGTCATCGACCAGTTCACCGATCGCGACGGCCAGTCCGCCCAGCGTCATTGTGTTGATCGACAGGCCAAAGATGGCAAACACCACCGACGTCATCACCAGCGAGAGCGGGATCGCCGTCAGCGTGATAAACGTCGTGCGGAAGTTCATCAGAAAGAGGAACAGAATGATGACGACCAGAATTCCGCCGTCGCGGAGAGCTTCGATGACATTGTCGATCGCCCGATCGATGAACGACTTCTGCGAGTAGACCGGAACAATGCGGATGTCCTGCGGCAGTGAATCCTGCAGGTCCGCGACCGCTTCCAGAATGCGGTCTGTTATCGCCCGCGTGTCCGCACCGGGTTGCTTGTTGATGGTCAGCACGACAGCAGGACCGCCGGAGAAGCCTTCGCTCGCACGCACAAACGCTGAACTGTCGCCACGCTTTACCTGTGGACCTTCACGGACACTGGCAATCTGGGCCAGCGCCACAGGGCGACCGGCCCGCATCGTGATGACCACTTTCTGCAGGTCTTCGACAGTCTGAACACGCCCCAGGGCACGGACCAGTAACTCGTTCGGCCCCTGCTCATCAAGGTAACCACCGGTCGCGTTTTCGTTGCTCTCGACGACCGCCTGTTTGACCTGATGCAGCGTGACGCCGTATCGCAGCATCGCGTCGGGATCGACCAGGACCTGAAACTGTTTGCGACCGCCGCCGATCGTGAAGACCTGCGACACTCCGGGAATCGTCAGCAGCCGCTGCCGAACGACCCAGTCACCGAGCGTTCGTAATTCGACGGGTTCGGTCTGCTGGCCTTCGCTCCACATGCCCAGCATCAGAATCTGGCCCATGATGGACGAGATCGGCGCCAGCGTCGGCTTGATGCCCGGAGGCAGCCGGTCCTGCACCAGTTGCAGACGTTCCATCACGATCTGGCGGTCGGTGTAGATGTCGGTGCCCCAGTCGAATTCGACATAGATCACCGAGATACCAATGCCCGACGAACTGCGTACCGCCTGCACGCCGTTCGCACCGTTCATCGCCGTTTCAATCGGAAACGTGATCAGCGTTTCGACTTCTTCCGGAGCCAGCCCTGGTGCCTCGGTCATCACGACGACACGCGGACGGTTCAGATCGGGAAAGACGTCGATCTCCATCTGCAGTGCCTGCCAGCTTCCATAGCCGAGTAGAAACACGGCGACGGCGATGGTCAGCAGCCGCTGCTTGAGAGCGAATCGAATAATCGCATTGAGCATGATTTGCCCTCCTAGTGATTGTGTCCGGCGTGAGGATCAACTCCGCCGCCGGACTTGTTCTTGAGGGCCATCTGCATCTGATGCGCGCCACGCAGTGCTACGACATCGTCGGGGAATAACGTTCCGTCGTTCGCAATCACGACAGACACCTGGTCCCGGTGCTTCACATGCACCGACACGCGGTCAAAGTGGCTGCCGTTCTGCTGAAAGACGTAGAACTCAGCGCCTTCTTTAGTCACGGCATCGACCGGCAAAACAATCTGATCCGGCCATTCCTCGACGGGAATCCGCAACTGCAGTCGCTGTCCGGGACGGTAACGCCAGCCTACGAAACGATTGCCGTCCACGTTGTCGGTCAGGCTCTCGATCTCGTTGGGCAGTCGCACATAGAACTTCAGCGTCCGCGAGTCAGCATCGACTTCGTTCGACAGTCGAACGATCTGCAGACCATCCATCGTTTCGCTGGTGTTACCGGGTTGTTCGATGACCGCAGCGACCGGCCACTTGCGCGATGCAGCAGCGGCGATCGAGCGGGCGTCCTGCTCAAAGGCCAGACCCTCGATATAGAGGTCGCTGTAGTCCGACAGCACGCAGAGCGTTTCGCCAGCCGCAACGGACTGGCCCTTGTGAACGTGCAGGTCTGAGATCACCAGAGGTGCTGCCGCCTTATTCTTTGCTTCGCCCGGTGCTGCCGCCTGCCAACCCACGGGACGGATCACCTGTCCGACCAGTTTGAGTTCGTCGCTCGAGTGCTCATCGGTTGATGGGGCAAAGACCTGTAACTCCCTCAGCAATCGGCGATCGCGCGCAATCTGATCGACCTGAGCCTCCGAGAGCCCGTGCAGCCGAAGTGCCTCTCGCTGGGCACTGAGCAGAGCTTCCAGTTTGTCCTTTGCGTATTCGCGTTCGAGCAGCCGGGTCCGTGGAACGGCTCCACTCTGTGTGACGTCCGTCAGCCGTGCGATCTCACGACGCTCGACGTCCAGTTCTCCGATGGTCTGCAGGAACTGAGTCTGCGCGAGTACCAGGTCTTCATGTGTCAGACGAATCTGAAACAGCAGCGAACCCGGCTCGACGGCCTCGCCCTCGACAGCATGCACATGCATGACCACACCGGTCATCGGTGTGGCCACCTGCAGCCGTGTCCGTCCCGGACGCTCGGCCACGACAGCCGGCACGGTAATGCAGCGGCGATACGTCGTGAGTTCGACCGGCTGGACGAACTCCGGCGTCAACCCGAGATTTCGCAGAGCCTTTTCGGAAAGTTCGAGCGATTCCGCCTCGTTATGCTCGTGCCCATGGCTGCCGTGGTCATGACCGCCCGCTGCCTCAGCCGCGTGTTCGTCGTGCGATGCGGACGCTCGCTGACCGGCAATCGTGCCTTTGACCCACGCTTCGGTCGCAGGAATCCATGTATCTCGAAGTACGAAGCCAGTGATGGCGGTCACGATCGCGACCGTCCAGCCGATGACCTTCGGCGGAATTCGGAGAATGTGCAGTTTCATGGTTCAGTCCAGAGTCGAGAGACCAGAGTCCAGCGAAGCCGCAGCACAGCGCAGCCATCACGACCGCGCAGCAGCGAACGGGGAAGGACTCAAGGGATTTGAGCGAGCGGGCTCGGCGGTCCAGTCATCGGAGCAGGCAGCCAACGCGCAGCGTCAGCCGTCTCTGAACCCTCAACACTGGACTCTCGACTCTTACAGCCGCCAGACCTGCGTCATCGGACGGCAGCAGCACGTCGCGAGCGCATCAGGCGGGCCGGTCTCAGACTGACCGGGAAGCAGTGATCCATTCAGAGCAGAAACAAACTGCTCAACCATCGACAGCGGAAACCACAGACGTCCGTCAGCCAGAGCAGGCGTCTTGACCTTGGGAGACTGCGTGTACGTGCAATTCCCACCCTGACATTCGTGACCGCAGGGGCCATGCGGACACTCATGCGACTCGTGGTCGCCATGCCCGTCATCATGGGCAGCCAAGCCATGGTCAGGTTCATCACCATGATGCCGTTGATGGCCATGACAGGCGATTTCGCCCTCGTTGCCGTCGTGCCAGGCCGCGCAATTCTCGACTGCATGCCCATGCTCACAGGCATGAGCGTGATGCGAGCAGCATCCGAGAATCGAATGCAGCAGCATCACCGACACCGTCAGAATGCTGGCCAGGGACTGAAACATGAGGTCTCTACCGCGCTCCAAACACAGTCACGCCATCAGAGAATCACTACGTCACTTCCTCATATCGGCACAAAACGAATTATCCCTTGAATGCGAAACCGGTCAATCCGGAGTGTTCAGGTTCTGAACTCACTTGCCGACGAGATCTTCGGGACAAGCCAGAACCATGCCCCGATTGACAGCGATGCGACTGCAATACCTGTCGCGAAAGCCATTCAGAAACTGATCCCCAGTTGCTGCAGAAATGCCTGCATGAACTTCCCTAGAATTGGTGGGCGCTGGTTACGGACCAGTCAGTTTGGGGAATTGTTCGTTGTCCTGTCCGTGGAGGATTGGCCTTCGGCGGAGCCAATCATTGACTCCGCAATCAGTCGTGATCAGGAGAACGGTTTCAAGATTCTGCGTCTCAGCGGGATGGCTTCAATCGGTATCGTTGAGAATCCAGAGCGTTTTCGTGTTCGATTGACTGCCCGATGCAGGTTGAGGAGCTGGCGGCGGACGGGGGCGTAGGGCTCGAAGGGGACGCGGTAGAACTGCAGGGCGAGGTTGTCGGCTGACCGATGTCGTGCAAGTTCCAGCAGGTGGGCTTTGAGTTCCAGGTAGTGGCGGCGTTCGATGGCCACGTGGGCGTGCCATTTGTCGTCGGGCTGGCCGGACCGTGTTCGGCCGCCTCGGCGGTAGCTGATGGAATACCCCTCGAACTGCAGCGGGATTCGGCGGATGTCCCGGATGGACTCGACTTCGTCATCGAAGAGCCGGTGCGTACCGTGCGTCGCGAGGATGACGAAGAATCGCTGATAGCGGATGTACTGCAGGTTGGCCTGGCCGAGTTTCTTGCGTCTTGCGCGGGTCGATTCTGAGACGGCGATGCCGTACTTCTCGATGAGCTTGCGGTCGACGTCTTCTGGAGTCTTGCGGTCAGGAATTCGGCCGGTCACGTAGAACCAGTAGCCGTCTCTCAGGTAACAGCAGGCGATCTGCTGGACGAAGCCTTCCACCGATGTCGCTTCCGAGCGGTACTGCATGCTCCTCGACGCACTCAAAGTGAGAGGTCTGATCAATGGCTCAGACCTCTCGAAAAGCCGGAACGCTCAGGGACAGCAGTCTGCGAATTCGGCGGGAGAACTACATTCAAGAGTTGTTCCCCGCCAATCCATACTGCCCGTCACCCAGAAACCTCTGACGGCACTCGGCGTGAGCCAACGCGCACGTCGAGTGTCCGCCGTCAGTCCGCCGCCACGAAAGAAAGACTCTCCCAAGTCTCTCTCGCGCAGCCGCTTGCGTTCCTCCCGAAAATCGGCGCCGGCTCACGGCCGGCACCGACGCATCGCTTCGACAGATTGCACTCGTGCAAAATGCCCGTCAGCCCTTTCGTCGTCGTTTGACGTGCGCAGCACCACCTGTCACACACGAACGAGCTGCGACTGCCTTGCCGCAGCATCGCCCGGCCTTCCGGCCGGCTTCTACTCAGGCCACACTCCCCTTCTACGGCGTTTGAATCACGCGGGTGACCACCCCGCGCACCGGAAACCACTCCGGAAGCCGCAGAAGTTCCTGCGTTAGTCATGTCCTTCGCATTGCGGGTCACGTCGCTAGCCGGCGTTACCCGGCGGGACCGTAGTCGTATGTCCGTCTCTTCCGAAACGGCACAGTTTCCATCAGGAATGGCAGCGAGCCACTCACCGATGATTTCTCCGGGTCGAACGTAGAAGCACCCGGTTACCCATCAACGACCATCGTTCACGGTTCGGCACCGTCTCCCGCAACACTCACTGGCAAGCCCTTACGGGCCTTTCATGGTTGAGCTATTTGCGCTCCGGGACTTATCCGGATACCCGGACCGGTCAGGTCCGGACTGGCCGCTCACACGGCTCAGTACTCCCCACGCCAGCCAGGTTGAACGCACCGACTCGCCAGCCACTCTCACGCACTGTGTTCTCGATCTCTCAGCGTCATTGCACATCGTCATCGAGCAGTGCGGAAAGCAGCCGGGTCTGTCGGCCCGAACCCCCTGGGCAGGATTACGCGGCAGGATCGATTTCGATAACTGCCGCCTCACCTGCTTTGAAACATGACGGCCTGACTCGGGAATTTTCCCGGAGTCAGGTCTGTCCGCATCGCCCCTGTTCCGCATCTGCCATCGGATAGAATGCCGGGATTACTCTGCTGTGGAATGTGACTGCGATACGAATGCAGCACGGCAACAGGATTACGCCGACAAGCCTCCGTTGAACTGGACAAGCACGTCTCCGTGCATCCAGCTCGACGGGCCATCCACCTGATGAGCGGTTAACTTCATCCCCTTAGCCTGACTGGTGAGGTCAGGTTTACCGGGTGTGGATGTCTGTCGAAGCAAAGCCAGCCTGTCGCCCTTTCACCGGTGAATTCGCACCGGATTCCTGGACGACGCGGTTGACGTGATCAAAACGGCTGTTGCCGGTCTATCCGAGACCCGACAACTTTCGACTCCATACCGTACGGGGCGGAAATGGCAACGGGCTGTGGATAACACGAATCAGGGGCGTGTCGGTCGCGTCGCACCGCGCTGAAAGTGGCGTGTCTGCCGCGTCCCGGATTGCCGTTGGAGACGTGTCTGTCGCGTCCCCGGACTGAGAGTTATCCACAGCTACGCGAGACCTGTAAGCGACTGCACTGATTCAGGATTCCGGTTGAGTCAGGGTGGGCTGCAGCACCGTCTCTTCAAAGTACTGATCAAAAGAATGTCTGTAAGCAACGCCTCAAGGCTTTGAGAAATGCAGGTTGAGCCCTGGCGAATGAACGACCTGACTGGCGTGCTAAGGCCAACGTCAGGACCGGGTGATATCACAGACGCGGCAGTCAGCTTTAGAGCGGCATCACGAATCAGCATCGGCGCGCGGCAGCGAGATGATCCTTCACAATCTCATGCAGCGTGTCGGGTGACTGCACGAGCACAGTCGGATCGATAGCCCGTTCCGGTCGCCTGGAATTGCTGCAGCGGTGGCTGTTCTGTTCCTGCGTCTGCAGTTCGTGCCACCAGTCAGGCGGCGTGCGTGTGCCGGCTGCCGCGTGCCTCACGTTGTCGACGAACCACGCCTGCAGACTCTTCCGGAAGAATCGTTCCCCTTTGTGTTCGCGTGCCGCGAGTGCAATGTCGGCCCATTCCCGCAACACAGATACCGGAAATGATTTCACCAGCCAGCGGACGGACCGCAGCTCAAATCCCAGTGACGTCAGTGGTTCAAACAGTGCTGATTCCTGCACAGCCAGACGAACGGTCCTGCGTCGTCTGCGCTGGAAGTAGCTGCCCCGCTGCAGATGCAGCCTAGACAAGCCACTCCGGCTCGTGCTGAAGAGATCTTCTGCCGATGCGACGACGTCAATCTGTTTCAGTCGCCGGATACAGCGAAGCAGCTTCTTCCGCAGGTCTCGGTCGGCGAGTTCTGGTGCAAAGCCCAGTACATCGACCGCCAGATGCCGCAGCTCAAACCGGGGCGTGCTGGATCGTCGCCAGAACAGCTTGGACAACAGCAGGAACAATCGGCGGCTGGCCGGATCGAGCTGACGATACACGTCCAGTTCAAACAGCAGGAACCCGCCGGCCGGCTGGATGAGTTCAAAGAACAGCGGATCCCACGCGAACCGCCAGACGCGGCTGGACTGTGGTTCCAGCGGCAGACTGTAACTGAAGAACCGCAGACTGACCCGGCGGTGTTCCCGGCGGATCGGGTCATAAAACGCATCGTTCTGATAGGTCACTGTGGACAGCCGCTGGATGGCGTCAGTGAACTGCCGGTACTGACGTCCGCCGCGGCGCGATTTCTGATCAATCAGGCCGAGCTGCCGCAGGCAGTAATGCGGTGTAGCATAAAGCTGACCGTCTGAGTCCGGTTGTGCGAGCGTGAGTCCCAGCAGTCCCCACAGATACAGCTCGTCACCGGCCAGCAACCCCAGCGGGCAGGTCACTTGGGCTCGACCTCGACGCAGATGTCGGTCCGCATCCATGTAAAAGAACTCGCTGTGATGCACCAGATTCGGCTGCAGCGAGCGTTCGGCATGGAGCGGACACAGGCTGTGTTCCGCCAGCGTCAACTGGCCGGCACCGGTGGCCGTCGACTGCGTGTTGCGTGGTTGAGTTTTCTTCGGGTGGTTCACTCGTCTTTCAGATTCGATGTTGCCTTCTGAATCCGTATCACGAGTCAATCCATCGGGAAACCTTTTTCGGCAACGGGGCTGCCTGAGTCAGACGGCCACATTTTTGATTGACGGTTGCGGTGAATCCGTGAGAGGGTTCTGTGAGTGATCCCGCCGGCTTGCACGGAATTGCCACTGGCAATCGGGCAGCCGAACAACTGAGAGGCCGATGACAACGCGAATCTGTCTGATCAACCAGAAGGGTGGCTGTGGAAAAAGCTCGCTGTGTTTTCACCTGTCCGGTGCTCTGGCCCGGATGGGACTGAGCGTGCTGCTGATCGACTGCGACCCGCAGGGCTCGCTCAGCCAGGGGTTTCTCGGCCCGGCGTTTGTTGAGTCACTCGATGCCAGCGACACTCTGGCTGGTCTGTTTGATGACCAAGACCGGGTGACGGCACCACTGCTGCAGCCGATCCTGACTCCGATCCCGATGGTGTCTCTGATTCCGGCCAGTCTGCATCTGGCCCGTTACAATACGCCCCGCCCGGAAACATCCGGCCTGCTGCAGTTCGCGCTGCGTGAGTTCCTGGAGTCGATTGCTGACTTTGACATCGTGCTGCTGGACTGCCCGCCCAATCTCTATCAATGCACGTGGAATGCCCTGCTGGCGTCTGATCATGTGCTGATTCCTGTGCCGCCGGAGGACTTCGGAACGCAGGGGCTGGGTGCGGTCCACCAAGCGGTGTCGAGTGCCCGGCTGCTGCACCCGCATCTGAATCTGCTGGGGCACGTGGTCACGCGCTGCGACCGCCGGCTGTTGATTCATCAGGCTTACGAACAGAAGCTGAGACAGCTTTACGGGGAATCCGTACTGAACTGCGTGGTTCCCGAAGCGTCGGCATTCAAAGTCGCCCTGGCGTCGCGGCAGCCAGTAGCCGTGTTCTGTGCCCGGTCAAAAGCAGCCCATAGCATGAACCTGCTGGCCAGCGAGATCCTGCAGCGGGTTCACCGTACGACTCACCAGCAGCGGACGGTGGCCTGAGCGATGGCGACGACCCGTGACCTGCTGAGATCCGCTTCCGCCAACATGGCCGAGTCGACCGGTGTTCGTTCCAGACCCAATGTCGCATTGCCAGTTCCAGTGGCACAGGCACGCGATGCCGGGCGCCGGCTGGTCCGCAATGTCGGCCGCATCGCCATTGATCGAGTCATTCCGGATCCCGATCAGCCACGTCAGGAATTCACGGAGGACGCGCTGAACCGGCTGGCAACAAGCATCCGCAGCCGTGGTCAGTTCAGCCCGATCCGGGTCCGCTGGTCTGAGACGCATGAACGCTGGGTGATTGTGTTCGGAGAACGCCGCTGGCGGGCGGCTCAACGGGCCGGCCTGACTGAGATCGACTGTGTCTTCACCGACGGGGAACTCACGGCAACAGAGATTCTCGAACAGCAGTTGATTGAGAACTGCCTGCGGGAAGACCTGCAGCCGCTGGAGGAAGCCCGTGCGTTTGCGCGGCTGATTGAAGTCAACGGCTGGACTGGAAAACAACTCGCAGCCGCTCTGCAGGTGCCGCCATCACGCATCACCCGGACGCTGGCGCTGCTGAAGCTGCCGGCAGACATACAGCAGCAGGTGGCTGCCGGAGAAATTCCCGCACGGACAGCCTATGAGCTGTCCCGCGTCGGGTCGGAAGCCAGTGTCCGGCGACTGGCACAACAGGCAGCCACTGGCCGGCTCACCACTGAGGCTGCCGCTGATGCTGTGCGTCGTCGGCAGCGAAAGCACCGACCGGCTTCGCGCATTCTGCGTCAGACATTCGTCACCGGGTCCGGCTGGCAGATCACAGCAACCGCGCAGGGGACGGGGACGCACAACTATCACGATCTGGAACAGGCACTGCAGGAAACTCTGGACGAAGTCCGGCACCGCATCGCCAACGGCATCCGTCTGTTCTGAATCATCCCCGAGTCATCCTGTCAGAAATCTGTGCTGCAGTCTGATCCATGCCATGCGTGAGCGGCCTGACGTCGACCGGCTGCGCCGGGCCGTTTCTCTGCCCCGCCGCTCCCCTCCACCCCTGGGCGGCTTCGCCGCCGCCCGAACTCGGAATCGCCCGCCGGGCGATCAGACACATCGGGTCGTCCGCCAGGAATTCACCCGCCTGCGTGAGATTCCGGAACGGACTCCAACTCGCCGCCGGTTTTCCTGGTGCGTTCGCACCGGGAACATCCCGGCCGCTCGTCCCCACCTATGCCTGCGGTTTCCGCGTCGCGGAACACCTGCGGCAGACCACTCCTGAACTGTTCCGGCAGTGCCGGAGCCTCCCTGTCCGCCTGCGGCGGTGTGGCTCGCCTGAATGCTCGCCGCCCTGCACGGGCTCCCGCACGCTGACCACGGGTCAGCGGTGCGGTGCGGTCTGCACGACCGCCGGCCTCGCTGGGCCGCTCGGCCCCGGCCTGACCTGGCTGGGGCCAGGTGCTGGCCGCTTCCGCCTCCGCTGAACGCTCCGGCGGTGAATCGCCTCGATGGAATGAAAGTCGTGTCAAACGCCAGCGATGAACCCGACAGAGCCCTTCGGGCCGTGACAACCGGCAGTGCGGAACAGGCCGTGTTGTCAGGTTCCGTTCCCTGACACATTCACCGGGAGACCATCGTGACAGAACAGAACGCTGACGAGGATCCGGCACCGATGCTGCCGAGACAGAGAAAAGACAAACGATCGGAGCGCCCTCCGGGGACTTCCGGCCGGAACGCTGCGATCGCCCACTTCGCCGTGCTTGTTGCGGTCATTCTTGCGGTCTGGGCTATCGAGTGTGAGATCAGGAAGCAAACCGGCCGCACGGACGGAATCATTGTCAGGACGGGTGAGCTGTCTGATCAGATCAAGTCGACACAGCAGTCGAACAGAAAGGCTGAGGAATCGGTGAATGCGTTACTGTCAACGTTGACCGAACGACTCGGGTCGATCGAAGACCAGCTCGCCTCCGCGCGCGACCAACTGCATCTGCTCAAGCAGAGTGCGAGTGACCACCGCGCGACGATCGCCATCTCTCACGCTCGTGCTCTGCAGGTGAAGAGTCTGGTCGAGGAGGCCCGACAGACCATCGGAGACTACCGGCGTGATCTGCAGACATACAACGCACTGCTGGAGCGTACCAGGAATCGGACGGAACCCGATGCCGAGTCCTTTTCGACTGAAGAGCTGACACTGCTCGACTATCACTTCTCAGAGGTGACGACGGACAGAACCGACAACTGGAGTCAGCGGCTCACGACGCTGATGACCCCGGTTGATGACATCCTGACTGCAGACAAACAAGGCATCGACATTCCGGATACGACATTGACCGAGGTCAGCGAACTGGCTGCCACCATTCAGCAGCGGCACGACGATTTGAAATCGAAGCTGGAATCTCTGCAGGCATTCACGCGGCGCTTCGCGGCTCCGGAACCGAAGCGTGCCCGCAGTCTGCAAGATCTGGTCGCGGAACACCGCCTGGCGAAAGCCGCGCGGCACAATGAAACTCTCGTGACCCGCGTCGCCAGCGAACAGGAGCAGACGGATCAGGCCGTCGAGGACGCTGTAGCTGATTCACTGAGAAAGCTGCGGGATGTCCGGATCGTCGGTGAGCAGTTACTCGGATCTCTGCAGGCCGACGCCGCCGAACAGGAACACGCCATTCAGGGGCAGCTCTCACGGGAACAGACCGCAGCCCGGAAGCGGGAGGCCGAGCAGAAGCAGCGGGACGCTGAACTGCTGGCCGAACAGCAGAAGCAGCAGCGCGAGTACGAAGCGGCCCTGCCGGAGATGCGCCGTCTGCTGGTGCCGTTTCTGTCCAGCGGACACAAACAGTTGAATGGCACCGCATGGGCCGAAGCTGCGAAGCCGGTCCCACTGTCGTATGCCGGCATCCGGGCCAGTGGTGCGCTGGAGAGCAGTTCCACCGGACAGCAGGCATTTCTGTGGCTGGCTGGCGGTCCTTACAACGACCGGCCGGACGGCATCTTTCCGCAGTACATCGGCGGGGATGTCTCGTTCAGCCCCGCGCTGCCATCCATCCGCCGGGGCCAGTCTCTACTGAACGAGTTCGGCGAACTGCTCGTCGCCAACGGCCTGCTGGCTCCCTGAAACCGCCGGCCTGCGCGGCACGCAGGCCGGCACTCACGCTGACACCATCAGGTGCCGCGCTGCGTGCCGCAACATCTGAGACTGTCAAACGACTTAACAGCGATCTCTGACGCAGGTGTGACGTCTGCGTGTCAGCCGACACCCTGGTTCACACTTCATGGCCGTCTGGCATCTGCTGACTGGAACTCTTCCATGACCCGTCCGCATCGACAACCTGAACAGCAGGGTCACCGCACTGTGCGGGTCGACGGCCGGACGTATCCCGTGATCGATGAATTCCGGGCTGCGGGACGGACATGGCCGGTGCTGGAAATCCTGGCAGATGGTCCGCGACGGCAACTCAAAGTCTTCGACCGTTTTGCCGGTCGACGTGGCGGGCTGCGGTCACTGTATCTGCTGCCGGTCTCGCAGGCATCGTGGCAGCACATCGAAATCCTGCGGCGCGTGTCGGCCACCAGCAGTCATCTGCCGGTTATTCTGGAATGCCGGCGCGAAGGCGAGTGGATCGTCCTGGTGGTCACCTGGATTCACGGGGCAACACTGCGCGAGTACCTCGACGCGGTACGTGCCGGGAAGCATCCCGCATCCAGTCCCACGGAGTCCGTGCGGCTGGTCCGTGGTCTGGCGCATGCGCTGGCCCAGTTGTACCGCCACCAGCAGATCGTGCATGGCGATCTGCGTCCGGACAACCTGATTCTGGCCAGACGCCCGACACGTCTGGTGCTGATTGATTTCGGCAGCACCTGGATGATCGAAGCCGCCGCCCGGTCTCATCCGACCGATGGCTGCGTGCCAGCCTATGCAGCACCGGAGGCACAGCCAGCGGCTGGCCTGGAACATCGCGACTTCCGCAGTGACCAGTTTTCAACCGGGGTCATTCTGTTCGAGCTGCTCACCGGACAGATCCCCTATGGAGGAGTCGGCGGCCGCGTGCTGCAATTTGCGGATGCAGACACTGCCCGTCAGCAGTGGAAGCCAGCGAGTCAACTCGCCATCGACCGTCGCCGGATCCCTGGTCTCATCTGGAAAGCGATCGACGCGCATTTGTGCCAGGCACTGGCGCTCAAACCTGACGACCGCTTTCCCACCCCCGCCGCATGGCTCGACAGTCTGGATGCCGTGCAGCTCTGCATCACCCAATCCTCTCACGTCGTCGACAGGTCTGCAGTGATGACCGGGGTGATTGACTGGCTTGCCGATTGTCTGAAGTCATTCCCGCCGTGGTCCTCAACGGACAGGAGGCGTGGGGATGAATGATGCGGCAACGAATCCTCGAACGGGACTGACACCGGACAGCGGCACGCAGCAGCACGAACCGCCGTGGCTCGGCGTGCATGAACTCACGGAGTTCCTGTTCTGCCCGCGTGCCGGTCTGCTCTGTTATCGCGAACACCGTGATGACACCGGTCAGGAGTTCGATGGTCTGCCGCGGCTCGACTACCTGCCGGACTTCGACACGATCGACCTGGAAGTCACGCTCCGGCAGATTGGCACGCAGATGCAGAACTTCATGGCGGGTACGGTTGCAGGTGCATTCGGTCTGCTGGTGTTTGCGGCGTTCGCGGACTGGCGCCCGGCCGCCGCCATCGCCGCCGCGTATGTGATTCCGCTGCGGTGGTATGCCGGGCAGTGGCGTCTGGTCCGGAGCCTGGAGGAACAGCTCTGCCAGGCTCGGGCGGCGCGCGCTGACGAGCCGTCCCTGCCGCTGACTGAGCAGGTCCGTGTCCACTGGTGGTCGCTGCTCAACGCTGGAATGGTCGCGGTCGAATACGAAGACGCGCATCGTGATCCAGAACTGTGCCTGCAGGGACGACCGTGGCGTGTGCTGCATCGGGGCTCCCAGAGGATTCCGGTGTTCCGCAAACGGTCGGGTCCGGCAGAACTGCACGAGCAGCATTTCATCCGCATGACGGCCTACTGCCATCTTGTAGAAGCCTGCGAACTGGCCGAAGTGCCCTACTCGGTGGTGCTGTTCGGCGATGGCTATGACGGGATCGCCATTCCGCATCACCGCGATGACCGGCAGCCGTTGACTGAGGCCCTCGACCGTGCCCGCGCCGTGATCACGGCAGCACGCACCAGTCCCGTGCCACCGGACGGTCCTGCGCACCGGAGCCTGTGCCGCAACTGTCCGTGGGGTCAGCCGCGACGCTGCACAGATGACGAAGCTGTTGAGTCCAGCAATGGACTTCCCGGCGAGCCGTTCCTCACGCAAGGACCGGACGGCTGCATCTATCGCAGTCCGTGCGGCGATCTGGCGGGGTGGGTGCCGCCGACGGAACGGGCAGAATGGCTCGGACTCTGTTGAAGAAAGGCATCTGATGACCAGACCAGCATCGCATTCCGGACAGTCACTCATCCAGCTTGATCCGGGCCGAGTAGAACACGCACTCCGGCGGCTGACGATGTCCCGCACCGAATTTGCCGACCGGCTCGATGGCACTGTGTCCCGCAATACGGTGATCCGGGCCTTTGCCGGACATCCCATCCGGATTCGCACGGCACGCGATCTGGCAAAGGCGCTGCGCGTGGCATCACTGGAGGAACTGTTGCCAGAGGATGACAGCACGGCAGCCGATCAGCCGGAGTACTGCGGCGAATGGGAAGTCACATCCCAGCTCAGTGGCTGGATCACGGAAGCCAACGGACTGCAGTACCGCATCTGCCGTCTGCAGCACCGTTTCATTGCTGACCGGCCGGGACGCGGCAAGGAATACGACCTGCAGAATCCAGTGACTCGCGAACGGGAGCGGATCGAGCACTACCTGTGCCGACACGCGGCCGTGTCCGAAAAGCTGCGCGGTGATCCGCACTTCGCCGAAACGCTGAACACGTTCCCCGCCGCAGACCGTCAATCGTGGTGGGTGGTGGACCGGCTGATCGAAGGCACGACGCTGCAGGCACGTCTGCAGTCCGGACCACTCGCTCGTCCCGAACTCGCCCATGTGATGAAGGGAGTCCTGGACAGTCTGGAGGCCCTGCACCGCGCCGGCATCGTGTTTCGCGAACTGGCTCCACGGCGCGTGCTGCTGGCTCAGGCGGATGACCGTGTGCTGCTCACGGATTTTGAACTCGCCCGGCTGCTGGATTCACAGCACAGCGTTTCGACATCGTGGCCGGATGGTCCCTACCGCGCGCCGGAACTCGCCAGTGGTCCCGCCGACTTCCGGGTGGACATCTACAGCTGGGCAAGGCTGCTGCTGGAAGCCGCCACCGGCTCGCTGCCGCCACCGGGCGGTGATCAGGACGCTCTGCTGATGGCGGGGCTGCCCAAAACCGTGTGGCGTGTGGCTGCCGACTGCCTGTCGCCGTTTCCCCAGGACCGCCCGCCGTCCGTGGCCAGAGTCCGCCGGGCTCTGTCCCGCTGGCGCTGACCGCATTCCCTGCAGCAACGGAACTCAACGATGGCACGAGACATCTACCGTCAGGAAACAGGGAATCCCCTCCAGGTCGACCGGCTGGAGTCGCGTCCCGCAAGACTGGCTTCTTCGTGCGCACCACGTCCGGAGAAGCTGGATGTCGCCGCAGCCTGGAACGTGGTGATCTGGCTGACTGTCACCAGCAGCCTGCTGCTGGCCGCAACAACGCTGCGCTGGCTGGTGAACCACCGCTGGGATGTCCCGCTGATGGCGTGGTTCGCCGTATGGATGCTGTATTTCTTCTGCCGCTATGTGGTGGCTGTGCTCAGAGGACGGCCAGAGACGATCCGCCCGTGGCGGCAACTGTATCTGCTGTTCTCGGCCTCCATTGTGATCATGGTGCTTCCGGTTCCGTTCGAGCTGCAGCTTCTGATAACGGCCGCTCTGCTCATCCGGCTCACGTGGCGGTTTGCGGAGCACTGGATCGATCTGTGCCTCACGTCCCCGGTGTCCCGCGACATTGCCGTCCGATTGCGGCAGCAATGGAAAGAGTACGTGACCATCCGGCTGCTGATCGCCACGACTGTCATCGCGGCAGCGGTTCTGACCCGCAGTGCAGCGTTGTGGTCTCTGACGGCGACGCTTGTGATGCTGCAGCTTCTCTGGCCGCTGACGAGGAATCGGCGTCAGACGATCGATGCTGCGCGCGAGATGCTCGTCTCGTGGCTGGCCTACAACCGCAGAGACCGCCGTATTCCGGGTGTTTACTTCAGCACAGCGGGTGGCTACCGCGACCGCTTCCGGCTGACCGGTGCGGCCATCTGCATGATGTCCATCACGCTGGCCCGCTGGCCTGTGGAATGGCTTCCGGGGTTTCAGGAATTCAGTCCCGTACCGTTCTTCGGTCTTGCCACTTACCTGCTGGATCTTGTGATTCCCGGCGACGGATTTCAGTTGTCGATCCTGTCCGTCGTGGTCTGGCTCCTGGGATACATACTGCTGCTGGCCTCACCCACGATCATTGTGCTGCTGTTTCCGCTGCTGCTCGCTTACGGCCCGTTGCGGGAAGCCTGCCGCTATCGGACACAGCAGATCACCGCCGAGCACTGGAAGCCGCTCATCGAACAGATGCGCTGTTCGATCCACCGGATTGAACGCGACAGTCTGTATATGGGCCGGATCCTGTCAGACGGCAGCCCGCTGCTGATCCTGCGCGACGTGTTCCGCGAACACGCCCATTTCCTGGGTGACAGCGGTTCCGGCAAAACCTCGATGGGACTGAATCCCTGGCTGGAACAGATCATCGGCGGTCCTGAGTGCAGCGTGATCATCGTTGATCTCAAGGCCGACTCGCTGGAACTGCTGGCCACCGCCTCCCTGGCGGCTCAGGAGCGTGCCCATCGGACCGGCCAGCCGATGCCCGTCCGGTACTTCAGCAATCAGGCCGGACGCAGCACGTTCGCGTTCAATCCGCTGACACAGTCCTGGTTTCAGTCGATGGACCATTACGTGCGGACAGACATTCTGTGCGGCGCTCTGGGTCTGACCTACGGCAGCGACTACGGCGAAGGTTACTACAGCTCGGCGAATTCGGCCGTGCTGTCCCATACCATCAGGAAGTTTCCGGACACGCAGACCTTCCGCGACCTCGCCCGGCGTATCGGAGAAATTGCGATCTCCGCTGACCGCCGGGAACTGCATCCCGAGATCCGCAAGGCGGGCGTGCATGTGCAGACTGTGCTCGACCGGCTGGGTTCGTTTGACGCGCTGAATGTCACCGGCGCAACGCACTCCCGAGACGTCGTCGATGCGGCCATTGATTTCCGTGACGTCTTCGTGCGTCCGCAGGTGCTCTACTTTCACCTGTCGTCCACACTGGGACCGGGATCATCGCCGGAGATTGCCCGGCTCGTCGCCTATTCGCTGCTGGCCGCTTCCACGCAGACAGAACGCAGGCATCAGGTCTATCTGGTGATTGACGAGTTCCAGCGCATGGTGGCGCAGAACATCGAATACATGCTGCAGCTTGCCCGCAGCATGGGTGTGGGCGTCATCATCGCCAACCAGTCGATGCAGGATCTCAGGACCGCCCGGGCCGACCTGATTCCGACGATCGAGGCCAACTGCCGCTACCGCCAGTGGTTTGCAGTCTCGGCACTTGAGGACCGTCAGCGGCTGGTGCAGTCCAGTGGCAAAACCGTCGACATGCTGGAAGGCAAGTCCATCACACAGACGCAGCGGGGGCCACTGCCCACCACGCAGTGGTCGCAGTTCATTGATGATCGCCTCACCGTCAACGACGTCCTGCTGGCGAGCGACAGCCCGTACCTGAGTATTGTGAAACTGTCACGCGGCGCCGGATACGCGCAGTACGGCGGGATGAGTGTCGTGGTGGAATCGAACTACCACATCACGCGGGACGAGTTTGACCGGCGGCGGAACTTCGCCTGGCCGGGAGTCACCGCTGGAGCCTTTCTTCCCGGAACCCGGACTGCCGTCCCGGCACCCCCACCACGCCCGAGCGGCCCGGTCACATCTACCGAAGTCATCGGTGGCACAGACGAAACAGCACCCGACAGCGGCAGCATTCTCGACTCATGGATGCAGGATCGGCAGCAGACAGCCCCGCCACGACCGCGTCGCAGGCGGCACGGCGGCGACTGAATTGCCAACGCCAGTGACCAGGGCGATGAGAGAACTGAAAAGTGTGCGAAACAGCCGACGATATTTCGACCGTCGCAACCTATGACAGACGTTCGACAACGCGACGGAACGCCCCAATCAGAGATTGCAGGTCCGTTTCCCATCCCGCTCCGATGGATGCAACCTCGTCAAGTGGAGAGCCGTTCGGATGCACGACGGCGGAATGCTCGATAATTCGGGCGTCGTATTTCTGCTTCGACGGCAGAAACGTGGTCTCAATCCTGCAGTCGTATCCGACCCGTCGTAGAGCTTCTTGGATCAGTGGCTCATCGGCTTTTTTGAAACCAGCAAGTCCGACAACGATTACAGTCTTGCCCATCAAAGTTCTCTTCATTGGTTGACTCCTCATGCGTTTCATGGCTGCGACATCCGTGGTCAACCCTCACGTCCTGCGAAGAATACTTGCAACTGTTAGCAATGCAGGCAAGACTGTTTGACGTCGATTAGAAGATACTTCCTGCATACAGCAACAAAGTTTCCGTTCCTTCCAACGAATGTGCATACAACTGTGATATGAGTCTCACCTGAGACACAAATATCAGATGTTCTGCACAAAACTGCGGCCTGTTTCTTGCGTGGAGTTTTTTTGATGGCTCGGCAGCAAAAGACGAAAGCTCGAATCAACGCTCTTTGGGAGCACCTGAAGCAAACACCAGATCTAGAGCAATCTCTTGACTCACTTGTGTCATCTCTAAACGAACGAGCCGATACCGACGACGTCAATTCCCGAGCTGTTCACCGCATGCTGAAGCTGATGGCCGACGATCCACCCTGGGGGATGCAGCTTGAATTCGATTCGAAACACGCGAAGCTTGTTTCGCTTGAACAGACCGTCCTGGATCGCCGAAGCAAGGAGCGTCCTGAAGCTAAGCATCAACTCGGACGACTCGTATGGCATGTCCTATTTGGCGTACCGACTGCCGGGCATATCTCCCTCGATCGCTGGCAACCCAGAGATGAATTGTCTCGCAAGTTGCACCGGCTTCGTCAGAAGTCGACGGTGACATTGCTCGTAGACGCTGGAACTACGACGCGTGCAGCGATTGAGCAGCTTCTTGAACTGAACGCCATGCCATTGAAACTGGCTGACTCAGGTCGATTCCTCACGCCCAGCATTGTGACGAACTCGCCTCAAATCGCAGATATTGTTCAGAGGTCGCGTTTTCGTCGTCATATCGGAATTCGCATCATCGGTGGCGATGTCCGAATCGAGCGAGGCAGCATATGCGGAATGGCTGCACAAATCTGTTTGGATGCCTGGAGGTTAACTGGTGACGTCGCACTGATTGGATCCACTGGATATCGTGAAGACGAAATTGGACAGCCGGCAGTGGGCTGCGATTCGCTTGAGGAAAGCCGTCTCAAATCGTCGTTCATCGATCGTGCTTGGATACGCGTCCTGCTGTTTGACAGCAGCAAATTACAGCATCCAGATGTGTCTCAGATATTCGCTCCGATCGATGGGCAAGTTATTGATCTCGTCATCACAGACAGTGGTGAAACCAAAGAGCAGCGCAACGCTGTCGCCCAATTCCGCAAGATCGCGAGAGATGCTGGTGTCGATGTAGCTGTGCTGAAAAAAGCGTGATCCAATGCAATGGACTGGGACTCTGGTTCAGTGATGGCTGCCAGACTGCTCGGCAAGCTACAGCAACGATCCCGCGAAAGGCCTTCGCGAGGTGGCTGTTCCAATTCGGTTCCGCAAATACTCTGAGTTGCGCGCAGATTGTGCAGAGAATGGCAGGCAGTTGAGTTCCCGTCTGTGTCTACTGCTCCCCACTGACGCCGGTTGATTCTGGTTCCGGCGACGCCTGACAGATTCGCAGGGGAGCACACGATGGCCAGAGGAATTCAATGGTTCATGGAGCGGATGGCCGAACGTGTCGTGCCGATCATCGCTTCTGCCTTCACCAGCACCGTGCAGACGATGGACGCACTCGGCCGGGCCGAGCAGCAGGGCCGGCTGGAAGAAGCCGCCCGCCACTATGAAGCCGACGGTCAGCCGGCTGTGGCTGAATCGCTGCGACGCAAAGCACTGGAACTCGATTCCGCCAACCCCGGCAGCAGTGCCGTGGTGATCTTTGAAAACGTCGCCCGCGATGAATCGCGCATGCTGCCGCCGGCTCTGGAGTCACAGCCGCTCGCCGGCACACACCGGTCGTCGTCGAAGTCGAAGCAGCGACGCCGGCTGACCGAATCCGATGGTGACTGATGAAACAACGAATCTGCCGCGAACCAAGTCCGGAGGATACGAACCGATGCCGAAATCACGCATGGTCACCGACCGCGATTATGAAATCGTCGTGGCACTGACGCAGAAAGTCAGGCTGTTCAGCCTGCGGCAGATTGCGGCAGCGTGGTGGGACGGGGAACTGGCCAACACACGCCGCCGGCTCAACGTGCTGGTTGCGGTGCGGCTCGTGCAGCGAATCTCCGTCCGTGCCAGAACGCTGCCGGTGCTGACAGCGCCGATCGCCGTCTGGCAGCCGTCTCAGCCCGCACCGGACTTCGGTCACGTGGCGCACCGACTGCAGGACCGCTGGGTCCGCAAGGCTGTGCGCACCGTCACGGCCTTCATCGCCACCGAGCGCGCTGCCCGGCTGGTTGGTGGTACGGCTCGAGCCTCACTCAAGCAGCCGACTCAGGCCACTCATGATCTGGGCGTGGCTCAGGTCTGGCTGCACTTCCGCAGCGACTGCCCGGCACGAGCCGACGCCTGGCGCAGTGAAGACCTGATGGCCGACACGCGCCGCGGGCAGAAGCTGCCCGATGCGTTTCTGGTGGATGCCGCCGGTCACACCGTGGCTGTGATCGAATTCGGTGGCAGTTACGACGCCCGCCGTGTGCGGGACTTTCACAACGACTGCGCCGTGCGCAACCTTCCCTGGCAGATGTGGTGACTGCTCATGCCTCCTTCCGAAACCAGCCGTACTGTTGACCTGTCGGCACGCGACGTCGTGATCCTCGATCACATCGCACGCTACCGGATCTCAACACCGGAAGTCCTGCACCGTCTGTTCTTTGACGGCAGCCGGGCGAACGCCGTCACGAAGGTCACGTCCCGGCTGTGCGATATCCAGCACCTCCGCCGGTTCCCGCTTTATCATCCCAGGACTTATTTCACACTGGGACCGGAAGCCGCGAAGCGACTGGGACTGCCGGTATCCCGCACTCGTCCACTCGGGCCACAGTCACTGCCGCTGGAATATGGAGTGCTGTCCTGTGCCACGCGCGGCCAGCATCATCATCAGCGACTGACGACCCGCGAACTGCTGGAACTGTGCCCGGACCTGCCGGCCGGTCTGACCGAGCAGCCGTGCTGTCTGGACGACTCCGTCACTCCACCACGGCTGGAACTGATCCGCGTGGATCTCGGTGGCCGACCCGACCATGTCGCCCGCAAGTGTCAGGCCGACGTGCGCTCCCGCAGCGATGTGGCGTCGATTCAGCAGCTCATGGCTGCGGGCCGGTTCCGGCTGTTCGTGGTGACCGGGACGCTCGCCAAAGCCGGCTCCATCACCGACTCCCTGCAGCAGCACGCCTGGCCGGAAGGGTTTCTGATCCAGATGTTTGTTGTGTCGGACCTGCTGCCCCTCATTGCCGGAGTCTCAGACACATGAACCGTTCAGCTCATCCCGCAGCCACTGACGGACTCACGAAGCAGGTGAGACACAGCATGTGGACGCAACGCGACATCGCGATTGTGGAAACACTGACCAGCCGCGTCCGCGTGCTGTCGCTCGCACAGATCACGACGCTCTGGTGGTCAGCCGATGGTTCAGGACGTGTGGTCCGCCGAAGACTGCGCCGGCTGATCGACGGCGGGCTGCTCGTCTCCACAACAATCAACTCCATTCCGTTTCCCCAGGTCGAACGGCCGCTGATTGACTGGCATCCCGGTGATCGCGACCCGGACTGTGAACAGGTCGCAGCGTGTGCCCGGTCACGGTTCGACTGTGCGACGAGGCCGACCGAGGTGTATCTCGCGTCACGCCGGGCAGCGAATCTCTTCGGCAGTACGTCCGGTCGTCTGCCGCGGTTCGACCACATCAATCAGAACCTGCTGCTGTCAGAAGTCTACGTCCTGTATTCGCGCTGCCGGCCGCAGGACGCCGCACTGTGGGTCGGTGGGGAATCTCTGGCCCGGTGCAGTGACCGTATCCAGACCCCGGATGCGTGTCTCGTCTCCAGCGAGGGCCAAACGACGCGCCTCATCGAATCAGCCGGCGTCCGTGAACCACAGCAGCTTGAACGATTCCATGAGCACTGCCTCGAACGCAACCTGCCCTATGAACTCTGGTGAGGCCGTCATGATCAGCACAGCACAATCGCATTCGAGCTTCATCCGACAGACGATTCTGGAGCATCTGGATCGCTACCGGCTGACCACGCTGCCGATTCTGGAGCGTCTTGACGCACTGCAATCGACCCGCCGGACGACCTGGTGCCAGCAGCTCCACCATCTGCGCCGATCCGGCCGGATCGGCACCGCACCACTGTTCCACAACCGCGACTACTTCTATCCGGCCGCGACCGATCGGCCGCACAGTGAGATCTCCAAAATCCGCCACTATGCGATGGCAGCATTCTGCTGTCTGGGCAGCGTGCCACGCGAACGCCTCACAGCCGCTGACTTTCAGCAGCACTTTCCCGATCTGTATCGGCCGGAAGGGAGGCTGTCCTACTGCATGGAGATCACCAGCGGTCGGCCGCGTCTGGAATTCCTGCGCGTCGACACCGCTGGTCATGGCCGCTGGGACCGCATCATCGCCACTGCCCGCAGTGACGTATCCAGTCACCGTGAGCACGCCGCCTTTCAGCGGCTGATCCAGGCCGGCCAGTTCTGCGTCACGATCCTGACCGCCACGCTGCCGAAAGCCGTGCGGATTGAAGAAACACTGCGCAGCGGCACGCATCCGTCCGACGCGGCGATCCGTGTCACGGCGATTCCCGAACTGCTGTATCTGCTGGCTCCGCCGCCAGCCTGAATCCATTTCTGAGTCAGTGCAGGAGTTTTGTTTTGTTGCGCTCCCCTGTCCCGAGGAGCACGGAAAAACCAGCGGGACAACAGTTTTATGAACGTAGGCCACCGTGGAGTGGCCGAATAGCTGAGGAAACAGCTATGCGAAAGAAAACCAGAAGACGCAGGGATCGTCGTCACTGGTGGGTGCGGATCAGAAGTCCGCGACCGAAAGTGGATGAGCGCTTCTGCCCGAAGTGCCAGCAGCCCTACCAGAAGGGGCCAACACCGGCCCCTGTGGCAGACTTTATTCACGGAAACACCGGCGCCTTCATTTACCCGGCAGGGAAATGGAAACGCGACGGAGTCGTCGTGAGGGTGGGACGCTGGAAGGCTTACCGCCAGCGTGAATTCTACCTGTCCGAGTACTTCGAGTTCGAAGAACTCCGCGACCTGCTGCTGGCGATCATTGATGCCTACCGGTACCTCAAGAAACTGAGGGCGCAGAAACGGCGGCTTCGCGATCGTCAACCGGGCTGATCATTCACCTCTGTGAGGCCGTCTTCGGACGGCCTCCTGTTCGCACTGTCAGGGATCGACACTGCGGGGACAACAACGGGTACGAGCACGCACTGAGGAACGATGCCGTGCCCTTAACAACAGGAAAGGACTGCTTATGGAAAAGAATAAGCCAGTCAAAACGTTTCGCCACGGCCGTGTGACGGTTGCGGTATGGTTAAACCGGAATGAGCAGGGAGATACCTGGTATACATATACCATTACCCGCTCATACCAGGACGGTGACACTTGGAAGAATACCGAGAGCTACCGGGGTTTAGACCTGCCGTCCATCGTGATTCTGGTGATCATGGCCTGTTTCTGGGAGATGGACCGGAAGATCAAGGATCATCCAGAACCACAGAACGGGGATGAGGCAGACGCTTAAGGGAATAACAACCAGTCGTCGGTCGGGTGCAACCCGGCCGGCGCCTTTTCAGGGAGGATCAACTCATGTCACCAGAAAAGCTGAGAGCGAAGTTCCCGCTGGGAAGGCTTCTGATTACGCCAGGAGCCTCCAGCCGGCTGACGACCAATGATGTGCTGACAGCACTCGCCCGCCATTTCGATGGCGACTGGGGCGACATCTGTGAGACCGATCGCGTTTTGAACAACGCGGCACTCGTTGACGGAGGGCAACTGCTGTCCGTCTACCACTCACGGAATGGAACCGCGTTTCAGGTCATCAGCGAAGGGGACCGGTCGGTCACGACCATTCTGCTGCCCGAAGAATACTGAGCAGCAGTGGCTGGCTTGAGTGTCTGAAGAAGGTGTGGTGGGTTGCCGGGGAACATTGTGTTCCCCGGCAACATTTCTGATTGCGGTTCCACGTCAGTCTCCGGCGCAGCAAAAACGGATTGACTCACCGCAATTGTGATCTGCAGCGAACTGCCAGCAAAGACGCCGGCGTGACCAGTGATCGCTGCACCTTCCGTCATCCGACCGCGTCACTGAACACAGAGAGAACACACATGTCAAAGCCCGTTCACGAGATTCGACTGGGGCTGATCAAGGCCCGCATCTGGCAGAAACGCACGCGATCGGGTCTGCGACACACCGTTGGTGTCGTCCGACTGTTCCGCAACGGCGACCGCTGGCAGGAATCCACCCGCTTCGGACTCGATGACCTGCCTGTCGTCCGGATGGTCCTCGACCGCGCGCATTTCTGGATCTACGCCGCCACGACGGAATCGCAGGAATCAACATCGCATTAAGCCGATGACACATCGCTGCTGATAAACGGAACGCTCGATGCCTGACGATCCCTGTCCATTTCCTGATTCTGAAATGCTGCCTGACGGCGGTCTCGAACTGCCGGGCGTCACCCGGGATCTGGGCTCACTGATTCAGGCCGGCCTGAAGTATTCGACCATCTACGCGGATCCGCCGTGGCGCTATTCCAACGTGGCTTCCCGCGCCGCAGCCGAAAACCACTACCGCACATTGTCACTGGAAGAGATCTGCAGCGAACCGGTGAGCCGGCTGTCCGCCGACGTCGCCCACCTGCATCTCTGGACAACGAATGCGTTTCTGCGTGAAGCGTTCGATGTCATTGACGCCTGGGGATTTGACTACAAGTCCTGTCTGGTCTGGATCAAGCCACAGCTCGGCATGGGTAACTACTGGCGAGTCTCGCACGAATTCCTGCTGCTGGGAGTCCGCGGATCGCTGCCGTTTCACGACCGCACCTGCCGGAGCTGGGTGCTGGAACGCCGCTCGGTCCACAGTCGCAAGCCATATCAGGTCCGGGAGCTGATCGAGCGAGTCAGTCCCGGACCGTATCTCGAACTCTACGGCCGCGCCGAAATCCCACGATCGCAATGGACGGTCTACGGCAATCAGGTCGAACGTCGTCTGTTCTGAGGCAACCTGATTCAGAGGCACACGAAAGAAGATGATGGCCAAGGGGCAGAACCAGACTCTCGAATCATTCTCTGTCGGCCAGCTCGCCAGACGCTGGGGAGTCAGCCCAGATCGTGTTCGACGACTCATTGATGCAGGTCACATTCCCAGAGCGTTCCGCATCCCGTCCGCCGGCTGCTTCGGTACGACACTGAAGATTCCCAGAACCGTCATTGAACAACTCGAAGCTGACTGGCAGGTATCGCCCGAGCAACCCAAACGCCGTCGCGCGCCGAAGCCCGTTCTGGAATTGCGGCACCTGACCGGCATCATGACTGATCCTGAATCCGGCGCTGAATGTCCCGGAGACGGTCATGGTTGAGATGCACATACCGTCTGGTCGTCCGGGTGTCCGTGTGCCCCATGACTTCAGCCAGTTCGATGTCCGTGACTTTGCCGGCAGCATTCGTCCCGAACGTGTGACGGTTGCTGTAAAGCACGAGCGACTCTCCAGCTTTTGTCCTGATTCCAACCTTGCGTCTGAGCCGTGCAAACTTACGACAGAAACAGTCTTTCGAATATGGCTTCCCTTGAGTATTCAGAAAGACATGGTCGTCTGGCGTCTGCGGCTCAGCATTCAGTCGCTCACAAAGCCTGAGAATCGGGGCGGGCAACGGGATGATGCGTGGTCGCGGATTCCGCTGCTGCGTGATGGTCTTGTGGTCCGGAAGAATCCAGAGGCCACTGTCCAGGTCCACCCACTCCCAGATGAGCGTTCGGACTTCTTTGGGCCGACAGCCCGTCAACCGCAGGGCCAGCAGCACACGACGAAATCGAACATCTGCTCCACGGAGCAGACTCTGGAACTCGTTCGGGGTAACGATGCGAGTCCGTTCCCGAGCCGCCGGCTTTTCGTAGTCGCGAATCGGGTTGTCCGTCAGATACTCGTTCCTGCAGGCCCAACTGAAGACCGTCTGCAATGTCGCAATGGTGTCCCGGATCGTGGTCGGGCTGTATTTCCCCGAACTGTTGAGGACGCGATCGATCTTCGAGAGGTGCCGTTTGGTGACTTCACTGACTCTCGGCTGGACATCCAGAGATCGCAAGGCCCGAGTGAGACGACTGCGATAGCCGGTGTAGGTCGCTTCCGTCTTGCGAGCCTGAATGTCGTCGAGAAACTCGTCGCAGAGTTGAGCAAGCGAGGCGTCAAGCCATTCGCTGCTGGCAGACTTTCCAGCCTGCTGCTCGCGAAGAATCTTCGTGAGCTTCTTCTTCGCGGCGGTGTAATCCTGGTCGAGGTAATGGAGCTTTCCTCGGACCTTCTTGCACCAGAATCCGCTGGCCTGATGCAGCCACGGTTCATTCGACTTTTTCTTTGGCATTGGTTTCTCCTGACCGGGGGAATCAAGAAGCAACCAATGCGGGAGGGCTGGCCGGCATCTCCAAGGGAGTATGAGGGGAGTATGCCGGTCAGTCTCTCGTACCAGAATCGACGTAAGTCCTTATCTGGCAAGGTCGGGATGACAGGATTTGAACCTGCGACCTCTGCGTCCCGAAAGTTTCGCAGGCATCAAGAGAAATGCCGCAAACCCTTTAATTTCAGTCCGTTGTCGCACACGCGACCAACGGATGTTCTCCACAGAATCGCAGGATTTCCAGCCCTTTTGACTCGTTTCTCTGCAAAAACTCTGCAATTGCAGAGACGAATCGCTGTCCAGTCGCAATCACACGCGAACCCACCGGCAGGCCTCGGATAGACCGTCGGTTCCGAAGGCCAGAATTCGGCAGGAACTTGCCAGCTCAATACTTGCTGTAACCGCCTGAATCTCTGCGATTTACAGCCTCAACGCTCCCGTACTGGCCTGCTCCAACTCCACACAGTTTAGACGGTATTTAGCCTCGTTCCAGGAATTCCGTGCCGGATTCCGTGCCACGACAGTCAACCAATATGTGCCGTTCTGATAGACCGTCTGTTCCGGAGACTGCATTGGCGCTCTCGGTCGCCTCACCGAACGAAGATTCTCGACGACGTTTTAGGCGAAAGCCTGACAGACCAAAGTAAGCGCCAGACGAACTACAGGTTTCCCTTTCGGGCTCGTTCTTCTTTTCTGTGGTCGGCGATGGTCCAGCGATGCTGGGGGTTGGTCTGGAGCCAGACGTCGGGGAGCAGGGATTCGAGGTCTGCTCCTCGGGGGAG
>WGMU01000081.1 GCA_016124895.1 bacterium
CTGCTCAGAAAGTTCCAGGAGCCGAAACGCTGCTGCTGCTGGCTCAGATCGCCGACGCGCGACCGGATGTCGAGACGTTAAAGACGTCGCTGGCAGCTCGGGCGGCGACGATGAAAGCATCGATTCCGGCGGACAGAAAGTACGCCGGCAGCGTTGATGCGAACTCGCTCGCGATTGCGGCAGCGGCTCTCAAGCATCGCGAACTCCGGGCGATCGCCGAGCAGATGTTTGATTTGCTGGTCGAATCAACGCTCGGCGGATCATCCCCGCGGGTGCGGCCGTTTCTGCGAGTCGCTCAGGCCACAGCGATTCAGCTCAACCGCGGCGAGTCCGGGCCGGAAGTTTTGCGGCAGAACCGGCTGAAGTACTGGATTCCGGTATCAGGGGTGACATCGAAATCAAGCGCCGCGGGCTCTGTCCCGACCATGTGGCTGACGCACGAAGATCATATTCTGCACCTGGCAGGAGCCGGTCAGGACGGACTGCTCTTTCGATATCCGCTCAGCGGCGAGTTCAACTTTCTGTGCGAGACCCAGGAAGGCGGCGACATCGGCACCGACGGCGGGCTGTCGTTTGGCGGTCTGTATTTCGAGGCGCTCGGCATTAACAGTCAATTAACTGTACAGGATGCCGATGCCGCTTTCTCGTTGAAACGCCCCTGTCCGTTCGTCCGGCATGAAAGCCATCCGGTGTTCAACCGGGTTTCAATCCGGACGCGACCGGCAGCCGACGGCAAGCCAGCGGCTGCGCAGTTTCTGGCCAATCTGCATCCCATGTGGACCGACGAACTCTCTGAATCGAGTCCGTGGCTCGGGTTGCGCGGCGTTGATGAGAAGCGTCCAATCTTCCGGAACCTCAAACTGACCGGCACGCCGGTCATCCCGCGTGAAGTGCAACTCGCCGCCGACCATCAACTGCGTGGCTGGCTGTCGAATTTCTATGGCGAGACGCAGCCAGCATTTCATGCCGGAGGAACACTCTCCATTCAAACCGGAACGATTTCGGCGACTCGTCCGGAGACCCCGTCCGTCGGCGCTGGTGACTCAACAGGAGCAACAACAACTCAGCTCGACACAGACTGGCAGATCACAGACGGCGTCATCACCGCCGCGAAGCGTGCTCCGCAGCAAGGCCGCACGTCTCAGAGCGTTCTGCGGTATCAGCGCCCACTGCTCGACGGCGAATCGGTTTCGTACGAGTTCGAGTATCAGCCCGGCGAGTTCGAAGTTCATCCGGCGCTGGGGCGTCTGGCCCTGCTGATCGAAACGGGCGGCGTCCGGATTCACTGGATGACCGACGGCAATCACGAGTGGTCCGGCCTGCCGGAAGACAACGCAACGCTCGAACCACTCAGCCGCCGCGGCGGACGCAGTATTCCGCTCAAGGAAGGCGACTGGAACGCGGTGACGCTCGCACGAGCCGACGGCAAGCTGAAGCTGACACTCAACGGAACGCTGATTTATGAACGCGAGATCGACTTCGGCGGCGATCTGCAGTTCGGTCTCTACCGCGACCGGACCAGACACGCCGTCAAGGTCCGCAACGTGAAACTGACCGGCGACTGGCCGGAAGCGGTCCCGGCTGACTGTCTCGAAAACCCGACGATTGTGACCGACGAACCGGCCGCGGCAGCCGATCGCAAAGTCAGTCAGACGACGATTGGAGATACCTTTCTCGCCGAAAACGTGACGGCCGTGCGGGCCGCGGCAGCGCGGCTCACCACGCCTGCCGAGCGGTTCGAGTTTCTCTCACGCTGGGTTCTGCCGCAGAGCGAACGAGCGACATTTCGGACGACCGCCGCGTTCACCCCGGTCGATCCGCCACCGGCCGAAGTACTCGGCGCCGTTGGAGTTGAGCAGCCGGTGATTCAGCGGCCTCTGCGCGATCAGACAGCGCAGGAGCCGTTGAATCATCAGCGTGAACTCGACGGCGGAAACGAAAGCAGCCGCGCTCAGATGAGCCGGAACAGTGGTGCGAGCCGGCTGGTGTCGCCGGTGTTCGACCTGCTCGACATTGCCAGAGAACTCGGTCGGCTCGACGAGCTAAAGGCGGCCATCGAAGCAGCGCCGCAGACGAGTCACCCGCAGAACGAACGCGACCGTGCCGCGCTGCTCACGCTGGTCAATCTCGAACTCGGCGATCAAGCAGCCGCGAACCAGTCGATCGACCGACTGCGTGAACTGCTGCCGGTGACCCCGCCACCAGCACTGTCTGAACGGTGGCCCGAAACGCTGGTCGTCTACCGAGCCATCACGCGTTCCGAGCCACCCGAAAGCGCCGGCGAACTGCTGGTGACCATTTACGAAAGCTGGGTACTGCGGCCGTCGCCCCCGGAACTCGAAGCCTGGCAGTCGCACGTCGTTGCCCTGCTGGGCCGCCATCAGCGAGCAGTCGTGACCAGCGATGGTGATTCGACTGGCTCACCGCTCGATCTCGCCGACTGGGTTCTGGCCGTCCGTCAGCGAGCCCGTACTCGCGGGCCGGGCAACGCCGAGGCACTCTGGCAACGCAACGAGCAGAACGAAGTGCATCACGTCGCCGGGCACCAGGAGGAGACTCTCCTTTACCGCAGCCCGCTGCGTGGCAACTTTGAAGTGTCGTGCGAGATTGGTGCGTACGGCACCACGCAGGTCCAGGCGGCCGGATTCTTCACTGCTCCCGGCAGCAATCTCAGCACGCTTGACGTCGGAACATTTCGCCGCGGCACGATCTCACGTGGTCCGGTTGATCCGCCATTCGGGCGAGTGAATCACTGGCTGCAGTATCTGGCGTCATTTCGAGACGGGCACTGCACGGTGTCAATCAACGGCCGCGTGGTTCGCTCCGAGCAACTGCCGGCCGACGCCGACCCCTGGTTCGGTATCCACGCCTGGTATCGAAACACGGCCCGCTTTCGCGACGTCCGGATCAGCGGCAATCCGGCAATCCCGGACGCTGTGCTGCTGTCAGCAGACCCGCAACTTGATGGCTGGCTGCCGTACTACGACGAGTCTGTCGGATACGGCAGTGCTCGCTGGCGACTCGAAACCGATCCGGAATCGCGTGCCGGCGGAGTGCTGATCGGACAACACGACGGGAACCTCAGTGGAACATCCTGCGAAAGTCTGCTGGCGTATCAGCGACCGCTCAGCGAAAACGGGACGATCGACTACGAGTTCTTCTACGAGCCAGAACGGCTGGAAACTCATCCGGCACTCGATCGAGTCGCGTTCCTGCTGCGACCGGAGGGAGTCCGGCTGCACTGGATCACCGATGGCATTTATGACGCGACCGGTCTGTCTCCGGACAATGAATTCGGCGGCAGCACGACCAGGCTGCCATTGCAGCCTGGTGCCTGGAACCGTCTGCGACTGCGGCTCGCTGGCGAGCGCATCACGATCACCCTGAACGGTCAGGACGTCTTTGAGGCGGCTCTGAATCCAGGCAATCGCCGAACGTTTGGCCTGTTCCATTTCGCGGATCAATCGGAAGTACGCGTCCGCGACGTCGTGATGCACGGCGACTGGCCGAGGTCCGTTCCACCCGTGACGCAGCAGCCGCTGGCAGACCAGACAATCCTCGCACTTGATGCGCAGCGTTCCAGACTCACTGCCGTGTTCGAGCACAATTTCGGGACGAACGGCATCCCAAGGGACTACTTCGAGTGGAGAGATCCGAAAGGCGGGGCTCAGATTCAGCAGCGTCCCGACGGAGTGAAAGTCGTGCGTCCCGCTTTCGGCTCATGGACCGGGACCGACCTGATCGCTCGATTCGTGCTCCGCGGCGACTTCGATGTCGAGGCTCAATTCGACGAATTCGAGTACCGGGGCGACAAGGACGCGGCGATGATGCTGATCGTCAAGCTCGACGACGAGGCTCAGCACTTCTGCCGCGCACTTCGCAACAGTGTCGAAAACCATCGTCGGCAGGTGTACCAGGTTTCCAGGTCTCTCGTGAATACGGACGGCAGTCGCAGCTATCACAGCGTCCCAGTGGCGTGCGAGGCCAATGCCGGACGACTGCGGCTGGCCCGGCGCGGCGACACGGTGTTTTACCTGTTTGCTGAAGCCGACTCGCCGAACTACCGGCTGTTTGGGCAGGACCGGTTTTCGGCAGTCGACAGCATCCTCGGAGGCGTCGAACTGGCCGCCAATGCCAACGGAACGGCGACCGTTGGAGTGCTCTGGAAACGGCTCCGCATCGCCGCAGAAAAACTACTGATCCTCCCGGATCCGGATCTCAAACCGACCAACGAGATCTTCGTGATGAACGCTGACGGCTCGAATCTGCGTTCGGTAACCGGCCACGACAAATCACTCGGCGGGGCGGGCTCACCAGACTGGTCGCCCGATGGAAAGCAGATCGCCTTCGACATCTACTCGGGCGGCCGGACCGGGAACTATCTGATCAACGTGGACGGCACCGGGATGAAATATCTCGGTGACGGCTGCATGCCGACGTTCGGTTCGGCTGGTGACCGGCTGGCGTTTACCTGGAGCGGTCGCGGGATGGCACTGATGGATATCGACGGTACAAACCGCCAGGTGCTGACTTCCGATGGCTGGGGCGCGCAATTCTCACCCGATGGCAAATCGGTCGCGTACCAGAGTTACGAACAGACTGCTCAAGGCCGGTCGACGAACATCTCCATCATCGATGTCGCTACAAAGAAGAAACGCGTCATTCTGGAGGGCGATCCGGCACAGCGCTACTCCAGCATTTACTGGAATATGGAATGGTCACCCGACAGCCGGCAGATTTGCTTCAAGGGGCGATTGCGGAACCAGGCCGAGAGTTACGAAGTCGCGATCACCTCAATTGACGGCTCGCCCAAAGGTTTTGGAGTCCTGACGACCGAAACGACCGACACCGATTTCGGCTGGCACCCGGACGGCTCGCGGATCCTGCTGGCAAAAACTTCGCCGAAATTCCGTGGCGGACCACGGCTGTTTGTCTGCGACCTCAAGACTGGAGCCATCGATCTGTTGACCGGCCAGCCGATCGACATGCCCAACCACTCCGGCGTCTGGTCCCCTGACGGCAAACAGATCGCCTTTGTCAGCCGCCGCAACCCGGAACCGATCCCGTTCCGACAGGTCGCCGCATCTTCCGGTCGAACGTCGTCGAGTCTTCTTCCGCAGACCGCTCCACTCACTCGCTAACCACCGCCGATTGCCGGGATAAAGTGAACTTCGTCCTGCGGCTGCACTTTCTGATACAGGCCGAGACTGCTGATGCGGCCGTCGACCGAGACGTTCAGACCCGGCCGCAGTTCGTCGCCCTGACACAACCAGTCACGCACGCCGGGGAACCGTTCGTCGAGTCCCGCCACGACTGCGCGGACGTTTGCACCATTGACCTCGACGGTTTCGACACCGCCGGTCAGTGACTTCAGTTGCGGGGGCACAAAAACAATCGGCATTCGATTTCCTCCAGCCACTGCGACAACGTCGAGAAGCTGATTCGCCCGTGTTCCGTCACTCAGTTTCGCGCCGTTTCCGCCAGGCCGGCTGTCACTCGGAACTGTTTTCGGACGCCGGCAGTTCGCCGGTTTCAACGAATTGCGCCAGCTCCTGAAGAGCCGGCTGGACGGCATCGCGGAAGCGGTCGAACAGTTTGTCAGCGCCCTCCAGGTTTTCGGTTCCGGCCAGTTCTTCCAACTGCTGCCCCAGTTCAACCGCTGGAGCTACGCCGAACATCCGCATGGCCGCCTTCACGGTGTGCGCGGCTCGACGCACTTCAAACCAGTTATCTGCCTCGATCAACTCCGGCAGTCGAGCGAGCATCTGCGTTGATTCTTTCAGGTACGACCCGGAAATACTGCGGAGCGCGTTCCGGTCACCGTTCATCTGCTTCAGCGGACCGATCAGATCAATCCGGAACGACGGGGCATGTCCGTCGCCATGAGTCTGATCCTCGCGATCGACGGTCTGCTCAATGTGAGATTGTCCGACGCGTTCCCGCAGTCCGGACCGGCCCGTCACGCGAGCGAGCACCTGATAAAGCTCACCGCGACGCACGGGTTTCGTCACGTAGTCGTCCATCCCGGCGGCCAGACACTTCTCACGATCGCCCTGCAATGCGTGAGCGGTCATCGCGATGATCGGCTGGTGCCGATCCGTCCCCTCTTCAGCCGCGCGAATCCGCGCCGTCGCCTCGAAGCCGTCCATCTCGGGCATCTGCACATCCATCAGGACGACGTCAAACACGTTTTCTTCCAGACGTTCCAGGGCCTCGCGACCATTCACAGCCACTGTGACGGAATGGCTGCCACCCGCCAGAAGCGCGAGCGCCACTTTCCGATTCGGCAGACTGTCTTCCACGAGCAGAATCCGCAGCGGCGCCACGCCGGGAACAGCATCCTGCACGGAGCTGACCACTGACTTCTGATCGAGCACTGCCGCCGGCACTTCAGCGCCCGCGCTGGTCACGCCAGTCGCCAGAGCACGCAGCATGGCTTCGTAAAGTTCCGACTGTTTGACCGGCTTGGTCAGCCATTCATTCACAGCGAGCTGCCGACACCGCTGTCGCTCTCCCGGTTCTCCGGCTGACGTCAGAAGAATGATCGGCAGACCCGCCAGACAGTCATCCGCCCGCACCTGTTCAACAAACATGAAACCATCGACCTCAGGCATGTGGACGTCCGACAGCAGCAGGTCAAACGGATCTCCGGAATCGACGGCCGTCTTCAGTGCCTGCAGCCCTGCTCCAGCGGAATCTGCCAGCACCGGTCGCATCTGCTTCGCCTGCGTCACCAGTTCCAGGATCTCGCGGTTCGTCTGGTTGTCGTCGACGATCAGTACCCGTCGGCCATCGAGCGGAACAAAATCGGTCAGTTCGATCGACTCGTCGCCTTCGGGCAGCGTGAACCGGGCGGTAAAGTGAAACGTGCTGCCCTTGCCGGGCGCACTGACGGCACTGATCTGCCCGTCCATCAGCTCGACCAGTTGCCGGCTGATTGCCAGTCCCAGACCCGTCCCGCCGAACATCCGCGTCGTTGACTTATCCACCTGCTCGAACGATTCAAACAGGCGGTCAATCTGATCGGGGTCGATGCCGATTCCCGTATCGCGCACGAAGAATCGCAGCACCGCCTCGGCGTTAACCGACTCAATCTGCACGCCGACGATGACCTCACCGCGTTCCGTAAACTTGATCGCGTTGCCCACCAGGTTGGTCATGATCTGCCGCAGTCGGCCGGGATCGCCGATGACCGTATGCGGCACTTCCGGGTCGACATAACAGGCCAGTTCGAGCCCTTTCTGGTCCGCGCGAATTGCCAGAGACTTAAGCGTATCGCCAACCGTGTCCTGCACACTGAATGGCACGGCATCGAGTTCCAGACGGCCGGCCTCGATTCTTGAGAAGTCGAGAATATCGTTGATGACATTGAGCAGCGAATCCGCCGACGCCATCACGGTCTGCAGATGATCGCGCTGCTGCGGATTCAGTTCGCTGTGCAGAACGACCTCAGTCAGCCCGATCACGGCGTTGAGCGGCGTACGGATTTCATGACTCATATTCGCCAGAAATTGGCTCTTCGCGCGACTCGCCGCCTGCGCCGCGCGCGTTGCTTCCAGCAGCTCCCGCTCGTGCTTCTTGCGTTCAGTGATGTCGATCCCGACGCCCAGAAACCCGACAAGCTCGCCACTTTCCAGCAGCGGAGTCACGTTCAGCAGGACGAGCCGACGTTCTCCATCTTTGCGGATGAACGTCCACTCCTGCTCGTCGTAGCCAACGTCAATGGCTTTGCGGACGAATGTTTCAAAGCCGGAAACCGGCTCTCCGAATTCCTGTTCCAGCGCAGTTGCTCGCGCGGCAATCTCGTCGGCGTCAAGCCAGAGCACTGGTGTCTGCCGGCCCACAACTTCGCTGGACCGGTATCCGAGCAATTGTTCCGCGCCACTGTTGAAGATGGTGACCCGTCCATCTTTTCCAGTGGCAATCACCGCGGCCCGGACACTCGCACTGAGGACCAGTTCGAGTCGCGTCTTGACGCGATCCAGTTCCGCATGGCTGTACTGCAGCGCTGCCGTACGCTCCGCGACCTTGTCCTCCAGTGCTGTGTTCAATTCGTGCAGTCTCTGCGCCATCGAATTGAATGACCTGGCAAGCCGGCCAAGCTCGTCGTTCCGGCTGGCTTCGACACGCGGCACAGGAGCGCCATCCGCCAGCGCATCGACGGCTGCAGTCAGTTGAGAGATGGGCCGCGTTACGCGCCGGGCGGTCAGCATTGTCGCGAAGAGTCCCAGTGCCAGCAGTCCAATGCCGGACGTCAGCAGCATCTGCCGAAAGTGCGCCAGCGGTGCGTACGCCTCATCGGCGTCAATCGTCACGACAAGTCCCCAGGGATTCCCGCCAGACTGAAAAGGCAGCGGCTGGTAGTGCATCAGAACTCGCACTCCGTCGAAGTTGCACAGATCAAATCCCGTGATCCCATCAATGGCGGCCAGCATGTTCGGTGCGTCCGCAACGGAAAGAGTTGACTGGCCACTGCGACGCGACGGAAGCATCAGACGAATCTGGCCTCCGTCACGGCGTCCCAGCAGCAACTCACCGCTTAGACCGAGTTCCCGGCTGAGCAGCGCGCCGACCAGAATGGAGCGCAGACGTTCGGCATCCAGTTCGACCATCAGGACGCCAAGCAGATCGCCATCGCGAATCAGGACCGGAGCCGACAGTTGGACCAGCAGTTGGCCATCCCGTTCAAACGGCTCGCCGAGGTAATACCGCGGGTCTGCCGGAGCAGATGCCAGCACATTCTGAAACCCCGGTGAGTTTCTGAAATCCTCAATGAGATACTGCGGGGACGTCGCGGTCAGCACCCGACCATCGACGGCAACAAACCAGACAGCTTTAAGGTCCGGTGTGCTGGCGATGGCATCGGCAAGAATCTGCGCCGTGTCTTCGCGCATGACTGTCTCACTCGACTCGCCGCGAAGATATTCGTCGATCAGCGTTCGGAATCGCGTCCGGCTGGCAATCAGAGCAACTCGTTCAAGTTGACGATCAACGAATTCGCGAATCAATTCGCGGCGGTCTCCGGCAACAACACGCAGCCGCTTATGAATCTCGCTGCGAATGATTTTCCGCGCGACCTCGTAACCAACAATACCCAGCGTCGTTCCGGTGACGGCAACCAGCAGCGACGCCAGCAGGCCAAGCTGCCAGGCGAACGAACGCTGCCGACCGTGAACGTCACCGTCTGCTGAAGGCGTCGTCTGTTGAGCACGTCCTGCGGGCATCTGAAGCTTCCTGCGTCCGCTGGTCAGTCGTTGCCGCACGTCTGAAAGTTTCACAAACCCAGACTCACACTGACAAGCACCAACTCGTGAATCGCGTGACGGAACGCGAAATCTTCGCACGCCAGCCGTGTGATCTGCAGCTTTACCGTTGCGCCCGCGGGCAACTGTTCGTCAGGCAACGGCTCAGAAGGAATCCCATCCGCCCGATCAGAAACTGGCGCTTGCAGCCACGGGATCACCTGCAGGAATTCCAGTCTCCGACAAGTCAGCTCACCTTCCGCTTGATGCGGACTTCGTCGAGTTGCGAATACGTCAGCAGCAGCGCTCCCGTCCCGGCCGTTCGGTCGAACATGCGATCAATCGCCGGTTCCTCATTCGGCCACGGGTAGGCAAAGACGATGTCAAAGTCCTCGGGCCAGAGTTCCAGTTCGTCATACGCAGGAGCGATTTCGTCACTCAACCAGAACGATTCGGTCGAGTATTCCTCATCCAGCACCTGAGCAGTGCCGTCCGGAATGAAGCTGCCCAGAGCGAACTCAACCGGAAGTCCATGCGCATCAGCCAGATCCCGCGATTCTTCGATCAGTCGCTCTTCAATCTCAATGCCGTACGAGTCAAAGCCCAGCAGACTGGCGAGACACGCGACGACACCAAAGCCGCTGCCCCATTCGCAGAACATCTGCCCGGCCGCCAGATTGTGATCAACAATCGTTCGCAGCGTGTGCCAGGCAGCGACGAAATCGCACGGAACAAATCCACTCACGCGCGTTCGCCCATTTGCCATGTAGTCGTTGACCCGGTCGTCGGCGTCGTGCAGAAACCGTTCGATTGACCGGGGAATCGGCCGCCGCTGAATGGATACGGTCAGACTCTTCAGGGCCATTGTGCCGCCGCCGCTTACAACCTGCACATGCTCAGGAACGCGTCCGAAGCAACTCCCCGAATTGCCTCAGCATCCACGCGCCAGCGTCCGGTTCTCGTCCTGCCTGGCAGCACTGTGGGCTGGCGCCCAGTGGCTGACTTCGGGAAGTTGTGTCGGACGCGTTTCTCAGTAACAGAAGGATACGGCGCAGCCGCGTGCCCCGACAGCCTGCGATCACTCCAGGGATGAAGACGTACCACTGTTTTCCGAGTCTGTAGCGGACTGGTCCGAAACTGTTCAGAATGACGTAGCCCCGCTGTGTCGACGCCGAATCTTCCGTCTAAACGAGATTGCTCATGTTTCGCTTCGCCTGGCCGTCTCTTGTCACCATCGCAGTCTGCGGCTGCACAGTCGACTCCCGTGAATCCGAATCGTTCGCCCGCGTGCCACGTCCGGTCAGCGTCATTTTGTTGCGGGAGTTCGAGCCATCAAAGTCACTCGCCATGACCGGCACTGTCGGCTCCTGGAAGACGGAACAGCTCGGTTTTGAGGTGAGCGGACGAGTCCAGTACGTCATCGAGCCGGAAACGAACGTCGACAGCGCACGTTCCGGACGCGACGACACAGTTGTCCTGGCACGGATTGATCCCGAGCGTTACGAAACGGCGGTCGAAAGTGCAAAAGCCAGGATCGTCATGCTGGAGCGATCTAAGAACGCGGCCGAAATTGAGCGTGACCAGGTACTTCCTGCTCAGCGGGACGCTGCCATTGCGAATCAGGAACTCGCTCAGTCCGACTTCGACCGCGCGAAAGACCTGTTTGCGAAAGAGGCTCTGGCCAAAGCTGAGTTCGACAAATACTCGGCCACTTTGAAAAGCGCAACCGCGCAGGTCGCTCAGATCGACGCGACTCACGAAGCTCGTTCGGCCGAGATTTCGTCACTCGATGCACAGATCGATCAGGCCAAAGCCGCGTTGAAGGACGCACAGCGGGACCTTTCCGACTGTTCACTCAAAGCGCCCTTCCGCGGACAGATCGCCCATGTCCATTTGATTCCCGGCGGTACGGTACAACGCGGGGAACCAGTCGTGACTCTGCAGATGATGGACCCAATCAAGGTCGAATTCGAGGTCTCAGCGGAGCGTGTCCGCTCGATGCGATATCGCGAGGAAGTTGCCGTCCTGCTTGACCTTCCGGACGGCAGTTCGCTGACGGAATCCGGGATCATTTACCTGACGGATCCGGTTGCCGACTCGTCGACACGCACATTTACCGTCACCGTGCTGGTTCGGAACCGCCTGCTGCCCACCGCGGTTCCCGACGGTATTGACCGCAATTCTCTGCCGCGAACCCACGATCTCTGGAAGCCTCTGCGCGGCATCTTCGGCGACCCGGATCGCTACTACGTCGAGCAGTTCTCGATTCATCACGATGCGGAGGGCGACTATGTCTGGAAAATTGTTGGCAACAGTTCGAACGATCGCCGCTCACCGGGGCCACTGCTGACTGTCGAAAAAGTCCGCGTCACGGCCGGAAACCGGACTGACAGCTTTCTCGGCCTGTGGACCTTCCGCGATCTGACCTTCAACGATCCCGGCAGTTTCAATCTCGAACACGACCGACTGATCGGCAAACTGGTACTCCCCGAAGGTCAGGCGGAACTGACCGGCCAGACGGTTCTGTTTGAACGTGAACAGTGGCTGTTGCGGCCGGGCGACCTGGTACGCGTCGACCTCAATGAAGGCAATCTGCAGTCGGGCCTGTATGTGCCAATTGATGCGATCAAGAACAAGTCCGGCACATCGTCAGTCTTCGTTGTTGATGACAGCGACACCGGCAGCAAAGTCCGTCAGATTGAAGTCACGGTCTCCGACGGGCCCGACACACTGAAGCGGATCACCGCTCGCGGCGATGCAACGCTGCCCCCCGGCACTCGAATCGTGCTGGGAGGCGTCCACTATCTGGTCGATGGCGAACGCGTCAATGTGACGTCCGAAGTGGAGACGTTCTGAATGAACCTCGCCGCTTTCGCCATTCGTTATCGCCCCATTGTTCTGACTCTGGTAACGCTGCTGATGCTGTGGGGCGTGGTCTCGTATCTGACCATGCCGCGGCGCGAGGATCCGGAATATACCGTTCGGACCTGCGCCGTCTCGACCTCGTGGCCCGGCGCGCCAGCCACCAAAGTCGAAGAGCTGATCACCAGGCCAATTGAAGAGGCGTGTGACCGCATTGACGAAGTCAAAGTTGTCCGGTCTACAACCACCAACGGGGTGTCGACCGTCTTCGTCGACGCGGAAGACAACGTCAGTTCGGAGAAGATTGATAATCTCTGGGACAAAGTGCGTGCCAATGTCTCCCGCGTCCAGATGCCTGAGCCGGGAATCACGCCGATCGTCAACGACGAATACGGCGACACATACATTCTACTCGTCGCGGTTTATCAGACGCCGTTGCCGGGCGCGACGGAGATCAATCCGCATGACGAATACTCCCTGCGCGATCTCGACGTCATTTCCGAGGAGATCAAGGACTCGCTGCGACTGGTTGACGGTGTGGCCAAAGCCGAGCAGTACGGAGTCGTCGAGGAAGCGATTTATGCGGAGACTGACGCGGGCACCTGGTCGCAACTTGCCTTGACGTCAGATCGCCTGCAGCAACTGATTCAGTCGCGAAACATCGTCGCTCCTGGTGGAACCATTGATACCGATGCGGGCCGATTCTTTGTCAAACCGGGCGGAGAACTGAACGCTGTCGAGGAACTCAACAGCGTCGTGACCGGTCTTGCCGGCGATGGCGACGAAAAGCGGCAGGTCTACCTGCCGGATCTGGGAATCAAAGTCGTCCGTGACTACGTCGATCCGCGCCAGGTCATCTGTCGCTACGGTGACGCCGGGACGTCGCGCCCCGGCGTCATTGTGGCTCTGTCGCTCAAATCCGGGGCGAACATCATCAGCGTCTGCGAAGCCGCCAAAGCTCGAATCGCTCAGATGCGGAACGTCGAGCAGTCGATTCCACCGGACATCGGCATCGAATACGTCTCAGACCAGTCACGCAACGTCAGCCAGAAAATCGATCAGGTTCTCAGCAACGTCATTGGGGCGATCGTGATTGTCGTGATCGTGGTGTACCTTGTCGTCGGCTTCCGCTCGGCGATGGTCATGGCGGCGAATATCCCCGTTGTCGTTCTCGCAGGAATCGCTCTGATCACGCTGTTCGACGTGCAGCTCGAACAGATCTCACTGGCGTCGATCATCATTGCGCTGGGTCTGCTGGTCGATAACGCGGTGCAGGTGTGTGATCAGTCGCGGACGAATCAGATGCTTGGCATGGGGCCAGTTGAGGCCAGCGTGAAAGGATCGATGCAGCTTTCTACCGCGATGCTGATGGGCACCGCGACGACGATTGCAGCCTTCGCCCCGATGCTGATCGGCCTCGAAGGCAGCACCCGCGAGTACGTGTTCAGTCTGCCCGTCACGCTCTCGATAACGCTCGGCATCAGTTGGATTCTGGCGATGACGTTCTGCACGATCCTCGCCGCCGCGTTCATTCGCGCTCCTGTCGACCCGTCAAAGCCGAGCGCCCCGCTGCCGTGGCTGTTCTCAAGACTGCTCTCACTGACGAAACGGAAATCTCCGCAGTTGGCAAGTGACGACTCAAAGTCCGACCCGATTGACCGGCTGTTCCGCTATTGCGTGCGGCTGTGTATCGATCGCAAGTTTGTCACGCTGACAGTGGCTGGCGTCCTGTTCGTCCTGGCCGTTCGGCTGCCGGTTCCATCTGAGTTCTTTCCGAAGGACGTGCGGGATCAGTTTCCGATCCAGATCTTTCTGCCGGAAAACTCAACGATCGAGCACACCGACGCGGTCGCCACGCAGGTCGAAACCATCCTGCAGAAACTCAGCCCGCTGACGGACGAGAGTGGTGAGCCGATGCTCGACGAGACCGGCGAGCCCATCCAGCAGATTCGGGCGTTCCGCACGATGGTCGGGCGTGGCGGTTCACGCTGGTATTTGAGCTGGAATCCCGAGCCTGCCTCGCCGGCATTCGCGGAAATCCTTGTACGCACCACTGACGGCCGCTTCACCGGAGATCTGGTCCGCCGCGTTCGCGAGATTGCTGAACGAGGCGACGAGGCACTCGGCCTGCTGCCCATCGTTGGAGCCCGCATCGTGCCGCAGCAACTGCAGCTCGGGCCGGCGGAAGATCCCGTCGAGATTCGCGTCATGGGGTCGGGCTTTGCTGATATGGCAACACTGCGGAACGTTGCCGACCAGGTCAAAGACATGATCCGGCAGCGTTCTGAGACCTGGGACATTAACGATTCGTGGGGTGTCAGCGGCTTTCAGCTTCGCGTCGATGTCGACGAGGACAGCGCGAATCTGGCCGGAGTGACCAACCTCGACATCGCCAACACGTTGAACGCTTACTATTCGGGACATCGTCTGACGACTCTCCGCGAAGGCGATCATCTCGTCCCCATTTATCTGCGGCTCACCGGTGCGGAACGCGAATCACTTGATGGCCTGCAGACCGCGTTTGTGGAAAGCAGCAACGACACCAAAGTACCACTGGAAGCGATCGCAACCGTCACATCCCGCTGGGAGCCCGCAAAAATCGAACGCCGTGATTTGAACCGGACGATCTCGGTGGCGTCGCAGGTCGAAGACGGCGTGCTCGGCAACGACGTCGTCAAAGAAATCATGCAGTCATCGGCAATGAAGGACCTGGTCGCGGGCCTGCCGGCCGGATATCGCATTGAGGTCGGTGGCAATCTGGAAAAGTCGAACGAAGGCGCCGAGAACCTCGCCGTCTGTCTCGGTATCTCGTTACTGTCGATCGTGCTGCTGCTGGTGATTCAGTACAACGGCTGGGCCAAGCCGGTGATCATCCTGACGACGCTGCCGCTGGCTCTGATCGGTGCCCTGCCCGGCCTGTACTTTACCGGCAACGCACTCGGCTTCATGCCGCAGCTTGGGATTCTCTCGCTGTTCGGCATCGTTTTGAACACGGGCATCATCTTTATCGAATTCGCCGACCTGCTGATCCTCGAAGCCGCGCAGAAATCGAACGGTTCCGGTCCCATCTGTGGCCTGACACGCGACGAGTTCCGCAACTGCCTGGTGGAAGCCTGCCGCCAGCGGCTGCTCCCGATCTTCCTCACAACAGCGACAACGATCGGTGGTCTTCTGCCGCTCGCTATCGACGGCGGCCCCCTGTGGGAAGGTATGTCCTGGTGCATGATTTACGGCCTGATTGTCGCGACGCTGCTGACGCTGCTCGTCGTCCCGGCTCTGTACGCGATCTTCGTTGAAACGTTTCGCGTGCGCCCGGTTGAGGTAACAGAGCCGAGGGCCGAGGCATGAGGGCCGAGGAGACTGGACAACTTCGGGAATTGATCGGTGGCCTGAAACCCGATCGAGTCAGGGCGAGTATCCGGCGGCGGGGGTTCTTGTCGCAAAGAAAGTAGCCATCCCGCTCCGCCGAGATGAGCCGTCGTCAGAAGACGCGTTCCTTTGCCTCCAGGAGCAAACTCCGCGGGCGGTTGGTCCCGAGTGTCGACCGAAGCCGAGGATTGACTTGCCCCCCTCAATCAGAAGTCCGTTCAGCCAATACCCATCTCGCAGGGCGAGGTGGCGACTATCCGAAACGGTTGGAAATCATGCCGCAGCAGACGCCGCTCGCAGAGATCGATCCCGACTGGGCATGGGCACCCTTTGAACCATCGAACGAACGAGCGTGGAACGATCGCCTCGCGGCGCACCTGCTTCGTCGAGCGGGCTTCAATGCGACGACTGAGCAGCTTGACGATGCGGTCACTCGGCAGCCGGGCGACGTCGTCCGTGATCTTGTCTCGCAGGCGGTCGCGGCGTCGAGTGACGACGTCGCATCCGATCCACTCGCGCAGGCAATGCTGGCAACGGGAAACGCACACGCCCTCGCCGCCTGGTGGCTGCACCGAATGCTCGAAACACCCGCGCCGCTGCTCGAAAAACTCACGCTGTTCTGGCATGGGCACTTTGCCACGAGTGCCGAGAAAGTCACCAACGCGTCGCTGATGTTCGAGCAGAATCGAGTGCTGCGTCGTCACGCACCAGGCAGCTTTGCCGCACTGACACACGAGATTGCGCGCGACCCGGCGATGTTGATCTACCTGGACTCAGCGACGAACCGCAAAGCACATCCCAACGAAAACTTCGCCCGCGAGCTGATGGAACTGTTCTGCCTGGGCGAGGGCAACTATTCGGAACGGGATGTTCAGGAACTCGCCCGCTGCTTCACCGGCTGGGAGGTCCGTCGCGACACATTCCGCTTCAACCGCTATCAGCACGACGCGGGCCGCAAAGTCATTCTCGGTCAGGCAGGCGAGTTCTCAGGTGAAGACGGCGTCGACATCGTACTCGCTCAGCCGTCGTGTCCTGAGTTTATCATCCGCAAGCTGATCCGGTTCTTCCTGTTCGATGAACCGGACGCCCCGGCCGGACTGATCGCCCCACTGGCTCGCCTGTTGCGCGAATCAAACCTGCAGATCGCGCCGGTCGTTGAGCGTCTGCTGGGCAGCAACCTGTTCTTCTCTGACCATGCGATTGCACGTCGGCTCCGCTCGCCGGTCGAGTTGCTGATTGGAATGCTGCACGCGCTTGAAGCGTCAACGAATCTCAACATGGTGGCAGCCGGACTGCACGAACTGGGGCATTCGGTCTATTTCCCGCCGAACGTCAAAGGCTGGGACGGCGGCCGGACATGGATCAACACATCGACGCTGCTCGACCGCGCAAACCTGATTGGAGATGTACTGCATTCCGACAAGACGCGATTCGCCGGCAGTGACCTCAGCACGCTGACAGCCCGGCACCACGCCACACAGCCCGATGCGCTGCTCAACTGGCTCGAACGCCTGCTGCTCGCCGTGCCCTTGCCTGCCGCGGCCGGCAAGGTACTGCTCGACACCGCGGCGACGTCTCCCGGCAGCGAAAACGACCGCATTGCCAAAGTCCTCCACACGCTGAGTGCTCTGCCCGTTTTTCAGCTCGGATAGGCAATGTCAACGTGAAATCGTGCGGCACCGCCGCCCTCTCGCTGGCAATCTCAAGGATCGCTGCCCTACCGTGTCGCCTCTCGCTGTGGAGAGGTATCTTCGCTCCGCGTCCACGAGGCTCGACCCATGCGCACATCGACCGATTCATGTAGCACCTCACAGCGGCGACAGATTGCGGTCGCTCAAATTGCCCTGCTCTGTCTGCTCACGTCGACGATTCGCGTCTCTGCCGCCGATCGGCCGAACATTCTGTTTGCGTTTGCCGACGACTGGGGTCGCTATGCGAGCGCATACGCGAAGCTCGAACCCGGTGGGATCAGCGATCTGGTCAGCACGCCGAACTTCGATCGCATTGCTCACGAGGGCGTTCTGTTCCGCAATGCGTTCGTGAATGCCCCGTCATGCACACCGTGCCGCAGTTCCATTCTTTCCGGTCAGTTTTTCTGGCGAACCGGCCGCGGAGCGATTCTGCAGGGAGCCGTCTGGGACTTCAGCATTCCAACCTTTCCAGTGCTGTTGCGCGACGCCGGTTACCACATTGGCTACACGTATAAAGTCTGGGGACCGGGGACGCCGGCAAACGCTCCGTTTACCGCAACCGAGGCGTACAACCGGGCCGGCAGCAGCTTCAACGGGTTCTCACAGATTGCGTCCAAAGCAGAAGACGTCGCGGTCGCGAAGACTCAACTGCTCGAACAGGTCCGTGGGAACTTCCGCGACTTTCTCTCAAAACGCGGCACCAATTCTCCGTTCCTTTACTGGTTCGGACCAACGAACTGCCATCGCAAGTGGATCGCGGGTTCTGGAAAGCAACTGTGGAACATCAATCCGGACGACCTGAAAGGCAGACTGCCGCCGTTTCTGCCGGACGTTCCCGTCGTGCGCGAGGACGTGGCGGATTACCTCGGCGAAGTGCAGGCGTTCGACGCGGCGCTGGGAGTACTGATTGAAGAGCTGAAACGAATCGGAGAACTCGACAACACGCTGATCGCCGTCAGCGGTGATCACGGAATGCCCGGTGTTCCGAACGGAAAGTGCAACCTGTATGACTTTGGCGTCGCTGTGCCACTCGCGATCCGCTGGCCTGGCACAGCGACTCCCGGGCGAGTCGTCGATGACTTCGTCCTGCTGCCGGACCTCACACCAACGTTCCTTGCTGCAGCGGGACTGCCGCCAGCGGCGGTCATGACCGGTCGCAGCCTCGTTCCGATTCTGAATTCACAGAAGAACGGTCAGGTCGACCCGTCCCGTGATTCCGTCATCGTCGGTCGCGAGCGGCACGTCGCGCGAGCCCGCACTGGAAACCTGCCGTACCCGCAGCGAGCCATCCGCACGAAAGACTACCTCTATATTCGCAACTTCAAACCGGATCGCTGGCCGATGGGAACCGCTCCGGGTTTCGGCCAGCCGGCCGCGTCGCTGCCATCGTTCGGCGAACTGGAGAACAACACGTTCGGCGCGTTCGGCGATCTCGACGCGAGCCCCACAAAAGCCTGGATCATCGAGCACCGCAGCGATCCGGGCATCGAACGCTACTTCCACATTGCTTTTGGGCGACGGCCGGAAGAAGAACTGTACGACCTGCGAAACGATCCGTTCGAGACACAGAACGTCGCGGATAACGCCGAGTACGCCGCGATCCGCCAGCAGCTTTCGGACCGACTGATGACCACGTTGAAGGAGACTGGCGACCCTCGAGTGACCGGCGATGGAACGACCTTTGACAAGCCCCCCTTTGCCAGCGACTGGCAGCCGGAGCCGCGGGAGAATCAGAAAAAACGCTGAGCCTGTCTCGTCTTCAGTTGAGAACGGGAATGGCAGAATGATTCGAGGTCGAACGATCAAAACAGGATGACGCCGGCGGAGCAATGGGAGCATCGACAGACTTCTACCCACGCAATTCGTCAGACCGCGTCACGTCCATGTCCGTCACCCATCATTCCGCCCTGAATGATTCTGCCCACGATTTTTCGCCGCGATCTTTCTGCAATCACCCCTGAGCAGCGCGTTCCAGCCAGTTCCGTCGCAGACGTCAGCGGTGCGGCAAAGAAAAACCGCTCGCGTCTCCAGTAAGCAGACGCGAGCGGCTCGGATTCTGAGGATCGCAGTGAGCGACTATTCCTTCGCGTAATCGAACAGCGCCGTCGACAGATAGCGTTCTCCCGAGTCCGGCAGCACGACGACGATCGTTTTCCCGGCTGCTTCGGGGCGGGCGGCGACTTTCAGTGCAGCGGCAACAGCGGCGCCGGAACTGATGCCAGCAATGATGCCTTCCTCTTTGGCCAGGCGTGGAGCCATGGCGAAAGCCTCTTCACTGCTGACCTGAACGACTTCGTCGACGAGCGACCGATCGAGGATATCCGGAACGAAACCGGCACCAATCCCCTGGATCTTGTGTGGACCGGGAGAGCCCCCCGACAGCACAGGGCTTTCGGACGGCTCCACCGCGACCGACCTGACGGCAACGCCCTTCTCCTGCTTGAGGTAGCGGCTGACGCCCGTGATCGTTCCGCCCGTACCGACGCCCGAGACGAAGTAGTCAACCTTGCCGTCGGTATCGTTGAAGATTTCCGGCCCGGTTGTCTCGAAGTGGATCTTCGGATTGGCCGGGTTCTTGAACTGCTGCGGCATGAAGAATCCTGGATCGGCCGCCAGCTCTTCAGCTTTGCTGATTGCCCCTTTCATGCCCTCGGCTCCTGGCGTCAGGACGAGTTCCGCGCCAAAGGTCTTAAGCATCATGCGGCGTTCCAGCGACATCGTGTCGGGCATTGTCAGCGTGAGCCGGTAGCCGCGCGCCGCACAGACATACGCGAGAGCGATGCCGGTATTTCCACTGGTCGGCTCGACGACGTGCATTCCGGGTTTCAGAGCACCGGATTTTTCGGCCTCCCAGATCATTGAGGCTCCGATCCGGCACTTAACGCTGTAAGACGGATTGCGGCCTTCGATCTTCGCCAGCACCGTCGCGTCCAGGCCCTCCGTCAGCCGGTGAATGCGCACGAGCGGTGTATGGCCAATGGATAGAGAGTTGTCGTCATAGATCGGCATCGTTGAGGCTCCTTCCAGAATGGTTGATCATCGAGTCCGGGCAGTCAGTATCGCCTCGGAGCAGGATCGCTTTCGTCGGACGCCAGAAACTCCGCGTTTCCGGACGAGCAGGAATTATGAGTCAACCATTTCCAGCCGACAATGCCGGTTCTCTGCTGAACCTGCCGAATGACGGCCGAATGATGTTTGCGAATCTGCGTGTCGGTGACGTCTGCAGGATTGTCGTTGATCGCTCCGCGATTGAAACGTCCTGTCATTGCCCGCTGGCGCAATTCTGATCGGGACGTTCCGAACACGGATCGTTCAGTGACTGACGCTGCCCGCAACACATCCTCGACAGCCGAAGAATCGAAACTGCCCTCGGCCTGCTCGCCGGTTTTGAGTTATCGTCGCTCGTCGCAATATCTGCCCCCCTGCCCTGTTCCTGCGTCCCAGATCCGGCCCAACGATGAGCAGCAACGAATCCTCACAGACCGCCGTCACCAGTCGATCGCAACTCGGAATGCTCACCATGCCGCCGCTTCGATTTCATCCGATTCTGAAACAGATTCGCTGGGGTGGCACGCGGCTGGGGACCGCGCTTGGTAAACCAATCGGCGCGAGGACAGACTGTGCGGAGAGCTGGGAGATTTCGGACCACGGCGAGGATCAGAGCGTCGTTCTCGGCGGTCCCTTTGCCGGAGCGACGCTGAATCACCTGGTCCAGACGCAGCGACGTGAACTGTTTGGCGCCGACGCCGACCGATTCACGAAACAGTTTCCCCTGCTGATCAAGTTTCTGGACGCGAACGATCGGCTGTCGATTCAGGTCCATCCGGATGATGCGCTTGCGCGAACTTACGACCCGACAGAAAACGGAAAGACGGAGGCCTGGATCGTCATCTCCGCCGAACCGGGCAGCCGGTTGTATGCCGGGTTGAAGGCAGGTGTCGACGCGACCGACCTGCGGGCAGCTATCGCGGCAGGACGTCTCGAAGACTGTCTGCACTCGTTCGAAGTCACTGCCGGCGATTGCGTCTTCATCCCGGCTGGAACGGTTCATGCCATCACGGAAGGCATCCTGCTGGCCGAAGTGCAGCAGTCGAGCGATCTGACTTTCCGATTGCATGACTGGGGCCGCGTCGGAGCCGACGGCAAGCCGCGACCGCTGCATATCAAAGACGCGATCCGATGCACCGATTTTGAACGCGGTCCGGTGTCGCGAGTTGCCCCAACGGCAATCGATGGCATTGAGGGTGGTGAAGAGGTGATCCACTGTGACTTCTTCTCGATCCGTCGCTATTCGGGCGGAGGAGAAGTGACACTTCCGAGCGACAACCGTTTCCATATTCTTATGGGGCTGGCGGGAACGTCACAGATCAAGGCAGGCGCCACGAGCGGACAGCTCTCCCTCGGCGACACTGTGCTGCTGCCCGCCTCACGGGAGTCGACGACGCTGCATCGAGACGCGTCGGCGATCGTGCTCGACGTTTTTATTCCGTAACGGTGCCAAGCCGGTCCGCGGCCTATGTTTTTGCTGCCGCCAAAGTCGCCATCTGGTTCCGCCGAGCTGGCTGCGTCAAGCAATCGGCGGCACGAGCCGGCCTCGCTGCGTCTTCGCAGACAGGTCGTTAAACTTCGGCGTGAGGTGACCGTTGTCAGGTCAGACAGTCCGGTCGATTGAGCTGAAATGTTAGAGCTGAGCAGTATTTCCATCGCTGGATTCGCCAGAATTCAGACACAGTCGGCGGTGGAATTCTGACGAATTCAGCGACTGAACGCTGTCTTACGAACCAGCCAATCTCTTTCTCGAACCGACACCAGCCATGAAACCGATTCCGCAACACACGCTTGCCTGGCTGCTGTTCATCGCAGCCATTCCCGCTCCGGTTCTGAAGGTTGACGCGGCCGACTGGGCTCCGATGGAAAGCCCGCTGATGACGCGCTGGGCGAAACACGTCTCTCCGCAGAACGCGCTGCTCGAGTACCCGCGGCCGCAGCTTGTCCGCGATCGGTGGGCGAATCTTAACGGCCTGTGGGAGTACGCGATCGCCGGCTTTGATGATTCGCAACCAGCCGAGTGGAACGGCGAGATTCTCGTCCCGTTTGCGATCGAATCAGCTCTCAGCGGCGTTGGCAAATCCGTCCAGCCGAATCAGACGCTGTGGTATCGCCGTAACTTTGAGCGACCGAAACTCAGCAGCGGCGAACGACTGTTGCTTCACTTCGGCGCTGTCGACTGGCAGGCTCAGGTCTGGGTCAACGGTCATTTTGTCGGTGAGCATCGCGGCTGCTTCGATTCGTTCAGCTTCGACATTACCCATGCACTGACGACTGGCGACTCACAGGAAATCGTCGTCCGCGTCTGGGATCCGACCGACACCGGCGACCAGCCGCGCGGCAAGCAGGTCCTCAAACCGGGCGGCATCTTTTACACCGCGGTGACCGGTATCTGGCAGACCGTCTGGCTCGAACCCGTTCCCGCCGCCCGAGTTCAATCACTGAAAATCACGCCAGACATCGATAACAGCTCAGTCAACGTCAACGTCGACGCGACCACGAACGAACGCGTCACCATCGAAGTGCTCGATAAGGGCAAGTCGATCGCCAAGGCTGACGGACAGAACGGCCAGTCGATCACTCTGACGATTCCCGCATCGAAACTCTGGTCGCCGGATTCGCCGCACCTGTACGACCTGAAAGTGAGCCTCGCATCTGGCGACGAAGTCTCGTCCTATTTGGGAATGCGCAAGATCGAAGCCCGCCGCGACGACGCCGGTATGCCGCGGATGTTTCTCAATAACCAACCGCTGTTTCAGTACGGCCCGCTCGATCAGGGCTGGTGGCCGGACGGGCTGTACACTGCGCCGACCGATGAGGCTCTGAAGTTTGACATCGCGATCACGCGCGAGCTGGGTTTCAACATGGCCCGCAAGCATACGAAGGTCGAACCGGCCCGCTGGTACTACTGGGCCGACAGGCTCGGACTGCTCGTCTGGCAGGACATGCCGACGCTGATGGCTCGCGGCCAGGCACATCATGTTGGAGTCGGTCAGGAGCAGGACGCCAACCTGACGGCTCAGGCGCGGATGCAGTTTCATACCGAACTGCGAGCGATGATCGACGGCCTGCGGAATCATCCCAGCATCGTCGTCTGGGTGCCGTTCAACGAGGGCTGGGGGCAGCATCACACCAACGAAGTCCTGCAGTGGACGAAGCAGTACGACTCGACGCGGCTGATCGACGGACCGAGCGGCTGGCAGGACCGCGACTGGGGTGACCTCAAGGATATGCACAACTATCCGGGGCCGGGCATGTTCCCGGTGATGGAAGACCGTGTCAGCGTGCTCGGTGAATTCGGTGGCCTCGGTCTGCCGCTCGAAGGCCACCTCTGGCAGGCAGACCGTAACTGGGGCTACCGTACGCTCAAGACGCGCGAAGAACTCGCCACCGGCTACCAGCGTCTGACGATGCAACTGCACCGGCTCATCGGCAAGGGCCTGGCCGCCGCCGTCTACACACAGACGACCGACGTCGAAATTGAGGTCAACGGATTGCTGACCTACGACCGCGAAATCGTCAAAATCGACCCGCAGCAACTGAAGCAGTGGCACGCGGCTCTGTACGAATCGCCGCCCGTCGAAACGACGATCGTGCCAACGTCAGAACACAAACCGCAAACGTGGCGGTATTCGACCACGCCACCGACCGAGAACTGGTTCGCTGCCGACTTCGACGACAGTAACTGGAAATCCGCCCCTGGCGGCTTCGGCACCGAGATAACTCCGAACACATCCGTCCGCACGAACTGGAGCACTCCCGACATCTGGATTCGCCGGACGTTTACGCTCGACGAACCAAAGACCGACGCCGGTCAGTGGCTGCTCTCGCTCTATCACGACGAGGATGCCGAGATTTTCATCAACGGCATCGAAGCCGCCCGCGTGACGGATTACACAGTCGGATACATCACGATCCCGATCTCGCAGGCCGCCGCGAAGTCACTCCACTCCGGCGAGAACGTCATCGCGATCCATTGCCACCAGACCGGAGGCGGCCAGTACATCGACGCCGGCCTGCTGCGAGTCGAACCGGCTCACCAATCAACAAGTGCCTGTTCTTCTCCTTCGTCGTAGCTGGATTCGCAGGAATTCAGCCTGCACTCCAACGCGACTGAATTCCTGCGAATTCAGCTTCTGTCAGTGCCCTCGCCTGCGACAAGTATGCCTGCTCACGTGTAACGATCGCCGAATGTCTGACTCCGCCTCGACACGCCCCCGTCCCGAACTGCTCGCCCCCGCCGGTAGTCGCGAGAGCGTTCGCGCGGCGATCGAGAATGGCGCGGACGCTGTCTACTTCGGACTCGACTGCGGCTTCAACGCTCGCGTCCGAGCGGCCAACTTCCATCCGGACGAACTTCCGGAAGTCATGGCCGAATTGCACCGTCGCAGCGTACGCGGTTACGTAACGCTCAACACGCTGGCGTTCAGCAACGAACTGGAAGAGGTCGAGCAACTCGTTCGCCTCGCCACCCAGGCCGGCGTCGATGCGCTGCTTGTTCAGGACATCGGCGTCGCGCGGCTCGCGAAGGCGATCTGCCCCGAGTTGCCGCTGCACGCCTCGACGCAGATGACGCTGACCAGTGCCGAGTGCATCGAAGTCGCCCGCGAACTCGGCATCGAGCGTGTTGTTCTCGCCCGCGAGCTGTCGATTCGCGAGATCGCTGACATTCGCCGGCAGACCGACATCCCGCTCGAAGTTTTCGTCCACGGGGCTCTCTGCGTTGCGTACTCGGGCCAGTGTCTGACCAGCGAGTCACTCGGCGGACGCAGCGCCAACCGCGGCCAGTGCGCCCAGGCCTGCCGGCTGCCGTACGAACTCGTCTGCGATGGTGAGGACGTCGATCTCGGCGAGATGAAGTACCTGCTCAGTCCGCAGGACCTGGCGGCTTACGCGCTCATTCCTGACCTGATCGATGCCGGCGTCTGCTCGCTAAAGATCGAAGGCCGACTCAAGCAACCCGAATACGTCGCCAACATCACGAAACGCTACCGTGACGCGATCGAGACGGCGGTCAACGGCGGCCTCGTGCAGCTCGACGCAATAGCCGTCCAGGAAATGGAACTGTCGTTTTCGCGAGGCTTCTCACCCGGCTGGCTCGGCGGCTGCGATCACAAGATGCTCGTGCCGGGGCTCAGTTCGGCGAAACGCGGCATCCTGCTCGGCCAGGTGACCGCTGTTCGTGGATCGCGTGTCGAAGTCGAACTCGCCGCACCGATCTCCGCTGGCGACGGCGTCGTTTTTGAAGGCGATCGAGTCAGCAATGCGGAACAGGGCGGCCGCGTCTTTCACGTCCGACAGAACGGCCGCGCTAACGATTCCGCAATCGCCAGTGGGCGAGTCGAACTCGAATTCGGCAACGGCGTGCTCGACTTCAACGCACTGTGGCCCGGCCAGCAGCTCTGGAAAACGGACGACCCGCAGCTCACGAAGCGCCTGCGACAGACCTTCACCGGCGACCGAATCCTGCGCCGCGTTCCACTGCGCCTGACCGTCACTGCCGCGGTCGACCAACCGCTCCTCATCGAAGGCCGCGCCGCCAACGGAGCCACCTGCCGCGTTGACTCGGCATCACCCCTCGAAGCCGCCCGTCGACACCCGCTGACGGAAGACGTGCTCCGCGAACAGCTCAGCCGTCTCGGCCAGACAATCTTCGAACTGACAGACCTCGACACATTGATCTCGGGCGAACCGATGATCCCGTTGAGCGTGCTCGGCAGCCTGCGACGCGAGATGATCAAGCAACTCGAAGCAACGCCCGCCCAACGCCCGATGCGAGAAGCTGCTGAGCAATCGCCATTAGCTGAAATGCGTGCTGCAATCGCAGATCGAGTCACTCGTCGCTCGGGTGCCACTGCCGGCTTGTTCGGCAGTGCGATTTCCAGCGGGACGAGTACTGCCAGGCACGTCGGCAGTGGCACCCATCCTGACGCAGAATCCGCTTCCGGCACTAGCTTGAGCGTCCTCTGCCGCAACCTGCCACAACTCGAAGCAGTCCTTGATGCCGGCATCAGTTCGGTCATGGCCGACTTCGCTGATACCCGCCAGTACCGCGAGGCCGTCACGACCTCTCACGAGCGCGGAGCCGAAATCCTGATCGCGACGCCACGCATTCAGAAACCGGACGAGGCCCCGCTGTTCAAGGCTCTGGAGAAACACGGAGCCGACGGAATTCTCGTCCGCAACCTCGCTGGCCTGCGGTATTACTCGTCGCGAGACATCCCCGTCGTCGCGGACTTCTCGCTGAACGCCGCAAACGAGCTGACGGTCGAATGGCTGATCGATCAGGGAGCGTCGCGCGCCACCGCTTCGTACGACCTCAACCGCGAGCAACTGCTTGACCTCGTCGCCGCAACGCCGCCTGACTGGCTGGAAGTAGTCATCCACCAGCACATGCCCATGTTTCACATGGAACACTGTGTCTTCTGCGCGGTTCTCTCGCCCGGAACGAACAAGACCAACTGCGGCCGGCCGTGCGATGATCACGTCGTGCAGCTTCGTGATCGAGTCGGCATGGAGCACCCGCTGACCGCCGACGTCGGCTGCCGGAACACGCTGTTCAATGCGACTCCGCAAAGCGCTGCCGAAGCCGTCCCCGCCCTGCTCCGTTCGGGCATTCGCCACTTCCGCATCGAACTGCTGAGCGACTCGCCGAGCGAGATCGCCGCCACGATCGACCTCTACCGGCGCCTGCTCGCTGGCGAAGTCACCGGCCAGCACGTCTGGAAAACTCTCAACGCCACCAACCGAGTCGGCGTCACCCGAGGCACTCTCGAAGCCAGCGGCACGTTTCCCGTTTAGCCGCATTCCGGATGGACGCTGCCCGAATCTGTCGCTCAGATGCCCCCCAACTGCCAAGGTTGCTTCACCGTCTGCACAGTGCGAGTGGGCTATCGTGGCTCACGAGTGACTCGTCCGTAGCAGTCAGCCGGATGTCGCAGAACACTCGCGGAAACCCGTATCGCATGGTCAATTCACGAGTTCTGGACATCGAGATCTATTTTTGTCAGGCGGTGGCGTTGGCGGGAATGGAGATTGCTGGTTTTGCGGGGTTATTCGGTTCGATGTGCGGGCTTATGAGTTCGCACATCGGTGGCCCGGTCCCGCACTGCTGGAGGTCCCGCCCATGTCGCTCGGTTCTCACATTCCCCGTCGGCACTTTCTGAAGCATCTGGCGGCGTCGGCTTCGATTCTGCCGACGCTTGAGTTCATCAGTCACGTGCAGGCCAACGCGGCGACCCTCAAGAAGGGCAACAAGGCCTGTATCCTGATGTGGATGGGCGGAGGACCTCCGACGATCGATATCTGGGATTTGAAGCCCGGATCGAAAAACGGCGGTGAGTTCAAGCCGATCGACACGGCAGGCAATCTGCAGATCTGCGAGCACATGCCAAAGACGGCGAAGGTCATGGACAAGCTGTCCGTCGTCCGCGCGATGAGTACGCGCGAAGCCGACCACACTCGCGGTCGGTACTACATGACAACGACGTTTGTACCGAATCCGACCGTCGTTCACGCGTCGTTCGGTTCAGTCGTCAGCTACGAAATCGGCCGCAAGCGATCGGAACTTGAAATCCCCGCCTACATCGCAATCGACGGCGGCGGAATGAGCCCCGGCTATCTGGGAATGCGTTACGCCCCGTTTTCTGTGACGTCGACCGGGCAGATTCGTAATGCCGAAACTGGTGGCGTGAATCCCGACAGGCTGAAGCACCGGATGCAGATGTGGGAGACAATCGAGCAGGGCTTCATACAGTCGAACCGCGGCGAACTGCCGGGCGCTCACAGCGAGGTCTATCACAGCGCGGTCAACCTGATGACATCGAGTCAGATGAAGGCGTTCAAAGTCGCAGACGAACCACCGGAAGTCGCGGAGAAATACGGCGAGAACAACTTCGGTCGCGGTCTGCTGATGGCGCGCCGACTCGTCGAGACCGGCGTGCCGTTCGTCGAAGTCAACATGGGTGGCTGGGATCTGCACGCTGGCGTGTTCGACGCACTGAAGACAACACAGTTACCAACGCTCGATCAGGGCATCTCGGCGCTGACGAGTGACCTCGCCGAGCGCGGAATGCTTGACGACACCGTCCTGGTGTGGATGGGCGAATTCGGCCGAACACCAAACATCAATGCCAACGTCGGCCGCGACCACTGGGCACACGCATGGTCGGTGATGATCGGCGGCGGCGGACTGCAGGGCGGCATCGCGGTCGGAGAAACGAACCCCGACGGCACGGCCGTCATTGGCAAGACCTACCAGCCCGGAGACATCTGGGCGACGGTCGCTCAGGCACTGGGAATTCCGGTCGACACCGTCCACACCTCGAAACGAGGTCGTCCCATGAAACTGGCGAACGGCGGGCAGCCGATTGCCGAACTCGTGGCGTCCCTCTCCTCAAAGGCTTCCAGCCTGGCTTCGGCCGGCTGATCAGCGTGCGTTCCGCAACAGTTCTGTCTCACCTCGAAAAGGAATCGAACCATGAGAACTTCAGACGCGAGACCGGTTGCTTCACGACGGGGTTCAACGGCTCAGCTTGCCTGGCTGCTGGTCGGAGATGTCGCCGACCTGCTCGAAAACGAACTCGACGCGGAGAATGCTCGCTGGCTGCTTCCGGTCCTTGAATCTCTGCAGCGGCTGGTGGACTCAGAAGATCGGGATGACGCCGCGGCTGGGTATCTGGACGAAGTCCTCGACCAGTTCCCCAACGCGTATGACCGTGTGGCTGCACTGCACGAATTGAGAAAGCAGTTGCACAGCGAGCTGCACGTGTTCGTCCATCAGCTCGGGCGACTTGTCACCGCGTCAAAGTCGAAGGTTGGCGAGTTTGACCTGCAGACCGCACGCGTCCTCAAACTGCGACTGGTCAGTTGGGCGGATCGGATGACGGCTCAGCATCGCCACGAACGCGAGCTGAGCCAGGCGGTGTGGTATCTGGAACTGGGGCTCGGTGACTGAGCGGTTGTGTCGCGATTCAGGAAGAGCCGCGAAGTTTTGAGTCCTTGATGAACGAGAAGCCGGCTCCACGGGGAACCGGCCTCTCGATTTCAAGGAAGGCAGCATTTCACGCTCGGCCACGTGTCAACGCACTATTTCTTGTGTGCCTTATGGCACGCCGCACATGAGCCGGTCGCGGTTGTGAACGCAGCATTGGCGGCGTCAGCATCTTTTGCCTCAATTGCCGCGAGGACCGCATCAGAGCCTTCGCGAAGTGCCTTGGCTGCGTCTGCCCAGGCCTTGTCCGGGCAGCGGCCGTCAGCCATCAGAACGTGTCCCATTTCGCTCAGACACGACGCATTGCAGGCGGCGGTGTCCCACTCCTCGTCCGTCTTCGGCCCAGCCTTCAGAAGTCCGCCGAGTCCACCGCAATTGGGTTTGACGATTCCGCGCATCAGGTACTTTGTCTGCGCGGCCCGCGTGTTTCCTTTCGTGATTTTGGCATCGACACTCGTCAGCAGCGATGCAGCGCCAAAGGCCAGAGCAAGCAGACACACAGCAGTCAGTCGAGCTTTCCTCATCAACACAACCTCCAGTCCAGGAAAACAGAGAAGCCGCCAGCAGACAGAGCCACCGGCGCACAAAAAAAGCCCCGATCGAGCGAAAATCTGCTCAATCGAGGCTCACACAGCCGTGTTAGCCGACCAGTCATCAGTCGACGCAGATGGATAGTGTCGAGGCAAAACGGAACTGTCAATTAAGACACAATGAATGATTCCCGGAGAGCGGGGTAGCAAGACTGGCCGAGTGCGCCAAATGTGCGAGCATTACGAGTGGCCATCGCGAAGTTGAATTCGGGATTGAAATTCAGGAACGCCGCCAGGTAGGATCGCTCCTCTGCTCGCGACGGGCAGCAACGCGTGGTTGCGATAACCACGACAGCTCGACTGAATTCCTTCCGGCTATGGCAGCCTCCCGCATTTTTCAGTGCGTGGAGGTTTTTCTTTGGCTGCCTGAACTCGAAGCCGGAACCGGGCGACCGCCTGCAGCACGTGTCGACGCTTCTGTTCCAGTGACGTCTCGAACCGGCGTCACCCGCACGCTGACGAATGTAGTGCTGGCACTGCGTTTGCTTAGCGTCTCGTCGAACGCGATGGTCCGCCGGAGTCTCTGCGACAGAATGGCTCCGCGGCAGCCTCATGGCTGTGGCCTCGCGTTCTCACCCTTTCCGTCGTCATCAGCAACGGGCTCAACAGATGAGCGGTTGCGGGACGGCTGGCCGGATCCAATTGAATGGAGGACGCGATCATGACTGTCGTAATTCTGATGCTGGGTGTTGCTCTGCTGCTGGCAACCGGACTGTTTATGCTGGCGTTTCTGGATGTGGCATTTCACGAACCGCAACTGGCTGTGGCCTCGTCCGCATCCCGGACGGCATGGCGACCTCCGGCTGCTGAAAAGAATGACCTGATGGCATGGGCTGCTTTGACGGCAAAGAAGTTCACTCGAAACATTCTCACGGGTCGCCGCGATGCAGCCCTGGCTCACCAGCTTGGCCTGCAGATTGAAGAAGGCACGAGCGTCGCGGCTGAACGTTCACCCCAGCGCACTGACTGGGTGGATGATCGCTGCGAACTCGCCGGTGAACGACTTGTCGGACTAACCGCTCCGGAAGTGTTTGAAGTCGCGGATCACCTTCGCCGCAGCCGAACGACCGATCAGTTGCAGATCTTCCGCCGCCTGGCGCACGACAACGCCGCGACCCTGGCGGCCGACACGACCGGAACGGCAGAAGTCCCGTGTGCGTTGCGCTGCAGTGACGGTCAGTGTGCCGTCCAGTCCTGCCGCCCGATTCAGTGCCGGACGGAATGTCCGCTGGCCAGTGCAGGCAGCGACGGAGCACAACTCGACAGCCATGCCCGCACCGTCGGCCAGGGTGTCGCTCAGGGACTGTCGTCAGCTCTGACCGAAGCCGGACTCGACGGCCGCCGTTACGAATTGAACTCGGCACTTGAAGTGGCTCTGTCGACTCCCGATGCCGCCGATCGCTGGGCTCATGGCGAATACGTTTTCGCCGGATGCCAGAGTTTTGAAGTTTGAACCGAATGCAGACATCCCGCAGCCACTTCGGCTTTCGATCCACGGGCGTTATCCCGCCTGCCCGCTGAATCGAACGGCATAGTGGCCTGGTTCTCCCGCCTCCGCCTGCTGGTTCCCGCCAGTCCCGCCTTCTTCGGAAACCCCGCCATGCAGAGACGTAATCTTCTGAAATGGTTGAGTGCTGCGCTGAGCACTATGTGCGCATCGATCATTGCAGTGCCCGGTGTCAGGTACCTGTTTGCGACTGTCCAGCGAGACACTCCTCAGGCCGTTCCGCCGCAACGAGTCGCTCGCCTGAATGATCTGCCGATTGGCGAACCTGTCGAAGCCGCGATTACCGGCCGCCGCCGCGATGCCTGGTCGATCTACCCGGAAGAGACCGTCGGCCGCGTCTGGCTGGTTCGACGCGAAGCTGACGAGTCCGCCGGAAGCGGGGCTCGCGTCGACTGTTACTCGTCCGTGTGTCCGCATCTGCGCTGCAATGTCTCGCTCGATCCGTCAAAGCAAAGCTTCATCTGCCCCTGCCATCGAGGACGCTTTGGGCTGGAAGGCGAACGCCTGCAGACGGACGGTCAGCGAAATCCCGCCAATCGCGGACTCGATGCGTTGCCGTGTCAGATTGTCGAAGTCAACGGTGAGCCCTGGGTCGAAGTGACCTGGCAGGAGTTCGAACCCGGCATCTCGGCCAAAGTGACAATGAGCTGAACTGCCTGTTTCCGCGGCCCCTGCCGATCGTCAGTGACGCCGTGCAGATTTGTCTGAGCGATCGTTTTCCGTCGTTCACCACTGACTGCAGAACGACGCGTCTGAATACTCTGGAGCGCTTCAATGATCTGTGGCCTTCGTGACTGGATGAATGATCGAACCGGGTATCGTGAAGGCCTGAAACGGCTGCAGAACCGCACGGTGCCCGAAGGTCCAAAGTGGGGCTACACCCCAGCAGTCTGCTTGCTGTGGCTGCTGGTCATTGAATGCGTCACTGGTTTTCTGCTGATGGCCACATACAGCCCATCCGCTCAGACGGCCTGGGCCAGCGTGCATTTCATCGAGCGGGATACGGCCGGAGCGTTCATCCGCGGCATTCACTACTTCGCGGCACAGGCGATGATCGTTCTGTTTGCCATTCACATTATCCGCGTTCTGTGGACGGCCGCATTTCGCGCGCCGCTGGAACTGGTCTGGGCAACCGGTCTGCTGCTGATGCCGCTGGTCGTCGTGTGGGCAATCACCGGCAATCCGCTGTCGGGCTCGGTGATCGGCATGTCGCAGATCGAAGTCGAGGGGAACATCCTCGGCGCGACACCGATTGTCGGTCCGATCATGCAGCGACTGCTGATTGGAGGCTCGCAGGTCGGACATCTGACGCTGACGCACCTTTACTTTCTGCATGTCGCCCTGATGCCGGTGCTCGTGCTGACGCTGCTCGCAATTCACATCTGGCAGATTAACCGGCACGGGCTGTCGGTGACGGGCAAGGCACCGGATGGCTCACTGGCGGTTTCGTACTTCCCTTATCAGACGATCCGGAACCTGACCGTGCTGACGATGATTCTTGGCACGATTGCCTGGTTAGCGTGGCGGCATGGTGCTCCGTTTGAAGCGCCCGTCGACCCGCAGATTACGCATGTCCCGCGGCCCGAATGGTACTTCCTGTTTCTGTTCGAGCTGCGTGGCTATTTCGTGGGCGATGCCGAAGTCGTCGCGACGGTCGTGATCCCGATCGCCGTGCTGCTGTTTCTGCTCCTGCTGCCGTGGCTGGATCGACGACTGCCGCGTCCCGTCAGCGCCGTCTTCCGAACGGTGATCGTGATCGGCGGTTGCGGTGTCTGGTCCTGGCTGACTCTGTCGTCGCTGTCGCGCGACTGGAAAGACAAAGAACTGCTGGCGTCGAAGGAGAAGCTGCACGCACTGTCGACGCGAGCACGGGAACTGGCCGACTATCACAGCATTCCGATTGAAGGCCCCGCCAGCCTTCTCCGTAACGATGCGAAGACCCGCGGCCCGCAGCTCTTCGAGCGTCACTGCGCGAGCTGCCATTCGCACACCGACGAGTCCGGCACCGGCATCGTCGCTGAGACCCCCTCCGCACCGAATCTGTTCGGCTTCGGTTCGGAACGGTGGATCGCGGGACTGCTCGACCCTGAGAAGATCGGAGGCGAGCACTACTTCGGCAACACCGGGTTCGCGGAAGGCGACATGGTCGGCACGGTCGTCGACGCGTTCGACGGACTGGAAGGCGAAGACCGCGACAACCTGACCGGGCAGATGCGACAGGTCGCCGTCGTCCTCGCCGCCGAAGCCGCACTGCCGAATCAAGCAGCCGGAGCTGCGTCTGATATCGAAGCGGGCAAAGTGCTGATGACCGACGAACTCGGCTGCGCTGACTGCCATAAACTCGGCGATAACGGCGAACTCGGCTCGGCTCCCGACCTGACCGGCTACGCTTCCCGAGACTGGCTGATCGGCTTCATCAGCGACCCCCGGCACGAACGCTTCTATGGAGAAAACAACGATCGGATGCCGTCGTTCGCCCCGAATCCCGACGACCCCAAAGCCGGAGTCCTCTCCCCTGCTGACGTCGCCCTGCTGGCCGACTGGCTTCGCGGAGACTGGTACGAACCGGATCGCCCCACTGAACCTGTTCCCGCCGCGAAACCGTCACCGCAGAGCGAAGACGCTGACTGATCGCGATTCTGCGTGCAGTCCCTGAAAAAACAGGCTTCCTGATTCTCGAAGCGTCAACCGGTCCCGAGGCAGTCTAACCGCTTCATCTCCCGATGCTTTCCTGTGGCGAAGCGATTACTCCTTCGCCCCCTGATCGGCCAGCAGTTGTTCCGCCAGTGTGACGGCTTCATCGGCCGTTCCGAGATCCAGATTGAGCTGCGCATCGCGGACGGTATCAAGAACATACTTGAATTCAGGACCGGGCCGATGGCCTCGTTCGATCAGCATTCGGCCGGTCAGCAGTGGTGGCGGGTCAATTTCCTGCAGTGAGTGCTTCTGCAGAAAGTCGTCGCAGAAGTCCGCATCAACGGGCTCCTGACCGAGCGACTGACGGTCGGCCCGGTCAAGCTTCACGAGGTCGAGGGCCAGTGGTTCGGCAAGTGTCCGCTTCAAGCGGGCAAGACTCAAACCGGCCGCGTCACGCAGTGCGCGACTGTGAGTGACGAGCCACGCGGCGTCGGCAATCTCCCGGTTCGAGAGTCGCAGACGTCGACCTGCTGACTCGACAGCAATCGCGGTTGCTTCGAGATCGAGGTTCTGGACGTCGGCGACGGCAGTGAACAACGCGGCGAAAGCGACCGGGAAACCGGCCTCGCCGAGCAGTCGCAGATGCTGCAGCAGGCGTGACCATTCGTCGGAACGCTCTGCGACGGGCTGCAGCTCGGGCAGGATTTCCGGGAGCAGGTGGACGTCCGCAGCGAGCTGCAGCGCGCGGTCCCGATGCTCGTGCCCCAGCATTCGACGCAACTCGGCGGCGATCCGCTCAACACTGACGACGTCAATCTGCGAGGCCATTGAACGGACGGCGGTCGCTGTGTCCTCGTCGAGGTGGAACTCGAATGTCGCGGCAAACCGGACCGCGCGCAACATACGGAGTTTGTCCTCCCGCATTCGCTCGGCAGGATCACCGATCGCCCGCACAATTCCTGCTGCGAGGTCGCGTTCACCGCCGACGAAGTCCAGCACGCGCTCATGCCGCGGGTCGTAAAACATCCCGTTGATCGTGAAGTCGCGGCGTTTCGCGTCTTCGACTGCCGTGCAGAACGTCACCGACGACGGCCGTCGACCATCCAGATAACTTCCCTCGCTACGGAACGTGGCCACCTCGATCTGTCCGGCGTCTTTCGATCCGAGAACGACGATCACGCCGAAGCTTTCGCCGACTGCCAGGGTTCGTCGCCGCCCGAACACTTCGCGCACCTGCTCGGGGCGGGCACTCGTTGCAACGTCGTAGTCTTTCGGAGTTTTCGCGAGCAGCAGATCGCGGACGCAGCCGCCTGCCCACAACGCTTCGAAACCGGCCTCAACGAGCCGCGTGACGACGTGAGTAGCAAATTCGAGGCGGGCGTCCGGCGTCATGTTGAATCGGATCGTGACGTTGTAAGCTTTCGGGCGGAAGTGGATCGGCGGAGTGTATGGCTCAGACCACAACACCGGCGACCCTTTCCGGCAACTCGGAGTTCACCCCACTGCCACACAGGAACGCACCATGATTCGATCTGATCTGGCACTCGGAACGCTCTGCTGGCTGAGCACCCTGGGCACCGCGTCGGCGACCGATTTTCACGTTTATTATCTCGGCGGCCAGTCCAACATGGATGGGTATGGCTACGTCGATCAACTGCCGGCCGAGCTGAATTCCCCCGTCGATGGCGTCTGGATCTTTCACGGGAATACGGCTCAGGACGCGGCGCCCGTCGACGGCCGCGGCGTCTGGTCCGTTCTGAAGCCTGGCCACGGTGTCGGCTTCAAATCGGATGGCCAGATCAGTCAGTACTCGAACCGGTTCGGCGTCGAACTGACGCTCGGCCGGCGTCTCAAAGAGATCTATCCGGACCGGAACATCGCGTTTGTGAAGTATTCGCGCGGTGGGACGTCGATCGCGATTGAAGCAGCACGCAACTTCGGCTGCTGGGATCCGGACTTCACCGGTGGAGACGGCGAGGGCAAGGGCATCAACCAGTACGACCATTTTCTGGCGAGCGTCCGCAATGCCACAGCGGCTCGGGACATCGACGGAGACGGCACTGAGGACCGCCTGCTCCCCGCCGGCATTGTCTGGATGCAGGGCGAAAGCGACGCTGGCAGTCAGGAGATCGCTGACCGCTACGAAGTGAATCTCAAGCGGCTGATGGACCTGATCCGGGCCGCATGGCGCGTCGACGACCTGCGCGTCGTCGTCGGACGGATCTCCGATTCCGGCAATGACAAGACCGATGGCAAAGTCTGGGACTTCGGTGAGACGGTTCGGGCAGCTCAGCGGGCCTTCTGCGAAAAGGACGTCAACGCAGCCCTCGTGACTTCAACGGACAAGTACAGCTACTCCGACCCGTGGCACTACGACACATCAGGCTACATTGATCTCGGTCGCGAGTTCGCCAATGCACTGGCAGGTCAGTTGCCGCAACCGACGGAGAAGTAATGTAAGGCTCCGGGAATTCGTCGTTGTTGAACGAACCCGGCCGGCTGAGCGGGATAGACATACACTCAGACGACCTCACTCAGCACTGCGCTCAGTCTGGCATGAATCGCGCGGCCGTTAGTGGCGAGGAGGTCGGGGCGATCAACTTCGAAGGTGGCGTTGTTCATCTTTGAGACTTGCCCTCCGGCCTCGGTCACGATCAAGGCACCCGCCGCCTGGTCCCAGGGCTTCAGAGTGCCGGACCAGTAGGCGTCGATCCGGCCGCAGGCGACGTAACACAGATTGAGGGCCGCCGAGCCCGTTCGCTGGACGCTCTGAACCTGCGGCAGCGCGTGCAGGAACTGGCGAATCTGGACTTCGTCTCCGGTCGCTCCGACAGGCAGGCTGGCAACGCACATTGCTTCGTACAGCGAATCGACTTCGGAGGTCGCAATCGGCTGGCCGTTGAGAAACCCTCCGCCGCCGCGCGTCGCCGTAAACATCTCGTCGCGATTCGGATCGAAAATCACGCCGACGATCAGCTCGCCACGATGCTCCAGCGCGATTGACACACCGTAGTACGGAAATCGGTGGACGTAATTCGCCGTACCATCGAGAGGGTCGATGATCCAACGGTAATCGGACGAGGCGTTCTCGACGGCGAGGTCTTCTTCGCCCAGAAAGCTGTGATCGGGGAACTGCCCGTGAATCGCGTTAAAAATCGCCTGCTGAGACGCGACGTCTGCTTCCGTAACAAGATTCTTGCGGCTTTTTTCCGAGACCGTGAACTTCGCTGACCACTCCAGAAGGACGTCTCCGGCGGTTCGCGCGGCAGAGACGGCGGTCTCCAGAAAGCTGGAAAAAGGCATCATTCTCATCCGTGACTCAGGAGCGGAAAAACTTCCGTAACCGGCGTCGGCTGACACGGGGCAGTCGGAACATTCAGACAATTCCAACCGCGGCAACGACGAATTGGACCAGCCGCGTCGCGGGACTGCAACCTGGGCTGCCGCTGATTGAATCATCGGGCAAAGTCGATCTGTCTCACTTCGCTCGCTGAATCCTCTGGCGCCTTCGCGAGCAGAGTGGCTGGTGACGCTGTTTGCACCCAACGTTTCTCAACGAGGCCGACCATGTCTGAGCACCACGAAGCAGCCGCGTCTGACACCTTCCCGCACGACGCGATCGCCCGAATGCGACAATTGCAGCAGCTCGCCTCGCGTCACGATCGGGCCGCTGCGGATGATCAGACAGACGCTGCCGGAAGCGCCGCTCAGCACACCGCGACGTCCAGCCAGTAACGCGCCGCCAGCGGAAGCGAGCGGATGCGCCCTGCGAGCATTTCTGGCGATCACCTGCGATCGCAAATGTCACGCAGACTTTCGATCAACGAAACCGAAACTCTGCGCGAGTTTCGCTACGTCTGAAATCAAGTGGCGAGCCGTTGAAGGCGTCCTCAAAAACGGTGCCGCGTGACCGGGTCTTCGGGACAACGAGCGGATACAATCCCCGCTCTCTCGCGTTCCGAATCCGCTGGTACTGACATGCTCGAACTGCCCGTCGTCTCTGAATCTCATTTCGGCGGAGATGCTCTGCGCGAAACGCTGCGTTCCGGTGCGTCACGGTGCGACGCTCGCCCGTTGCCGATGTCAATGACAGAAGCAGCAGCACGAGGCTGGGACGAACTCGATGTCGTCTTTGTCACCGGCGACGCGTACATCGATCACCCCAGCTTCGCAATGGCGCTGCTCGGACGAGTCCTCGAAGCGGCCGGTTTCCGTGTCGGCATCGTCAGCCAGCCGGACTGGCACTCGTGCGAAGACTGGAAACGCTTTGGCCGCCCGCGTCTGTTCTTTGCGGTCAGCGCAGGCAATATGGACTCGATGATCAATCACTACACGGCGAACCGCAAAGTGCGGAACGCCGACGCTTACTCGCCGGGTGGTCGCATCGGCCTCCGACCCGACCGGGCGACACTGTCCTATTGCCAGCGGGCTCGCGAAGCGTACCGCGGCGTGCCGGTCATCGCGGGCGGCGTTGAGGCCTCGCTGCGACGGCTCGCGCATTACGACTACTGGAGCGACAAGGTCCGTCGCTCGATCATCCTCGATGCGAAAGCCGACCTCGTCGCGTTCGGCATGGGTGAGGAGACGATTCTCGAAATCGCCCGCCGTCTCGATGCCGGTCAGACGGTGCAGGATCTTCGCGATCTCCGCGGCATCGCGTATGCGCTCGGGGCTTCCGAAGAGGTGCCCGGCGACGCGCTCGCCCTTCCAGGCTTCGAGGACGTGTCGACCGACAAACTCGCGTTCGCCGAAGCGACGAAGATGATCCATAACGAGACGAATCCGTGGAACGCACGGCGACTTGTCCAGCAGCACGGGACACAGGCGGTCGTCGCTAACGCCCCCAGCATCCCGATTTCGCAGCCAGCGATGGACGCGATTTACGACCTGCCGTTCACGCGGAAGCCGCACCCGTCTTATACCGAGTCGATCCCCGCGCACGAGATGATCAAGGACTCGGTCACGATCATGCGGGGCTGCTTCGGCGGCTGCACGTTCTGCTCGATCACGACGCACCAGGGCCGCACGATTCAGTCTCGCAGCAAGGATTCAATCCTGCGCGAGATCGACCGCATGGCCGCCGACCCTGAATTCAAAGGCGTCATCAGCGACATCGGTGGCCCGACGGCGAACATGTACCAGATGAAGTGTACGCGGCCCGAAGTCGAAGAGGTCTGCCGGCGTCAGTCGTGCGTGCATCCGAGCATCTGCAAACTGCTCGGCACCGACCACGGCCCGCTGATTGAGGTCATGCGCGAAGCCCGCGAGAAGCCCGGCGTGCGCAAGGTGCTTGTCGCCAGCGGCATCCGGATGGATCTCGCCCGCCGCTCACCGGAATACATGCGGGAACTCACGCGGCATCACGTCGGCGGATTGCTGAAAGTCGCCCCGGAGCACTCGGATGCGAACGTCCTCAACCTGATGCGCAAGCCGGCGACCGACGACTTCGAACGGTTCACGGAGACGTTTCTCGACGAGTCTGAAAAAGCCGGTAAGACGCAGCACATTGTGCCGTACTTTATCGCCAGCCATCCGGGCAGCGATCTCGACGCGATGATTGATCTGGCAATCTTTCTCAAGCGGAACGGCTACCGGCCTGACCAGGTGCAGGATTTCATCCCTGCGCCGTTCGACGTCGCGACCGCGATGTACTACACCGAGGTCAATCCGTTTACGAAAGAGCCGGTTTACATTGCGAAGCACCTGCGCGACCGGAAACTGCAACGGGCGCTGATGCAGTTTTTCAAGCCGGAGAATTATTTCGAGGTCCGCAAGGCTCTCGAACAGACCGGCCGTCTGGACCTGATCGGTAACGGTTGCGACTGCCTGATTCCGTCGAAGCCGCCACGCGAAGCCATCGAAGCTCGGCGTGACGCAGCGAATCGCGATATCAAGAGTGAACGCCCCGGTGGAAGTAAAGCACGTCACGGCCGCAAATCGTCACGCTTCGCCCCCGGCAAGGGCTACCGTCCAGACCGCAAACGTCCAAAGAAGTAGGCGGCTTGTACTTCGGCAGCGATGACGTCATTGAGCTTTCCGGACGCGAACGCCAGCATTGCCGATTGTCTGACGCCGCCTGCGTCCCGCTTTGCCGCCCTCATTCCTGCCCGACAGTGTTATGCCGCAACTACTCTGCTTCCGTGTCGCACTCCCCGTCATACTGGCAGTCACCGTTCTCACCCGACCGGCAACGGCCGACGACAACAAATCAGCGACCGGTACGGTCTCCGGAACCGTTACTTATCAGGCCGATAAAGCGAAGCCGTGGCGCTACTCACGGTACTTCGTTAAGAACTCGAAGACGGGTGAACTGGCTGAAGCCGTTGTTGCGCTGCGAAGCCGTGAACTGCGTGACTTCCCCAGGGTCGGCAAACCGATCACAGCCGAGATTGATCAGCAGTTCTTTCAGTTCACTCCGCAGACTGTCGCCATACAGGTCGGCGATTCCGTCAGATTTCTGAACAGTGACGCGACAACGCACAATGTGCGCGCGACAAGCCCGATCGCGACGTTCAACGAAAACATGTCACCCGGCTTCGACTACACGCACCGCTTCGACCGGGCCGGCGGTATCGTCACGCCGGTTGTGCTCGGCTGCGTATTTCATGGCGGAATGCAGGCCTGGGTCTTCGTTTTCGACCATCCCTTCTTCTCCGTGACCAGAGAAGACGGGCGATTCGAATTCAAAGACGTTCCTGCCGGGAACTACCGGCTCGACGTGTACCATCCGTCGGGACGGCTGCGGACATCGAAGTCGGTCGAGTTGACGCCGGGGGGAGAACTCGTTGAACCCTTCACCTTGTCGCCTGCGGACCTGGTCCAATAAAGTCGCCGATCCAACCAGCCGCTGGGTTCCAATCAGCCGGCACGCGCTAGCGTCCGGTTCATCCCGATTTGAGCGGAACCGGACACAAGCGCGTGCAACTGATTTCAGGACAGCATTTCAGACGCCTTCCTCAAAGATTCCTGCCCGTTACAAAGGGACAGCCATGACCGACCTGCCGCTCAATCGTCGAGATATCCTGCGCTCCTCTGCCGGTACGTTTGCTGCCGGCCTGGCACTGCTGGTTCGCCCCGATTTCGTCTTCCCGGCCGAGAGTGATGACGAGGAACTGGTTCCGTTTCTCAACGTGCCACGGACCGGTCCGAATCGCCTCGACTGGGAAACGCTGGACATGTGGCTGACGCCGCAGGATCAGGTCTTCAGCGTTCAGCACTACAACGTTCCGGAAATCAACGCAGATGATTTCCAGCTCGAAATCACTGGAATGGTCAACCGGTCGCAAACGCTGACGATGGACGATATTCGCAAGCTGCCGAAGAAGGACCAGTTGATGACGCTGGAATGTTCCGGCAATGGAGCGTCGCCAGGCTTCATGAACGCGATCTACAACAGCCGCTGGACGGGGACGCTGCTGGCGCCGCTGCTTAAGGAGTGCGGCATTCACGACGACGCCATCGAAGTTGTGTTTATCGGTCACGACCGGAAGGAAGAAACGCTTCGGCCCGGAACGAAGCGCGAGTTGAAGTTTGAAGTCCCCTTCGGCCGCAGCATGTCGATCGATGACGCCCTGAACCTGCCACTGCTGCTGGCGTACGAGCGGAACGGCGAACCACTTGAAGTCCGCAACGGTGCTCCACTGCGACTGATCGTGCCCGGCTGGTACGGCATTGCCAACGTCAAGTGGCTGCATCGTATTGAGATCCGCAATCGCCGCTACATGGGGCGATATATGGCGCGCGACTATGTCACCGTCCGTGCCGAGAAACGCGGCGACGAGGTCGAGTATATTGAGACCTCTGTCGGCCGGATGAACCTTAAGTCGATCATCGCCCGCGTCACCCGCGGAGAAACGACAGACGGCAAAGTTCCGCTGAAGGCCTATGGTGCCGTCTGGAATAACGGTACGCCGATCCGCTCCGTCGAGGTCAAACTCAACGACGGCGAATGGCGGGAAGCGAAACTCGATGCCGAACCGGTCGAGCAGTACTGCTGGCGCTTCTTCTCGATCGATCTGGGCAACGTCGAACCCGGTAAGCACACGCTCGTATCCCGCGGCATCGACACGACCGGACGCGTTCAACCATCAGCCGACGACGACGAAATCGCCCTCAAACGCACCTACTGGGAAGCTTATCAGCAGTGGCCTCGCGAAATTGAAGTCACAGCCTGAACACAGTTTGTCGCCGCTCCCGCACATCAGCCACTGCACTTGATCGCAACAATTCCGGTCAGCGCTCGACTGAGGTCCGGACCTGATGCTTCCGGGGGTCAATCACGACTGTCAGGAGACGTGACTGTTTTGTGGTCGTGCTCCCGTACTCGGATCCAGTGATCGCAAAAGTGGACGTTCCGGTTGACCTCAAGTGCCGGCATGTGACAGTTGATGCAGCCGGAGCGGGGTGATCGCGGACAGGTGACCTGATCGGAGGGACCAGCCGCTTCCCCTCCGTGGCACTGCAGGCACTTTGACTCGTAGTTTTCGATCGACTGCGAGCGTGCTGTCGCATGTGGATCGTGACACGTCACACACGAAAGCTGCTGACCGGATTCCTGATAACACTTTGATTGCACGAGTCCGACTGACTGGAATCTGACGATCCTCATTTCGTCAGTGCGAATCACGGGTGCCGGAATATCATCTGTCGTTCGGTGGCACCGCCCGCAAATCTGAATTTCATCGGCCGGCGTCCAGCTCCCTCTGCTGAACTGAACGTGGAGGTCGGCAAGCCCGTTGTTAACGGCGTCGATGTGTGCGCGGCCGGCGCCGTGACAGCTTTCGCAGCCGACGTTCGGTTCCAGGTTGACGACTTGCTGATTCCGTACTTCGGATGTCGTGACGTGACATGCGATGCAGTCTCCGACGATGTCGCGATGAACAATGCGGCCGAACATTTCCGATTCCTGAACCGCTGGCCCCAGGTCTTCATGCTTTGGCGTCAGGCCGAATGATCCCGTTTCGCGGTACCAGGTCACTCGATGTTCAAGCCCCAGCGAACCACCTTTGACATCGGGCAGCAGTGTCAGAAACGAAATGGCGTGAGCCCCCGAGCCAAAGGCGTACTGCAGCGGAAACCGTTCGGCACCAAAGACCGCAGGAATGGAAACTTCGACATTGTTTCCTGTCACGTGATATTGAAACGTGACGTTTCGAAACCGGTCGCGAAACTGGAATCCGTCCAGCCTGTCCAGAAATGGCACCTCATGGGCCGGCCTGAACGTGTTGGCATGGCCGGTCTGCTGCCACGCCGCGAAGACTTCCGGATGACATTCCCGGCACGCGCGGCTGCCAACGACGTCCTCGATCGGGAGCTTTTCGCGACGGCGGGTACTTTCATGCGAAACGGACGGGCTCTGCAAAACCGAACTGCCTGAAGCTGACTCAGTCCACACAGAGTCGCTGGGCGGCGCATTTTTCGCGTCGTTCCCGCAGCCGTTCAGAAGCAGGACGGCTCCGAACAATCCCGCATAGACAACTGCCAGTTTCATTCAGAGACCTGTCGCGGCTGTACGATCACGGAGACTCGGTTCGCTGCTCATCAGGCTGGTCTCTCCTGTGAAAATCCGCGGCTCAAGTGGTGAGCATTCAAGGCGCGAAAACAACAGTCCACAGTCATGGAACAATGGCGGGACCGGATTGACCTTCAATGATAACAGCCCGCCCGTCGGTGACCGCCAACTGACACTGCTGAATCAGACTGCCAGGCCAGCGGACGGTCAACTGGCAGTGATCACCGTCCGGGGTGATCGCGAACGCAAGGCTGTCGTCGTCGCAGGACAGATAACTCGTACTTCCATTTCGCATTCGCATCTGGCGGCCATCTCCGCACTCCAGCATCACGATCGCCCCGATGGCGCTGCGCGATGAGCTGGTGCCCACCAGTTCCAACTGCAGGACGGGATGAGCAGGCACGGACTCGTTCCGCAACAGGATGGACTGGCCATTCAGATGTTGAACAGCGATGTCGACACGGCCATCTCGATCGAAATCCGCCGCGGCAGAACCTCGACCCACGAACGGTTGATGGAAACAGCTTCCCGCCGATTCCGAGATGTCTTCGAATCGGCCTCTGCCGACATTGGCAAACATCAGAGCCCGCTGAGCGAATGGACCAGTCTGGCCGAGTTCCTGCAGGCGGTCATTGACGTGCCCATTGGCAACGAACAGGTCGAGCCACCCGTCGTTGTTCGCGTCCAGCAGGGTTGCTCCGAAGCCCAGCCGCGGACGACTGGGCGTGCCCAGCCCGGATTCGTCCGTGACGTCCATGAACAGCAGGTGTCCTTCGTTTCGATACAGCGTGTTCGTTTCGGAAAAGTAGTTGGTTACGAACAGGTCTGGCAGGCCATCACCAGTGACGTCACCAACGGCCACCCCCATTCCGGCCTCGCGTTCGCCGGCCCGATTCAAGGCGACACCCGAGGCTACGGCCTGCTCGCTGAAGGTCCCACGGTCATTGACCCACAACTGGTTCGGTACCGCGTCGTTGGCAACATAGACATCGCAGTCGCCGTCGAGATCGAAGTCGGCCGCGGCAATACCCAGCCCCTGCCGAGGTGACTCTGCCGCAAAACCGCCGGTCCGGGTGATGTTCAGAAACTGTTCCGTGCCTGGGTTCTGGTAGACCGAATCGAGTCGAGGGAGCACATGCAGAGGATGGCAGGTGACCGGGATCTCGCGGCCATTCTGAACCGCGTGGCAGAGGTGATAGTTGTACGGGTCTAGGTCGAGATAGTTCGTAACAAACAGATCGAGATTTCCGTCTCCATTCGCATCAAACCAGGTGACGCTGGCTGTGAACCCTGCATCGTCGAGTCCACACTCCTCCGATTGCTCAACAAAGGTGCCATCACCCAGATTGACGAAGAATCGATTGGGTCCAAAGCAGCCGGTGAATACGTCGTCGAAGCCGTCGTTGTTCCAGTCACCGATGGCGATGCCGGTCGCATAGTCAGGATTCCAGATTCCACAACGGTCGGTCACATCCTGAAACCGCAGACCGTTCAGGTTCCGGTAAAGCCGATCGTTTGCCGCCCGGTCGAGTTCAGGACTGGCCGAGTCACGTGCCAGTGGATGGTCAGATCTGAATGGTCGCCCCTGACCGAAGTAGAGGTCGGGCCAGCCATCCCGGTCGAAGTCCAGCCAGCCGAGACCTCCGCCCATGACCAGATGCGTATGACGCTGGTCAGTCGGCGGAGCCAGATGTTGGAAATCCAGTCCTCGATCGAGAGCCACGTCAACGAATCGAATTCCGGCAGCGTCACTCACCGGCCCGATGGCCGATTTCGCTGCCGATGGCTGGACGCCGTCGCCCTCCGCAAACCTGCGTGCCCTCTCAACCAACTCGTGGACGTCATGTCGCTGCCGTTGAGAGTCAGTGAGAGCCAGTAGTGTCTCCAAAGCTGCTGCAGAGTCGTGGCGGAAAATCAGGAGTTCCGCTTCGAGAACGCGAGCATCGGGATTTCGAGGCTCTGTCGCGATGACGGTTCGGGCAACAGCAAGAGCTTCGTCCCAGCGTCCCTGATCCCGCAGGATTTGTCCCAGCAGGATCTGCACCGCGACATCTTCCGGCTTTCGATCCAGACACCAGCGTACATGCACCAGGGCACTGGAGAGTCTGGCCGCGTGCCTCAGCGCGTAAGCCAGATTGGCGTGAGCGACGTACGACTCCGGCTCGTGCTGCAGAACCCGCTCAAGTGGCTCGATCATATCGATTCGGCGACCGAGTCCATCGAACGCGTCCGCCAGCAGCAGCAGTGCTTCCGGATCGTCTGGTGCCAGCGCGACGGCTCGCTGTGCAGCACGCTCGCCAGTCCTGCTGTCACCGCTGCGAATGGCAATCCGCGCCAGTGTTCTGGCCAGCAGGAGATCGTCGGGATTCTCGTCAGAAATCTTCTCGACGACCTCTCTTGCTGTGCCTTGCCGCTCGAGTTGCGACACGATCTGGTCGAACAGGCTGGCAATCTGTGTGTACTGAGCTGAATCGGACTGAACTCGTGAGAGAACATTCAGAGCTTCGCCCGGTTCGATTGAGGCCAGCAGCTTTGCCAGCAGCAGTCGCGCAGACGTGTCATCAGGTGAGGCATTCATCAGTCGGCGGAGGTGATCACATGCCTGAGCGACGTCGCCCCTGGCTGCCAGTCGACGAGCCTCGTTCAAGCGATCAGGGCTCGGCCAGGCCATCCACGTAAGAAGAACGCCGAGCATCACGCTCAACAGGATGACGAGGCCAATGGCGCGGACTGCAGAGGCAGGATGACCTGACGCGGCTGACTCGTGCTGACTGGCCACTCAGTTGCTCCTGTGACCTGTTACTGACTCGGTTTGCCGTTTCCGATGCCGACGAGAAAAAATGCCAGACACAGTCGAAGGCCGTGCCTGGCATCAGTTCCGTCGGCGTCAGGGTTGCGAACTGGAGAACCTAGAATTCTCCAATATCCTCGTTGCCGGCACGCGTGGCCAGCCCCTGAAGAACTCGAGCATCAACATCTTCGCTGATTGCTCGCGTCGATCCATCACCCAGGCAGACCTGAACAACGTTGCCATGAGCGCTGGACATGGGCCGCTGATGATTCCGTCCGCCGCCGCTCCCACTGTTTCCCCAGTTGACAGGATCTGCCCAGTTGATGACGTCGGCGTGCGACGCCGGATCCAATGCGTTCTTGCCCTTGTTGATTGGATGTGAGGGCAGAGAGTAGTTGGGCGACTGTGAAGCATCGACGAAGCAGAAATCAGATGCCGATGCCCAGCGGCGACAACGCTGACCGGTCAGATCCGCCGGGCCGCCGGTCCGCATGAAGAAGACGCTGCGGTTGACCTCGCCCACCATAATCGTGTTCGCTGTACCGTCAGTAATGGCGGCCATGTTCGACTTGCCCCAGTCGTGCAGGATGCCCTTCTCGTTGGCAGGTATCCCCATATGGGTGTTGGAACCAAGACCGTACTGACCGAACGTCGTCGCCCCACGCGAATACATTGCGGCATAGTTGGTGGGAGCGTCAGTTCCGACCCGGGAAGTCGGGTCGCTCGGGCATTCATAGGGCGGAACGATCGTAGATCGCCACGGATGATTGCCTCCAAGGTTCACGGGAAAACATCCCGACCAGCCACTGATGTCCGGGTTCCCCTGGTTGTACAGCGTTTCCTGATCCATGTACGGCAGAATCATGACTCGCCAACTGACACCGGTTCCTCGAATCCACGTGGGACAACCAAAGGCGCCGTGTGGGCCGTTGGTGTGCTCCTGGTCGCGACCAACGACGCGGGCGTAAGGAAAGACGCTGTGAGTTTCGTGGTAGTTGTGAATGGCCAGGCCAATCTGCTTCAGATTGTTCTTGCATTGCGACCGGCGGGCGGCTTCCCGAGCCGACTGAACGGCGGGCAGCAGCAGAGCAACCAGGATCGCGATGATCGCAATCACAACGAGAAGTTCAATCAGCGTGAAAGCTCGCCAGGAGCGAGGCTTCACAAACAATCTTACCGGCAGCTTCATGACAGGATTCTCCACTGTGAAGAGACGATGACGGCACGATGCCGTCAACAATTAAGGAAGCAAAGGGGATCAGCCCAGGCATTGGGCACGTGGTGAGTCACGTCAACGAAAAGTTGAAACGTGTGGTCTGCTGGGGCGGGGGATCAGGCGGGATTCATCGGGGGATCGGAATTTGAGCAGAACTCTTAAGATTTTCCAGCAGCCGAGCCTCAGTTTGCGGATATTCGCCGCCGACGGGACTGATTAAGGCACATCCACACTGATATGAGCAGCTCGGTCAGTCGGCATTCGACAACGCCGTTTGGATAGCCGTCTCCCTCGCCCAAATCGATCAATGCACTCTGGCACGTTAACCCGGATTATTCATGACTGGGGAGGAGAAAGAGCCTCCGAGCGGCAACAAAGCGTTGTGTGAACAGTGCTTTGGTGGTCGCAGGAAGGCTCGGGGTGAGTTTACAGGGTGTGTTTCAGAAATGCTTCTCGCTCGGTGCTCTGAAGCCGGTGGTAGTCGAGGTTTCGGACGCGGCCATGACCAGTGATGCCGGGCTCATTCCGATCCGGCAGTTTGATCAGGTCGTTGGTCTCTCGGAGCGGTTCTCGGGGGCACTTGACGATTTCCGTGATCCGGCGCGCACGCGTCACAGGTTGCTCGAAATGGTCCGGGCCCGGATGTACGGGATTCCTGCCGGGTATGAGGACCAGGACGATCACGACACGTTACGGTCTGATCCCGTCTTCAAGCTCATCGCCGATCGTTCGCCCGACACCGGTGATCTGGCCAGTCAGCCGACGCATTCCCGGTTCGAGAACGCGGTCAGTGTCCGCTCACTGCTGCGACTGCGGGATGTGTTCATCGATCAGTTCATCGGCTCGTTCGAGCAGCCGCCGGCACAGCTCACGCTGGACATGGACCCGTTCGATGATCCAGCTCACGGCCAGCAGCAGCTGATCATGTTTCATGGGTACTACGGCCAGTATCAGTATCTGCCGCGGGTCATCACCTGCGCGGAGAATGACCAGGTCGTGATGTTCTGCCTGCTGTTCGGCACAGCGAATCCGGCACTGGAAGCGGACGACGATCTGGAATATCTGATCGACCGGCTGCGGGCGGCCTGGCCGGACGTGCGGATTCATCTGCGGGCCGACAGCGCGTTCGGCGTCCCGCTGATGTTCGACGTCTGCGAGCGGCTGTCGATCGACTACAGCTTCGGCGTGCGAATGAATGCAACGCTGAAGCCAGCCAGCGACGACCTGCTGACCGCGGCGCTGAAAGCCTTCGAGGAAACCGGTCAGCCGCAGCGGCTGTTCGAGTCCATCGATTACCGGGCCGGGAGCTGGCGCTCACCGCGGTGCACGATCATCAAAGTGGAAGTGCATGCCCGGGGCACGAACCGTCGGGCGATCGTCACCAGCCGTCCGGGAGCCCGCGTGCTGCCGGCCGCCTCGTACAACGAGTACGCCGATCGCGGCGAGAGCGACCGCCACCGGCGGAATGAATGCGGCTGCGCCTCTGCCGCTCGATAACCGGACCGATGCACTCGGCAGCGAACGACTCACCGGAGCTACGCTCGACTGCCTGATGCATCGCTGCCAGATTCAGGAAGCCGGCGGCGAAAGCTACTGTCATGAAATGCGAAGAGCTACTGTGCAAAACGCTCAAGCCACCGCGATGCAGAGGCGAAGTAATCCCCCCTTTCGAGGCCGGCCCCAACACCACTCACCCGTGCCTCACCCTTCAGCGCCGGCGCCACGTTTTCGCCCACCGTTTTCCAGCGGTCAGTTCTTTGCCTTCTTCGGCTTTGGGAACTGCGGCAGTCTGGCGACGTATTTCGCCGGGTCGGCTTCAAACGCCTTCGGGCAGTTCGGGCAGCAGAAATAGACGTTTTTGCCCTCGTGCGAGACCTTGTTATCGACAGCGATCGGCTTGCCACTGACCGGACAGGTCGTCTGCAGTGTGAAACCCTTGTCGAAATCGGCGAAGGCAAGTTTGGCCAGGTCGTCTGACTCCTTCGCCTTGCCTTGGCAGTTTCCACAGCAGAAGGCGACGGTTGTCTTGCCCAGAACGGCGGTCTTCGACGTATCGACCGGCTTGCCGCTCAGCGGGCAAGCCACCTGAGTGATCTGCTTCGTTTCCAGAAGCTGCGTATACACTGCGTTGATGAACTTCTTTTGATCGGCCTTATAGGCCTTCGGACAGTTCGGACAGCAGAAATAGACCGTCTTGCCTTTGAATTTCGCGGACTGTTCTTTGACCGCCGGTTTGCCGGAGACCGGACAGGTGGCTTCGAACTTTTCGTCTTTTTCGTCAGCAGCATTCGCTGAGAAGAAGCCTGCGGTCATTCCGAGAACGGCGAGAAGCGCAAGTGCTTGGCGCATGGTTGATTTCCTTGAGTGTTTGCTTGGAACGGGAATCGAGCTGACGATTTCCGCTGGCGATGGAGACTTGTGCTGAGGTGCCGGCACGCTGCCGGTCGCTTGTGCGAAGTGCCGACGATCGTGAATCCGTCGGAGAAACTGGTTCGCACAGTCTCTCTAAATCAGCCACGAACACTTCAGGATACGTGCGGGGATCATTCGACCCGGTGGATAGTACTGCGGTCTGGCAAATACCGAACCGGCAAAAGCGGTCGCGTGGTCAGCCGGCCGCTCAACAGCGGCCAGCAACTGCTCGGACTCAGCAGGTTTCAGGCTGTTCGCAATGGCGGAAGAACTGACCTGTTTCTGACAGGTGCAGGCTCGAAATATCGCCACAGACGCGGACGATCGCACAGCGGTACGGCAGTGGGGGCAGCCAGCAGCCGGGGTGGATGTCGACGCTGAGGTAACCTGAGAGCTGTTGTCAGCAGGCTGGCCCGAACAGCAACACGACGCCGTCTGGAGCAGTACAGGCTGGGTGACCAGACCGCCGCTCAACAGAAACAGGCAGAGAATTCTCAGTGCCGCCATATCGGGACTCGTAGCGAGAGACGTCGAACAGGCACAGAGTTGCCTCAATGCGCCGTTGAGTCAAGAGTGAAACCGCTCACACATATGGGATGTCGACTGCCGACCCGAACCAAGACCTTCCTGATCAACAGCCACGATAGTTTCTCGGGATCAAATCGCCGATCAGCAGAACTCGGGGCAGATCGTCCTTGTCGGCGTCTGTGACTCAGATATCGGCCGATTCGATGCGTCCCCGCACCAGATCTTCGGCGAAAGCGAATTGGGCTATCGTCAGAGACGGAATCAGGCAGCGAAGAACTTTTGTCATGCAGTCTTTCCTCGTCTGGCAAGCAGGTCTTCGAGCGCATCGCAGGCCGCAGATACGCCGTGCTCCTGACCGACCCGTTCGGCAACTATTGACGCACGCTCTGCATAGGCTTGATCGTCAAGCAGCTTCGCCAATTCCCTCGCCGCTGTCCTGGCTGTGTAGTGGTGCTTTGGAATCGAACGGGCAATTCCGAGCCGCTTGACACGCTCGGCATTGTCGGGCTGATCCCATGCGAATGGAACGACCAGCATCGGACGCCCCGACCGCATGGCCAACCCCGTTGTTCCGATGCCGCCATGATGGACAATCGCAGCGGCGCGTGGGAACAGTTCGCTGAAAGGAGCGTATTCGACACCAGACATATCCGCAGGCAGCGGAGGGATACGCTGGAGTTGTCCCTTGCCGACAACGAATACAGCCCGCTGCTGAAGCGACCGTGCGCAGGTGATGCTGTGCTCGTAGAACGCTCCGGCGTTCGCACAGACTGCCGAACCCAGAGTGAACACGATTGGTGGCGGCCCGTTATTCAAGAACTGACTCAGCGAAGGCTCCAACTCCGACTCGCCGTCGTTGTCGTAGAGCGGTTGGCCGGTCACAACTGTCTGCGATGGCCAGTCCGGCTGCTTGCTGGCAAGCAATGGCGAAAACAGCGCCAGGACGAGCGTCGGTGAGTGGCTGTCAGCCAGTGGGTTTCCCTCTGTCGTGCGTGGCAAACCGATCTCCGCACGCAGCCGATACCACTCCTCTGCCAGAGGACGACTGACTCGTTTACCGAGTTCGAGAAATGGCCTCCAGAACACAGGGCCGAGGTAGCGAAGCTGCCTGGAGAGGAACGGTGAGAATTCAAGGATTGGCGGGTCGTGCCCTGAGAAGAACCCCAGTGGTATATGCACGGCAGACACCCACGGAATCCTCTCTTTTTCAGCGACCAGCCGGGTTGCATAGCAGGCCATCATTGTGACCAGCAGGTCTGCCTCTTTCGCCGCATTGAGCGTGTCTTCGAAGGCGTCCCGCAGATTCGGCATCAGAATTTTCTGACCAACACGAAGCAGTCCGAAGCGAGGGTGGCTGAACCAGCGGACCTTCTCGGCGTCCTGTAGCCAGTCACAGTCCGGGCGGACGGGACGAAAGTTGAGCCCCATCGATTCAATCTTCTGGCGATAGCTCGGACAGGTAGCAACGGTGACTTCATGGCCTCGGTCATGCAGACCAAGTGCGATAGCAACGTAGGGATGCAGGTCACCTAACGAGCCCCATGTTGTGATGACGATTCTGCTCATAAGCTCGTCATGTAACGTTCTGACCCCTCAGTCCGAACTACCCTGACTGCAAATCCCCTCAGACGCAGTGGCCCCGGCGATTATGCGAAGTGTTACAAGTCCGACGGACCTCGTGAGAAGCGACGCTCCACAGGGTCCGACAACAATCCGGAAGGCCGCTGGCGATCCTGCGACTGCGAAGAACTCATCAAGCGGGACAAAATCAGTCTCGACCTGTTCTGGCTGAAAGGCAGGAGCCTCAAAGACTCGGCGGGCCTCCTATCACCTGACCTTCTCTAGTGTGATGTTGCGCTGGTGACTGAGTCAGAGTGACTGTGAATTCCAGCGATTCCGGGGTCTTCTGTTCGACGTGGGCATTGATGCGAGTGCCCTTGTGTTCGCGTGACGGCACTTGTGTCAGCGACGATGTTTCCTGTGTCGTCCAGCTTCGGGTGCCTCCGGTTGCTTCGAGTGAGACGAGCCGGAACCTCCTGCCGGCCGAAATCCGGTCGATGGTCCACGTGAAGACTGTCGTCTTGTCATCGTCGTCGACGATGTAGAACGCCGCTGGTTCGCCGAATCGAACTGTTGCAATGCCAGATGGAGAGGATTCCGGATCCAGAGCGATGAAGCCGAGGGTTCTCAGCAGCTCCTGCTCAGGTGTGTCGAGCTGCTTTTCGTCGATCTTCAGTTCTTTGGCGATTTTTCTGATGCTCTGATCGATGTTACCGGAACTGGTCATCGTCTGAGTGAGGAAGCGGCAGCAGGCCAGGGCTCGACGTGTGCCCTCGATGTCTTTCCGTTTTGAGTAATGCTCGGCGACGAGCAGCCAGGCATCAGCCGAACGTACGCCCTGTTCCTCGATCAGCCGAACCGCCTGCGAATGCTGATCTCCCTGCCAGTTGCTGCGCAGTCCGAGCAGCAGGTTGATGTCCGGTCGTTCCGCGGCAAACAGGTTGTCGACGACGGCTCGAATTTCGGTCAGTGGCAGGCGATCGCGATAGCGGACGAAGTGTTTCAGCGGCGCGGGCTCGTCGGCCGGTGCTCCGTCAGCGGTGACAGCGTGTCGGTGGTGAGTGAGCCCCGCTTGTCGTTCGGGAAAGACATTGATGGTCGCGTCGCCTTTTGCCATGTGCAGACTGACGTGCTCTGCCGCTTTGGCGTAGAAGTTGTGCTCGGTCCAGCCAGCGGCGAGCAGTTCGTCGCGGATGCTGGCCACAGTGTCAATCGGATCGCCGGCCGGCTCGTATTCCCACAGAGACTCGTTGCGGAACATCAGGCCGTGAACGCCGCTCAGTCGTATCGCCTGCAGACGGTCCAGGAAGACGAAGTCCGGTTCAGGAGTCCAGTCCGGGTACAGGGCCACCGGCAGGTCAGGCAACGGTTCGTGCTGCTCGCGAAGCTTTTTCAACTTGTCGAGGATGTGCTTGCTGATCTGTTTCGCAATGTCGTCACCCTGCAGTGTGTATTTCGCGGCGGACGATTCGACGCCAGTCAGCGAGGACTCGTGGTCAACTTCGATGTCGGCGTGGATGCTGACGATCGGCGGGGACTGGTTGTCGTGCGAACTGAAGTTGGACGCGGCCAGTGTCGTGCCGAACCGAGCCGTCACCAGAGCCTTCAGGTCACGGCCGATGAGCCCTGATTCGTCGATCGATTTCAGATCGAGCGTCAGATAAAGGTCCGGTGCAAGTTTCCCGACTGCGGTCTGTTCGCCGGGCGGAAAGTAATCAATCTCGCTGAACGGCGAATCCTGCTTCAACTGGTCGAGCAGCGAGGTCGCGACGCGGGCGATCAGCAGATGGTCAGACAGGTTAAAGATCGCCAGTCGGCTGGCAGCCAGAAAGGCGGGGTTCGAGTGAACTTCGGACGAAACCATTGACGTATTATTACGCGCGTTGAGTTTACCCAGGTGAGCCTTCAGCCGGGCTCTGTTGGCAGTTGAACCGTCGTCATCGGCGACCAGAACGCCGCTGTCGTCACGGCTGAGGTGAACAAATTCGGCGATGACGTCCGGTGGTGTGAGATACCAGACGTAAGCAACCGGCGTCAGCAGCCCGAGCAGGATGGCCGCTCCGATCACTTTGCGTGGAATTTGGCGCTGGTGATTCGAGGGGTCGGTGGCGTCGGACATGAGAGACTCCGGAAATCCTGGCAGTAAGGAGAACTGGCTGATCGGACTCGCAACGCCGCTGGCGTCTGATCGCAATGCTTCAGACTGGCCGATACTATTCGCCCCTCCGGTCCATTTCCTGGCCGAAAAAATCACAGATCATGGATATTCGCGGATGTTTCTGGATCAGATCGAGCTGTACTGCCGCGGTGGCGACGGTGGCAACGGGTGCCTGAGCTTTCGGCGCGAAGCGCACGTACCGCGTGGTGGACCGGACGGCGGCGACGGCGGTCGGGGCGGTCGCGTCATCGTCGAAGCGACGACGCAGCTTACGAATCTGGCGCACCTGATCGGCCACAAGCACTGGAATGCAGACCGTGGGGCGCATGGTCAAGGAAAGCTGAAGACTGGTCGGCGCGGAGAAGACGTCATCATTCGTGTGCCGGCGGGGACGCTCGTCTACGACGTCACACGGGGCAACCTGCTGCGCGACATGAAGGACGAAGGGCAGTCGATCGTTGTTGCTCGCGGCGGTCGCGGCGGTCGCGGGAACAAGCATTTTGCAAACTCCGTTAACAGGGCTCCGCGCGAACACGAGGATGGCGAGCCGGGACAGGAACGCACGATCCGACTCGAACTGAAGGTGATCGCTGACGTGGGGCTCATCGGTAAGCCGAATGCCGGCAAGTCGACACTGCTCAGCCGAATGACCCGCGCGACGCCTGAGATCGCAAACTATCCCTTTACGACAAAGTATCCGAACCTGGGCATCGTACAGATCGGTTTCGACAAGCGGTTCGTCATTGCTGACATTCCGGGACTGATCGAAGGGGCTCATGCCGGTGTCGGGCTGGGGCACGAGTTTCTGCGACACGTGGAACGGACAAAGGTTTTCGTGCATCTGGTCGAACCGATGCCGATGGATGGCAGCGATCCGATCGACAATTACCGCAACATTCGCGACGAACTGCGTCTTTACGACGAGTCGCTGATGGAGCGGCCCGAGATTGTCGTCGTGACGAAGTGCGAACTGCCCGACGCCGATGATATCGCGGACCTGCTCAGCGAAGAGGTCGGTCGGCCGGTGCTGAAAATCTCAGCCGTTACCGGTCATGCTCTGCCCGAACTGACGAAGCAGATTCTCGATCAACTCGATCCGAAAACCGCGCACGACGACTGGCAGCCGCCGGTTACGAAGTCCTACGCTGACTGATCGCAGCCTGGTCGTTCCAACTGGTTTCGTCGCGGATTGCTGAAAGGAGTCAAATCGTGAGCGCACTGAGTCGAACTCTCGTTCCACTGGCTGTCGCTGCTATTTGTCTGACCGTTTTCGTCAGAACCACGGCCGCTCAGAACCCACCGCCGGAGACCGTCGTCGCGACTGTCAACGGGACGTCGATCACGGAAGGCGATCTCGAATTTCTTTACCTGGCTCGCGGCGTCCGGGACGAGCTGAAGCCAACGGTGCGGGATCAGTACATCGAGGACCTGATCGACCGCACGCTGCTGAAGTCGTTTCTCACAGAACAGAAGATCGAAGCGAGCGATGCGATCGTGAATGAACGTGTCCAGCGAATGGAGAAGCTGGTGACGCGCGAGGGGCTCGATTTCAGCGAGACACTGGCGTCGCTGGGTTATTCGCGAGCGACGTTCCGCGAGGCCGTCGCGCAGCCGATCGTCTGGAACATTCACGCGCGGCGGGTCATCACTGACAAAGCCATCGCGACCTACTGGATGCAGCACAGGGAACGCTTTGACGGAACTGAAGTTCGAGCGGCGCAGATTGTCAAACGAGTGCCGAAAGAAGCGACGGTCGAGCAACTCGGTGTGCTCAAGCAGCAACTCGGCGACCTGCGGACGAAGATCGTCTCTGGCGAGGTCTCGTTTGCCGACGCGGCCCGGGCGGAGTCCGACAGTCCGAGCGGCAAGGACGGCGGCGACATCGGCCAGTTCGTCTATCGTGGCCGGATGCCGGTCGAGCTGACGTCGGTTGCGTTCGACCTGAAGCCTGGCGAAGTCAGCGAGCCGTTTCAGACGCCGTTTGGAATGCACCTGCTGACGGTGACGAAGATCGTCCCGGGCGACCTGAGCCTAGAGGATACGCGCGGAGAAATCTTCGGAGTGCTGTCACGTGAGCTGCAGAAACGGCTGATCGTCGAGCTGCGAAAGAACGCGAACGTTCGCAAAGTCGGCGCGAAGTAGCGAGGATCGTTGTCCCACCGAGTTTCGATTCTTCCCGCCGACGCAGGACCGAATCCATGCCAGGACAATGCCGCCTACCCGTTCGATTGCTGATCGCCGTCGCTCTGTTGCTGGCAACGCAGCCCGTGCGAGCTGATGTCGATTTTGACCGCGATATCCGGCCGATCCTGTCCGACACCTGCTTCGCCTGTCACGGCCCGGACGAGACGCAGCGGCAAGCCAACCTGCGGCTCGACACACGCGACGGGTTGTTTCGTGAACAGGACGGAGTGCGCGTGGTCTCGCCGCAGCAGCCGGGCAACAGCGAACTGCTGCGCCGCGTTCTGAGCACCGATCCCGACGAGCAGATGCCGCCGCCGGATTCCGGTTTGAAGCTCAAGCCACAGCAGATTGAGCTGCTGCGCGAATGGATCGCGGACGGAGCGAAGTGGCAGCAGCACTGGGCGTTCGTCGCTCCGCAGCGTCCGGACCAGCCGAGTGTCTCGCAGGCCGAGTGGGTACAGAATCCAATCGACAGGTTTGTACTCGCTCGGCTCGATCGCGAAAGACTCAAACCGTCACCCACCGCTGACCGTCGAACCCTGTTGCGGCGTGTGACACTCGACCTGACAGGCCTGCCGCCGACGCCTGACGAAGTCGACGCGTTCCTGGCAGACGAGTCTCCGCAGTCCTTCGAGAAAGTCGTCGACCGGTTGCTCAAGTCGCCACGCTATGCCGAGCGGATGGCGATTCGCTGGCTCGATGCGGCTCGCTATGCGGACACGAGCGGTTATCAGTCCGACGGTCCGCGCGACATGTGGCGCTGGCGGGACTGGGTCCTCAACGCGTTTCTGCACAACAAGCCGTTTGACGAGTTTACCGTCGAGCAACTCGCGGGCGATCTGCTGCCCAACGCGACGCTCGATCAGAAAATCGCGACGGGCTTCAACCGGAATCATCGCGGCAATGCCGAGGGCGGCGTCGTGCCGGAGGAGTTTCAGGTCGAGTATGTCGTCGACCGTGTCGATACGACGTTCACCGTCTGGCAGGGCCTGACGATGGGCTGCTGCCGCTGTCACAACCACAAGTACGACCCGCTGTCGCAGCGCGAGTACTACCAGCTCTTCTCATACTTCAACAACATCCCCGAGTACGGCCGCGCGATCAAAGAGGGTAACTCGAAGCCGTTTATCGAGGCGCCAACGCCGGAGCAGCAGAAGCAGTTGGCAGCGCTCGAAGCCCGCCTCGCGGCCACACGACAGAAGGTCGCAGCGATTGATCAACGGATGCCGGAACTCGTCGCCACCTGGCAGAAGTCGATCTCGTCGCCGCTGGACGGCTGGACCGATTCGGATGGTCTAATCGTCCGGTTGAAACTGGACGGTTCGATCGAGAACTCCGCGACAGAGCAGCAGCAGGCTGGCCAGCGCAGCGCGACGACAGTTCCTGAGCCGAACGAAACAGAGACGAAGCTGCAGAATTACGAGCCGCGGTTTGTAACGGCAGCGACGAGCGATCGTGACCCGTCGCCGTTTGTGCCAGGTCCGCTCAACCAGGCAATGCGTTTTGATGGTTCACAGACCATCGACGCTGGGTATCTCGCAGGTTTCGGGTACTTCGAGCGGTTTACTCTGGCCGCCTGGGTGCGACAGGACAAGCACGCGGCGGGGACGATTCTCAGCAAGATGGAAGACGTGCCGCGAGGTTCCGGTTACAGCTTCGATGTGACCGGGTCAGGCACCGTGCAGCTCAACCTCGTCAAACGCTGGCTCGACGATTCAATCCGGGTCGAAACGACCGAGCCGCTGCCGACCGGTCGCTGGGTTCACGTCTGCGTGACTTACGACGGCAGCCGAGAATCGGGCGGGATGCAGTTCTACTTTGATGGCCGACCTGTTGAGCTGACGGCGCATCACGACTTTCTGAACCAGACGATCACGGTCAACCAGCCGTTGCGGATCGGACGCGGCCAGTCGGACTTCCGGGGCCTGATCGACGACGTGAGGATTTATCAGCGACCGCTGACTGCCAGCGACGTGCGAGCCATCGCTGACGCGACGCCGGTTGGGGCGTTCGTCAATCAGTCGCTGACGGCGGGCTCGGATGGCCGCGTCGTCGTTCCAGAAAAGTTGCGGCGGTACATCCTCGAAGTCGCCAGTCCGGACGATGTTCGTACTGCCTGGCGTGAGCTGGTGAAGCTGGAACGCGAGCTGATCGAGTTTCGTCACTCGCTGCCGACCGTCATGGTCATGCAGGAAACGCAGCCACGTGAGACGCACGTTCTGATCCGTGGGCAATACGACAAGCCTGGTGAGCGCGTCGTTGCAGGCGTGCCGGCAGCGCTCTCGCCACTGCCTGATGACGCGCCGTCGAACCGGTTTGGTCTGGCGCAGTGGCTGGTCAGCCGCGACAACCCACTGACAGCTCGCGTCACAGTCAACCGCTTCTGGCGCGACCTGTTCGGCATCGGGCTGGTCAAGACGACCGAGGACTTCGGAGTGCAGGGTGAGCATCCCAGTCATCCGCAACTGCTCGACTGGCTGGCTGTCGAGTTTGTTGAGTCCGGCTGGGACGTGCGGCACATCCTCAAGACGATCGTGATGAGTGCGACCTATCAGCAGTCGTCACGCGTGACGCCGGAGCTGCTCGTCCGCGATCCGGACAATCGGTTGCTCGCCCGCGGTGCCCGCTTCCGTCTGCCGGCCGAGATGATTCGCGATCAGGCTCTGTTTGTCGGTGGGCTGCTGACTGAGAAGCTTGGTGGCCCGTCCGTCAAGCCATATCAACCCGAAGGTCTCTGGAAAGAGATCGCCACCGACACGCTCTACGATCGTTCGACTGGTCCGGACCTGTACCGCCGCAGTCTCTACACCTACTGGAAGCGGACCGTTGCTCCGCCGATGATGTCCAGCTTCGACGCGTCCGGCCGCGAGATGTGCGAAGTCCGCCAGACGCGCACGAACACGCCACTGCAGGCGCTCAACCTGCTGAACGATGTGACCTTCGTCGAAGTCGCCCGGGGTCTCGCACAACGCAGTCATGCCGCGGGCGATTCAGATCCTGAGCGTGTGAACGCGGCGTTTCGTTTCGCGCTGGCGAGGCCGGCCAGCGATCGCGAACAATCCATTCTGTTGAGCAGCCTGCAGCGTTACCGAAGTCAGTTTGAACAAGACAAGTCCGCAGCCGACGGGCTATTGGCCGCCGGGGAATCACCGGTCGCCACCGACGTAGCTCCGGCCGAACTCGCTGCCTGGACAACGATCTGCAGCACGATCCTGAATCTCGACGAGTGTGTGACGAAAGAGTGAGGCTCGATCGTAGACCGTGGGGTGCGTCTCGACGCACCTTTGAAACCTTTGGTGCGTCAAGTCGCACCCTACTGACTGACAACTTCGGTTGAGTACGTGACATGCTGGACCAACTTCAAAAACAGACGCGGCGAGCATTTCTTGAGGGTGCCGGAAGTGGACTTGGCGCGGTGGCACTGGCTTCGCTGCTGGCTCGCGATGCAGGGGCTGCTCAGCAGGCGAATGCGCCTGGAGTGAGTGGCTTTCCGAACCTTCCGGCCAAGGCGAAGCGAGTGATCTATCTGCTGCAGTCCGGAGCGCCGTCGCAGATGGACCTGTTCGATGAAAAGCCTCGGCTGAAGGATCTGCGCGGGACAGAACTCCCGGATTCCATTCGGCAGGGGCAGCGGCTGACCGGGATGACGGCGAAGCAGGAGAGCTTCCCGATCGCGCCGTCGATGTTCCGTTTCACCCGGCATGGTCAGTCCGGGATCAGCATCAGCGAACTTCTGCCGCACACGGCGAAAGTCGTCGACGACTTATGCTTTATCCGGACGATGCACACCGAGGCGATCAATCACGATCCTGCGATTACGTTTTTCCAGTCAGGCTTTCAACTTGCCGGCCGGCCGAGTATCGGCGCGTGGCTCTCATATGGGCTGGGCAGTGACAACGACGATCTGCCCGGCTTTGTCGCGATGATCTCGGGCAGCGGTGGACAACCACTATACGATCGACTGTGGGGCAGCGGGTTTCTGCCGTCGAAGTATCAGGGCGTCAAGTTCCGCTCGGTCGGCGATCCCGTGCTGTATCTGTCGAATCCAGAAGGCGTCAGCGTGGCAACGCGGCGGCAGATGCTTGATGATCTGTCGCAGCTCAACCGTTTGAAGTTCGAACAGACTGGCGATCCGGAAATCAACACGCGGATCGCTCAGTACGAAATGGCCTACCGGATGCAGACGTCGGTGCCTGAGTTGACCGACCTGTCCGACGAACCGGATCACATCTTCGAGCTGTATGGCGAGGATGCTCGAACGCCGGGCACGTACGCGTACAACGTCCTGCTGGCTCGGCGCATGGCCGAACGTGGCGTCCGGTTTGTGCAGCTCTTCCACCGCGGCTGGGATCAACACACGAACCTGCCGAAAGGAATCCGGACGCAGTGTCAGGCGACGGACCAGGCATCGTCAGCGCTGATTCAGGATCTGAAACAGCGAGGGATGCTCGACGACACGCTGGTCATCTGGGGCGGCGAGTTCGGTCGCACGGTTTACTGCCAGGGCACTCTGACGGCAGACGACTACGGACGCGATCATCATCCACGCTGCTTCACGATCTGGCTGGCCGGCGGCGGCATCAAAGGCGGGCTGACTTACGGCACAACGGACGACTATGGCTACAACATCGTGGACAAACCCGTCCACGTTCACGATCTACACGCCACGATGCTGCACTGCCTGGGGATCAATCACGAAACTCTGACCTTCAAATTCCAGGGCCGCCATTACCGCCTGACCGACGTGCATGGCCGCGTGGTTGAGGACGTTCTTGCGTAAAGCCAACTCCGGCAGCACAGCGTGGGTCGCCGTTTGGAATGCCGAAAAAGCAGGGCAGAAAAATGGCGACGATGTGCGTCGTCTGAACTTTGCCGGCTCGCCATCTTTCTGCTGTGATCTGTCTGCAGATCTGAAACTCCGGCATGTCAAGTTGGAACCGGTTTCGATCTGATTCCGGAAGACTGCACGGCAGGGTGTTGCACCAGAGGAGATCGCCGCACACGATGACGCTCCTGTTTTAGCGGTCGAATGTTTGAGGCGACCTTCCCTGCAGGTGCAGAATCCATGAGTCGTTGCTTTGTTGCTGTGCTTGTATTGACAGGCTTTCTGCTGACGGCTGACTCAGCCTGCCGTGCTCAGTTGTCGCTGGCGAAATCTGCAGACCGTGAAGGCGGTCAGCCGAGCAGTGTTCCGCCGCGGGATGTGAGGTCGCAGAACTTTCTATTGCATACGGATCTCAATGACCACGATGCCCAGGATCTGCTGGACCGGCTGGAGACAATGCTGAAACTGATCTCGCGCTACTGGGGACAGCCGAACCGCAAGGTCATCGAGTGCTACGTCGTCAAGGATCTGAAGAACTGGCCAGCGGGAGCGATTACGGAGCCGAACGGGCTGGCGAGTATTCAGCGGGGCGGTGGCGTGACAAAGACGAACGCGACGCTCGCCAATGGACGGCTCGTTGCGGCCACTTCGGTGGTGTATGCAATCGCCGATCGTGGCACGCCGCAGCACGAAGCCGTTCACGCGTACTGCGGCCAGAACTTCGGACACACCGGGCCGCTGTGGTACTCGGAAGGCATGGCCGAGATGGGCAACTACTGGATCGAAGATGATCCGCACGTCAACTGTCCGCAGTCCGTTGTCGAATACATCCATTCCAGCGAGCCGAAATCGCTGAACGAGATCGTCAATTCAGACGAAGTGACCGGCGATTCGTGGAAGAATTACGCCTGGCGGTGGGCTCTATGCCACCTGCTGGCAAACAATCCGAATTACCGCGACCGCTTCCGGCCGCTCGGTCTGGCATTACTGACCGGTCAGCGGACATCGTTTGAGCAGGTTTATGGTGCGATGTCGAAGGAGATTTCGTTCGAGTATCTCTTCTTCCTCGAACACTTTGATCGCGGCTATCGCGCCGATCTGGTTGCGTGGGACTGGAAGAGCAAGTTCCGGGCTCCGCGCAGTTCGGCAGCCGTTGGGTCGAAGATTTCCGCCAGAGGTGGCTGGCAGCCGACACGTTGTCTCGTGAAGAGGGACAGCGAGTACGAATTCAGCGCTGCTGGTGAGTGGCAGACCGATGCGGAGTCCGGACTCTGCGACGCTGACGGTCATGGCGACGGCACCGGTCGGCTGATCGGCGTCATCTTCAGTTCCGATGTGTACGAACTCGGCGAACCGTTCGATCTGGGCGCTTACGGCAGGTGGACGCCGCAGAGCGACGGTCAGCTTTTCGTACGCTGCCAGGAAGCCTGGCACAGTATTGACGATGACAACTCGGGCTCAATCGACTTCCGTATCAAATTCGCCGATCGCGGCCGCCCGCTTGCCGATCCCCGCGAAAAAACCGCTGGGCCACGGTCTCGCTGATCGAACAACGTTTCGGTTTCCTGCTCATCAGAACGGCTACCGAGCAGCAGATTGCCCCTTGCGCTTTCACCACGCGTAGCTGCATTCGCCAGAATGCGGGCCCAACAGGAATTCCCGCGTTCTGACGAACGTGGTTACGCGCAGTCGTTATTCCGATCATCATCCGTAAGCGTGTGCCGGCTGATCGTGAAGACTCCGGAATTGGAAAGCTGTTTCGGACACGTTTCTGAATGGGCTTTCGCGCCTCGCGGCGATCTCGATCGCGCAGCGATAGTCGTGAAGACGTTTGACAGCCGGCTCAGCCTTCGTTGAGCGCTTTGATGATGTCCTGCACGGCCTGGCGGCCGTCGGCGAAGAGCATCAGCGAATTGTCGGCGGCGAACAGCGGGTTCGGAATTCCCGCGAAGCCGGGGCTCAGGCTGCGTTTGATGACGACAACTGTCCGCGCTTTGTCGACATCGATGATCGGCATGCCGGCGATCGGACTGTTGGGATCGGTTCGAGCGAGCGGGTTCACAACGTCGTTCGCACCGAGCACGATGGCGATATCGGCCTGTTCCATCGTCGGATTGATCTCGTCCATTTCGCGGAGCGATTCGTATGGCACGTCGGCTTCGGCCAGCAGGACGTTCATGTGGCCGGGCATTCGGCCGGCGACCGGATGAATGGCGAAATCGACGGTGATCTGTCTGGCAACAAGCAGCTTGCGAAGGTCGCTGACGGTGTGTTGCGCCTGAGAAACCGCCATCCCGTAACCCGGCACAATGACGACACGGCTGGCGACCTCCAGCAGCATCGCGACTTCGTCGGCCGTCGTGGATTTCACGTTTGCGTAAACTTCGTCGGCACTCGGGCCGTCACCTTTTGGTCCCATCCTGCCGAACAAAACGTTGGTCAGCGAACGGTTCATCGCGACGCACATCACCTGGGTGAGAATCAGTCCGGAGGCTCCAACCAGCGACCCCGAGATGATCAGCACGGTATTGCCCAACACAAAGCCCGTTGCTGCCGCGGCCAGACCTGAGTACGAATTGAGCAGAGCGATCACAACAGGCATGTCCGCTCCGCCAATCGAAACAACCAGCGTGACCCCGATCACGAATGCGACAGCGGACAGCATCCAGTAGCAGAGCACCGCGTGTTCAGAGGAATTCACAACGCCGTACGCCATGACCAGGCACATCAGCAGCAGGATGGCGTTCGTTACGTGCTGCATGGGCACGATGATCTGATCGAGCTTGCGGACGCCAGCCAGCTTGCCCCAGGCGACGAGACTGCCAGTAAACGTGACAGCTCCGATGAGACCGGAGAGGGCTGTTGCGATCAGCTCTGGTTTGCCGGGCGTATCGAGTTGTGTCAGCGCGACACCGGCGACCAGCGTCGACGCGATACCGCCAAAGCCGTTGAAGAGAGCGACCATTTCCGGCATCGCCGTCATCTGTACCCGTGTGGCGAAGACCGCACCGATGACCGCTCCCAGCGCAACGCCACCACCGATCAATTCAAAACTGAGGCCGCGCTGCATCAGCGTGACGACAACGGCCAGCAGCATTCCGCACGCGCCAAGCAAATTGCCTCGCACCGCCGACTTCGGCCGCGTCAGCCCTTTCAGGCCGAGAATGAACAGCACGGCGGCTGCCAGATACGCCAGTTCAATCAGTTGATCCACGATTCCGTCCCCGTTTTCGCGGCTGAAGCCCGCGTTCGATCCTGAGCACGTTATGAATTGAGAAGCGGCAGACCGCCGGCTCGACGTCACAATGTTGTTACTCGAGTCCAGACCGCTGGTCAGTCCTTGCGGCGGAACATGCCGAGCATCCGGTGGGTCACCATGAAGCCACCCACAACGTTAATCGTCGCCAGCGTGACGGCTGCGAAGGCGAGGGATTTCGACATGAAACCCGCATCTAACTGACTCGCCATCACGGCACCGACCAGAGTGATTCCAGAAATCGCGTTCGATCCGGACATCAGCGGCGTGTGCAGCGTCGGTGGGATCTTCGCGATCACTTCGATGCCGATGAACACAGCCAGGACAAAGATCGCCAGCAGCAGCATGAAGCTGTCGGTGGACGCGGATGCGGTTTCTGCGAGCAGGATGGGCATGAGAGAGTTCTCGGAGAGGCAGTAAGCAACAGGCAACAGCTATTCGGGATTGGCTTCTCGTGGTGGGGCTTCGTCGGACATCGTTGAGTTCGCATCCGACGTGTCGGCTTGTGGTGTGTCGGCTGCGGCTTCGGCAGCAGTAGCGGCCGAAGCTTCGGGCACTTCGGATGAGGTCGAAGTTTCTGTCGCTGCTTCGGAAGGGATCCGCGGAGCAAGGCCCAGAACGTCGCGGACGCGGGCGTTGACGACTTCGCCGTCACGCGTGACCAGAGTGCCCTGAACGATTTCGTCGTCGCTATCTGCATCGAGAGCATTCTCATTCTGCAGATGCAGCAGGAAAGTGACGACGTTTTTGCTGTAGGTCTGGCTGGAATGGTACGGCACGGTCGCCGGCAGATTGATGGTGCCGTCGATCGTGACGCCGTGTTTGATGGTCACTTCTCCCGCGTCAGTGATTTCGCAGTTACCTCCGGATTCGGCCGCCATGTCGATCAGGACGGAACCCTCCGGCATCTCGCGGACCATGTCTTCGGTGACAAGGATCGGTGCCCTGCGGCCCGGAATTGCGGCCGTGGTGATGACGACATCACTTTCGGCAATCAGCTTCGTCATCGCTTCGCGTTGCTTGCGATAGAACTCGTCGTCCATCTCCTTTGCATAGCCGCCGGATTGTCCGTCTGCCGATTTGACGAGGTCCAGTTCCAGGAACTTCGCTCCGAGGCTCTGCACTTCTTCTTTAACAGCGGGCCGCACATCGTAAGCCCAGACGACGGCTCCCAGACGCTTTGCCGTCGCGATCGCCTGCAGTCCGGCGACGCCCGCTCCCAGAATGAAGAACCGGGCCGGAGCAATCGTTCCGGCTGCGGTCATCATCATCGGGCACATTCGCGGAAGCTGCGCGGCAGCCGAAAGCACGGCCTTGTAACCGCCGATCGACGCCTGCGAGGAGAGCACGTCCATACTCTGTGCCCGCGTAATCCGCGGCACGAGTTCGAGCGCGAAGGTTGTCGCGCCGCGTGCAGCGATGTCCTGCATGAAGTCGGCTTGAGCCAGCGGATCGCATATCGCAATCAGCGTCTGTCCATTGTGCAGCCGGTTGATGTCGTCCGCTCCGGCGTGCCGATTTGCTCCAGCGGCTCGAACCTGCAGCACAACATCCGCCTGGTCGAAAACGACATCCCGGCTGTCGGCGAGTTCAGCACCGGCCGCAGTGTACTCATCATCGAGATACCCAGCCCGGACGCCTGCGGCTCGTTCAACAAGCACTGCGAAGCCGGCTTTTTTCAACGCTGCGACATGAGCGGGAACAAGGGCGACGCGGCGTTCCCCCGGAAAACTTTCCCGTGGCACGCCGACAATCTTCTGAGGGGCATCCTGCGACATTGTGTCCGTTCTTTCTGGTCGATCGCGGGCGACGACCCGACAGCAACGCTCCCGGTGGCCACACGTTAAAACTCAATCGAACGGCGGAGTATCGTGGATCAGTCTGGCGTCGCAAGCGTGCTGACGAAGGGGCGATTAAGGCTGTCAGTAGATTCGAATGCAGCAGAGAGCCCGTCTGGCGATGAAGTTGAGATCCTGCTCAGACACGCCAGTGCGCGGCTCTGCTCAGGTCATGTAATTCTACGAAGCGATTCCGGGCACTAAACGAATGTCTGAACCATAAGCGGGAAATACTTCGTGCGTGGAGCGATCAGCGATTCTGGACGATGCAGCGTTCGAACTCTTCCATTTCAACGCGGCTGCCGACGACCAGTGGCGTTCGCTGGTGGATACTGTCCGGCTTGATATCGAGAATCGGCCGCGTTCCATCGAGTGCTTTGCCGCCTGCCTGTTCGGCCAGAAACGCGACGGGATTGGCCTCATACAGCAGACGCAGTTTGCCGCCTGGATTGCTCTCCGTGGGTGGGTACAGAAAGACGCCGCCTTTCAGCAACGTGCGATGGAAGTCGGCGACCATCGACCCGATGTATCGAGATGCGTATCGGTGCCCGAGCGCTCCGGAACGCAGCCGCTGCAGATAGTCGTTGTACGCTGGCGGAAACGTGTCGCAGTACGCTTCGTTAACCGAGTAATACCTGCCCTGCGCCGGCATCTGCATGTTCGGATGGCTGAGAATGTACGCACCGACGGATGGTTCGAGCGTGAAGCCGTGAACTCCGTTTCCCACGCTGTAAACGAGAATCGTGGACGAACCGTAGACGACGTATCCTGCTGCGATCTGTTCGCTGCCGGGCTGCAGGACCCAGCGTTCCGGATCGTCGAGACTGGCGCCGGCAGGGCGGCGCAGAATCGAGAATGTCGTGCCGACACTGACGTTGACATCAATGTTCGATGAGCCGTCAAGCGGGTCGAAGACGACGGCGTAGTTCGCGTTTTCCGAGCCCTTATGAACGAGCAAAGGCTTCTCATTCTCTTCGGAAGCCAGTACGCCGATGCTCTCACGGGCACTCAGGCAGTGGACCAGCATTTCGTTTGAGTACACGTCGAGCTTCTGCTGGACCTCGCCCTGCACGTTGACGTCACCATGCTCGCCGAGGATGTCGATCAATCCGGCACGGCGGACTTTCGACTGGATCAGCTTGGTCGCCATCGTGATGCCGGACAGCAACCATGAGAATTCGCCCGACGCTCCGGGGAAGCGTTTCTGCTCCTGAAGGATATGCTGCTGAACGGTGATGATCGGGGCGGTCGACGGTACGTCCGACATGCTGAGGTCTCTCGCAGTTGGCGCTCGGCTGGATGCCGAAAGTGGCTTTGGTGGGCACTGAAGTTGTACTCTGTCCGAGCGAGTCTGGCTTCCGAAGTCAGGCTTTTCCCGCTTCAGAGACCGATTCGTCATTCTTGAACAGCGTCTCGGACACGCGGCCTGACATGGCTCCGGGGCAGACCGGATTTGTCGAGGATGGCGGGACGATTGAAAAGTGATTCGAGGAAAAGTTCTTGCCGGGTTTCGGTTGTTCATTCCGACGATGGGGTGGCGCGCGAAAAAGCCCGGTCCATTGCGGACCGGGCTGAGGCTGATCGCTGGTGCGAAGTGAACAGTCGAGTCTGACCTACTCGGTCTTGAGTTCAAAGTTGATCGTATTTTCGCCGGCCGAAACCTGGGCCGTCAGTTCTGATTCGGCATTGTACTTCTTTGGAATCCGTTCTTCCTGAGCGGGCACCAGCGGCTGGTCGCCTTCGCCTCCCGTCTGATCACGCTCGGTACTGATCGATACCGAGTGCGTTCCCACAACGGCCCCGTCAGTCTGAGCTGAATAGCGCAGGTTGTATTTGCCATTTTCATCCGTTGTGGCGAATGACGGACGACCCTGCTCCGGTGTGAATGCGACTTCCGCCTGAGCCACGGACTGACCATCCAGCGTGACGACTCCGGAAACCTCTCCGAGTTCCGGGGCATCACTGCTGGCAGCGCAGCCAACACAGAGAGCCAGGCACAGGTTGCAGATCACAAGTTGAAACCGTGAGGTCATTATGTTGCTGATCCTTTTATTATTCGGGAAAGCTGGTTTTAAGGATGACACGGGCTGATCAGAATTCACCAACGTCGTATTCGTCCTGAATTCCGACCAGGCCAGTCAGCACACTGTTTGTTGTCCATGGGCTGACGAGTCGTGAATCAATGTTTTCACTGACAAAGCGGACCTGACCGTCAGCCATTGAGAAATGGACTCCTCCGGCGTGCAGGCTGCTGTAGTTCTGGCTCTGTGCCTGATTCGGCGATGTGAGCACTGGATTGATTCCGTGCCGGACCGATGCCACGATCGTCATCAGGCCCTGGTTCCACGCCACGCTGGCGTCCTGCGCAGACGGTCCGCCCGCGTTGGCATCGCGAGTAGCGAACAACGTGGCCGCGCTCATGCGGACTCCGCCGATCTTCCAGGCACGCTCGCCAACGAGAATCGTGTTGCTCGTGCCGTCTGTGATATCCCGGAATTTTACACTACTGTCGCGGTAGAAGATGCCCACCGCGCCTGTGGTTCCGTTGGTGGGATTAGTCGCCTTCTTCTGGCGAACACTGGTAGTGTTGTTGGAGCCAACGTAGTTGGTCAGCGACAGACCTGTGTTGGTGTTAGAAGTGTTTTCGATAGCGTAGCCGGGGTCAGTTCCAGCCGAGTGGGCGTCGGGGCCGACATCGGACGGGCAGCGGAATGTCGGGTACCCCTGAGTCATTTCCTGCTTGTTGACCTGCAGCGATTGTGTTGCAGTGCGAGGACCAATCAGGAGTTTGTCTGCAACGGGTGCGAGGTCCATGAATGGCAGGATCATGGCGGTCCAGGCCCAGTGCCCGTCATTATCCGCCACCGGCACACGAGACCCTCTCAAGTCCACGTAGCCAGGAGCAAGGCAGTTATAGGTACCGTGGTAATTGTGCAGCGCGAGGCCAATCTGCTTCAGATTGTTTTTGCATTGTGTCCGGCGTGCAGCTTCCCGGGCGGACTGCACAGCAGGCAGCAGCAGAGCCACAAGAATCGCGATAATGGCAATCACCACCAGGAGTTCAATAAGTGTGAACCCGGCCTTTCTCCGAACAGACATCGAGTAAAACTCCTTGAATAAAGTTGAGAAGTGAGGGCCGAACCCGGCCTGTGAAACTCGAGGGAGGCAGTGCCCATACGGACCGCGAAACTGTTAAACGCGGGACGGACAACCGCCAGTCAGAACGCAGTGACGCCCGACGGGAAGTGAGCGATCATTGCTCACTGAATCTGTCGAGGTCGCATAGAGCACGTCGAACGAAGAGCTTCAGTCGATATTCACCCCAGACTGCTTTTCAATCACACACGACGTTCTGTCCCTGTGTGCTGGCTCATGTCGACGTGGCAGCGTGCTCAGTTGCGAAGAGTGGGCACGTTAAAGAAAAGCCACGGGCCATGTCTATCGCAGGCCGGAGAATTGGGAAGATTTATCGGAATGCAAAACGGGAGTCCTCCTTGATCTGTGCTGAGGTGTTTTCTTCGGACAGGTATCTTTCGGGTGCGGAGTGGCCAGTACGACACATGGGACGACGGTGTGGAAAGGCTCGGCCTGACCCGAGCCTTTTGGTATGCGTCGATCTGGCCGTGATCCGTATCGTCTGAATACTTGATTTCAAACGGCGCGATCGACCAGCCCGTCGAGTTTGTTTGAACGTCGTGGCGCCGGGCATTCAGGGCACAGCCGGACGTCCGTGATTTCACAATCGATCACTGCCCGACTTTTCAGGCAGCAACGCGCTACGGTGCCGTGTTCATCAGCTTTGTCTGCAGATATCGCGTCATCACCTCTCGCAGGTGACGCGTCGTGTTGGTTCCCTCACGGATCGAGTGGGTCCGCTTCGGGTAAGCCATCATGCTGAACGGCTTGTTGAGGCGGATCAGCTCGTTGATCAGCAACTCGGTCGTCTGGTAGTGGCAGTTATCGTCGCCGGTGCCGTGAATCAGCAGCAGGTTGCCTTTGAGCTGACTCGCGAAGTTTATGGCCGAGCCGTTCCGGTAGCCGTCGACGTTGTTGTTCGGCAGGCCCATATAGCGTTCCTGATAGATGGTGTCGTAGTAGCGCTGGTTGGGGACCGGGGCGATCGAGATGGCCGTTTGATACAGATCGGGATACTTGAAGATCGCGTGCAGACTCGACGAGCCGCCGCCGCTCCAGCCCCAGATGCCGATCCGCTCGCGATCGATCCACGGCCGTGTTTCGAGTGCTGCGCGTAATGCTGCGGCCTGATCTTCGGGGCCGAGTGTACCGACGCGTCGGTACACGGACTTCCGCCACTCACGGCCGCGTGGCGCCGGTGTGCCGCGATTGTCGGAGCTCATGACCACGCAGCCCTGCTGAGCGAGCATCTGATGCCACAGCATGCTGGTGCCGCCCCAGCGGTTGAGCACTGTCTGGCCTGCCGGTTCACCGTACACGTAAACGAGCAGCGGATACTTCTTACCGCGGTTTTTCTTCGAGCCGAAACCCGGCGGCTTCATGCACCAGCCGTCAATGAGCAGCCCGTCTGCAATCTCGACCCGAAAGAACTCGGTCGGCAGGCGTTTGAGTTTCGCGACGGCCTTGTGCAGCGGCTTGTTTTCTTCGAGTGGCCGGACGACTTTGTGCTCGGGCAGCGAGACGAGTGTCGTGACGGGCGGCGTATCGAATGACGAGTATGTATGAAGCGCAAAACGACCGTCTGCCGAAATCGTATAGCTGTGCGTGCCGGAAAGTGCCTCAGGTGTCACACGGCGTCGATCGCTGCCGTCGAGC
>WGMU01000056.1 GCA_016124895.1 bacterium
CCGACTCGGCCTCGGCTTTCTCCAGCCAGTCCGAGGCCGATCCCTGGGCCGCCTGCACCCCGTGCTCGTTTGGCGAGTCCATCCAGCCGAGGAAGATTCCGTTGACCCGGATGCGGTCCTTGCGCAGAGCGTTCGCGATGTTCTTCGTAAACGTTGCCAGGGCACCTTTTGTCGAACTGTACGAGCACAGAATCGGCAGCCCGCAGTGAGCGGCGACGGACAGCACGTTGACGATCGTGCCTTCGATCTTTTCGCGGATCATGATCCGCACGCATTCCTGTGTGATGAGGAACGGCGCTCGAACGTTGACGGCAAACTGGTGATCCCAGAATTCCGGCGTCGTGTCGAGCAGCGTGCCGCGGTTTGTATCGGCGGCGGCGTTGACCAGTCCGTCCACCCGGCCGAAGACCTCGTCACAGCGACGCACAATGTTGCGGCAGTCTTCGACGCTGGAGAGATCGGCCCGAACGAATTCGCCGCGACAGCCGAGTGCTTCGAGCTTCGCGACGACGTTGGCGCCCTTGCCGATTTGACGACCACAAATGACAACGCCTGCGGCGCCTTCGCGAGCCGCCTGCAGAGCAACCGCTTCGCCCAGCCCCTGGGTTCCGCCGGTAGTGATGATGACTTTGCCATCCAGTCTGCCCATTCAATGCTCCAGTGCTCGGAAAGGGGAAAGAGGCTCGCGACCGACAGAAAACGCGACGGACGTGAAGAATAGGCGATCGCGGGTCGACACGCAGGTGTCCCCGCGTGCCCATGAGAATGTCGCAAGTGGCTGTTTAACCCGAAGCCGGAGCGATGGTGTGGGTGTCCGAAACTCCGTCGCTCCGGCTTCGGGTTAAACGAGAACGCTGTGGACCATTCAGGACCGTGTCCGAAACAGGTTCCCGACATTGGTGGGTGCCACTGCTGGCTTGCCCAGCAGTGTTTCGGTGCGTTAACCAGGCACTGCCGGACAAGCCGGCAGTGGCACCCGAACATCAAACCTGGGAAGTTATTCTGGCCACATCCCATAGTGAGCGGACTTGCTGGACGCGTTCTTGTACCGGGCCGAAACTCTGCGCGAGTTTCGCTACGGCGGGAAATATTTTTGCCAGGCTGGTTCTGAAAGGTGACGTCATGCTTCGATTTATCGCGTCCGTCCTGATTGGCTGCTGTCTTGGGTTGGCGGGCCTTCCGTCGGGGCCGGTGATGGCTGCTGACGAGATCAAGGCGGACGTTCTGCTGAAGGGCGGGACGGTGCATGACGGGGCAGGAACTCCAGGGCGGGTGGCTGCTGTGGCGATCGCCGACGGGAAGATCGTCGCGGTTGGTGATTCGGCGAACGTGAACGCTGTGTGGACGATTGACTGTTCGGGGCTGGTTGTCTGTCCGGGGTTTATCGATCTGCATAATCACTCGGACCGGCAGGTGGTGAAGGCTGAGACCCGGCTGGTGGCGAACTTTCTGACGCAAGGCTGTACGACGATTGTCACGGGGAACTGCGGTTCCGGGCCGGTGGATGCGGCGGAGTATTACTCGCAGATCGACGAGCACGGGGCGGGGCCGAATGTGGCTCATCTGTTGCCGCAGGGCTCGCTGCGGGGACACGTTCGCGGCAGCGGGCTCGGCGAGGCGTCGGAACGCGACATGCAGAAGATGCTCGACCTGACCGACAAGGCGATGCGCGACGGCGTGTGGGGGATGTCGAGCGGGTTGATCTACGTGCCGAGTTCGTACGCGTCGACGGACGAGCTGACGGCGATCGCGAAGGTCGTCGCGAAGCACGGCGGGATCTACGCGAGCCATATTCGCGGCGAGGGCACCGAGCTGCTGCAGTCGGTTGAGGAAGCTCTGCAGATCGGGCGTCAGGCGGACCTGCCGGTTCACATTTCGCACTTCAAGTCGAGTGGCCGGGATGCCTGGGGGCTCGTTCGCGAGGCGGCTCGGATGATTGCGCAGGAGCGGGAGCAGGGCAGGGCGGTCACGGCGGATCAGTACCCGTACATCGCCTCCAGCACGTCGCTCGACGCCACGCTGCTGCCGTCGTGGGCGCGAGCCGGCGGGCGGGGTGATCTGATCGAGCGGCTGGACTCGAAGGACAAAGGCCCGGAGCTGCGGAAGCTCGTCGCCGAGTCGATCGAGAAGAAGAACAACGGCGACGCCGTCCGCATCGTCAGCTACTCGCGCAAACGCCAGTGGGTTGGCCGCAGCCTGCTGGACATCGCGCAGGCCGAGAAGCGGCAGCCGATCGAGATTGCGTACGAAATCTTCCGAGGCGGCGGGGCGTCGATCGTCAACTTCAGCATGAACGAGGACGACGTGCGGCACATCATGGCGATCGACTTCGTGGCGACCGCGTCCGACGGTCGAGCCTACCTCCCCGGCGCCGACCGCCCGCACCCGCGCAACTACGGCACGTTCCCCCGCAAGATTGGCTATTATTGCCTGCAGGAAAACGTCCTGCCCCTGGAAGCCGCCATCCGCAGCGCGACCGGCCTGCCGGCAGAGATCCTCGGCCTGAAAGACCGCGGCTACGTCCGAGCCGGCCTCGCCGCCGACATCACGGTCTTCGATCCAGAGGCGCTCAAAGACGAAGCCACCTTCGACGCCCCACACCAGTACTCGTCGGGGATTCGATACGTCTTCGTCAACGGGACGCCTGCCATTGTCGCCGGGCACGTCACCGGAGCGCTGGCCGGTCGGGCGTTAAGAAAAACAACTGGGGCCGAATAACGTGCTGGCTGCTGCCTGCCTGACCGTAGTCGGATGCGACGTATAAGACTGTCCCTGTAATCCCGCGTGATCGCGATACACGGACCGGCTGACTTGGCGCCACAGAGGTTCTGAGCCCCCAGATGTTTGCACGGAACTCGGCCCTAAATCCCATGAAAAAACGGGAGCAATTTGGCAGCCACCAACGTTGTCAGGGATGCTAGCAAAGCGAGAAGGAAGCCCACGAGGAGATGAAGTGTCCGTGATGACCGGTTAAACGCCATCATTTCTTCGTGCCTGACTTGGCTTTTATGCTCCGCAGTCTCACGCGATGTGACGTCCGCTTCCCGCCAAGCCGCTGTGCGCTCTTTTTCTGCTGTCGCTTCTCTGCCTTGCTGCAAAAGCAGTTCCAGCATTTCGTGTTCCTGCGGCGACTTCCCCGGTCTGTACTTTATCCACTGGTCGCAATCACTTTCTCTAGTAATTGCCTCTATGACAGGGTGTGGCAAAGACGACTTGTCAGACGGCGCAGTATAAGGCTCTTCTTGTGGAAGTACTGGTTGTACGAATGCTGGGCTGTCTTTGTAGCAGACAACGTTTGCATGATTCTTGTGTCCTTTTGAGTCGACGAATCGGCCATTACTTCGTGTCAGACCTTTAGCTTCGCAGATGTTGCCCGTAGGGGTGTCGATGGCGCCAAGAAACCCACATTCAGAACAGGTATTCATAGTGCCCAAATCGTGCTGAATCTCTTTCATTCGTCGTAAATGCCGTTTAAGTAGAGTTGGCAGTGGTGAATCCGAGACACGTCAGACTTACAGAAACTCGCGTCGAAGGGGCGGCTGGCGCCGGCGGGGATGTGGTAAACGATCACTGTCGCCGAATCGATCCGAACGTCTTGAGCGTCATATGCCCCGGCACTAAAGGTCGCGACGTCGATCGTCTCTGACGTCTCGTTGATGACATCCCCGAAGACCTTTACGCACCCATAGCCATCATCGACGAACTTGAGATTGTCGTAACTGATCATCTCACGGAGTCCATCCTCGCCAGGCCCTTTAACACGCGAGAGTTTCTGTTGAGAACTGTTGTCTTTGCAGGGCAACAGTACTCCGACGATGCCCACAAACACAACTACTGTTGTTAGCGCAAACCAGCGTTTCGGGCATCGCTGCACATGGCTAATAAACAGCAGTAAAGCGTGATTCAAAATCTCTCGAGTGGTCTGCGAATCCGTTTCTTCACCCTCTATGCCAGAAAGCCCGCGATCAACGTCGCTCTTTCTGTCGATCTGGTTGAACGTCGTGTTGCGCGATGTTTCTTTACTGGACTTGTCTAATAGCCAAGCGACAAGTGCGACGGAAATCCCCGCCGCGACGAGCAAGTACAGACCGAAGCCAATTTGGACTGACATTGACACGGCTTTTGCAAATGGATTGTCGCTCCCAGCATGTGACATTGTCGTGTTGAAACTGACGATCTTCCAAACGCCGAGAAACGCTGCGAGAACGGCTGGAACTGCAAGACCAAGTCGTTTGCCACCACGAATGGGAAGTTGCGAATCGCCTCGCAGCGTAAATGCCAATGCAGGGATGAATAGCACGAGCGTGATCCAGCCGTCACCGGCGGTTCCGTACACAGAACCGATTATCGGTGCATGTGCCCACGGCAGAAATGTTGCACTCATGCCGAGCCCCGCCGCGATCAGTATTCCAAGCCTCTGTTTGTGCCGTCCAGATGGTGCGGGGGCCGAGTTCTGTTCCCTTTCAAGTGCAGCACCACGAAGCGGTTCGATGTTATTTGGCGTGCATGCTTCAATTGACGCTGCTTCCGATACTGGACGCGGGGTTGCTGTAGCCGGAAACAGTCCGTTCATCGAGGAAGCGGCAATCCAATCCTGGAGCCCTTCTGTCCAGATGAGGTCCTCGGGACTGACTTGCCCGGAGTCAGCAAGCTTCTTGAGCTGTGCTGAAGTAAATGGGCCATGTTGGCGGCCACCTTTGCTCACATGCCATTGTTTCGACATAGGTGTTTCCGAGGCGTTCACGGTTCTCGTGGGATGATCTGGCCGAGTGAGGAACGTGACCAAGTGGCGTCAATTTCTGAACACGCCCAACCCGCCGGAACTCACCAAAACTGGGGCGTGGCCAAAGCATCACACTATCGAGCCTGAACGCATTCGGCAAAGGTACAGTGCGTGGGCCTGGCTTTGGTGCCGCGGCCGGACGGCTGGCGGCGTTCCGCTGGCTCTGGGGCGGCGCTGGCTCGATGACTCTGTCGCGACCGCGGCGTGGTCAGGAGACGACGGGGAGGGGGATGTCGAGGCCGGCGATGGTTTGGCGGGTGACGATGTTGCCCAGCAGCGTTGTCGGCGTGCAGTCGTGGATGTCGACTTCGACCATCGTGCCCGCCAGCCGCGGGTTGCCGTCGAAGACGACGATGCGGTCGCAGTCGGCGCGGCCCATGAGCTGGACTTTGTGTGAGTCGGGCTCGGGGGGGGCGTTCGATGAAGCTTCGGCGGCGGAGTTGTCGCTGAGCGAGTCAGGCTCGGACTGAGTGGCGGCTTTCTTGACGGATTCGCAGGCATTCATCCGACCTCGAATCACTGAATTCCTGCGAATCCAGCGACTGAAACGCGACTTGGTGCCGTCGAATTACTCACGGCGTTCGAGCAGCACGACGGACGTATCGTCGTGCCGGCCGCTGCCTTTGGTGAAGGCATTTGAGTCGTCAAACAGAGCCTGCAGCGTCTCCTGAAGCGTCCGCTCCTTCGACGCTTTCAGCGTTTTGATGATGCCATCGACGCCAAACTGGTTGTGCTTATCGACAACGCGTTCGGGGAACGCCTCTTCCAGGCCGTCCGTAAACAGCAGCAGCCGGATGTTGTTCGGGATCTTCGATTTGTAGGTTTCGTAATCGGCATCATCGAGCACGGCCAGTGGCAGGCCGCCGGCATCGTCTGGTCCGAGCGGGTAGACCTCGCCAGTGGTCAGGTCGTGCAGCAGTGGCGGCGGGTGGCCGGCGGATGTCCATTCCAGCTCGCCAGCATTAACGTCCAGAATCGCATACAGCATCGTGATGAAGCCACCCTCTTCGTTGACGATCGACTGTTCGTAAAGCTGACGGTTGATCTCTTCGACGAAGTGCGACGTGTCTTTGTACTTCTGCGTGCGAATCATGCGGACCAGCGTGTGCATCGTCATGATCGACATCGCCGCCTTCATACCGTGACCGGACGCGTCGCCGACGAGCATGACGATCTTGTCGTCTTCGAGTGTGAAGACGGCGTAGTAATCGCCCCCGGCCATCGTCACTGGATGCCCGCCCAGAACGCGAATCTGCGAGGGTTCGTACCGACCGCAGATCGAGTACCCATGCGGCGCTTCCAGATGCTTCGGAATGACTGATTCCTGTAGTTTGCGGACCGACTCGACCTCTTCCCGCAGCTTCTGAGCGAGCTGCTGATCGCGCGCGGCACGCACAGCATCGACGGTACTTTCGAGAATTGCCTGCAGCATGAACATGAAATCGCCGGCCGCATCCCGAATGACATAAGCGCTCATTCCATGTGCCATGAACCGCACGATGCGAAACACATCAGCGGCCTGGCACGCGCCGACGATTGGTGAGTCCGGCCACGTGCGCTGAATCTCTTCAAACACACTGAACCCGGCATCCGGGTCGGGCAGATCAATCGGCAGCAGCACGATGTCAAACCGCCCTGGCTGTCTGATGTGCTCCCGCACGGCCTCGGGACCGATCAGAGTGGTGACTTCGTTGTCGTCGATGCCGAGGTACATCGTCACGAGTTCGGCTTCGAGTTCGTTGTCCCAGATAGCGAGGATTCTCATGAGCGCTCCAGTCTGTTCGGCAGCCAGCTCAGTCCAGTAAGCCGTAAATTCCCGGAAGGGGCGAGGGACGATAGCGGACGACTGGCAACGTTGCGACAATCGGACGACCGCGGCTCTGACTCTCGAAACGAGGCCCCTGTCGCGAGTAAAGCACACGCACAGATCGAAACAGAAGACGACAGAAGCCGCGAAGTGATGCTCACGGAGGCGCTGAAAAAACACTGGGGCTACGATTCGTTTCGTCCGCTTCAGGCAGAAGCGATGCAGTGCGTGCTCGACGGTCGTGACTCGCTGGTCGTGCTGCCGACCGGTGGCGGTAAGTCGCTGTGCTACCAGGTCCCGGCTGTCTGTCGCGATGGCCTGGCGGTTGTCGTTTCGCCGCTGATTTCGCTGATGAAGGATCAGGTTGACGGCCTGCTGGCATGCGGCGTTCCCGCAGCGTGTATCAACAGCAGTCTCTCTGCCGACGAGCGTCGCTGGGTGGCCAACGACGTTCGGTCCGGAAAGCTGCAGCTGCTGTACATCGCACCCGAGCGGCTCGTTCAGCCGCGAACAATCGACTTTCTACGCGATGCTGGCGTTTCGTTTATTGCCGTCGACGAAGCGCACTGCATCAGCGAATGGGGGCACGATTTCCGGCCCGAGTACCGCGAACTGCGACGTCTCCGCGACGAACTGCCCGGCATCGGCATTCACGCGTTTACGGCAACGGCCACTGAGCCGGTTCGCAAAGACATCGCGACTCAGCTCGGCCTCCGGGAACCTGATGTTCTGGTCGGTTCGTTCGATCGTCCAAACCTGCTGTATCGGTGCGAGCGAGCGAACTCGAAGATCGATCAGGTGCGGGAACTGATTGAGCAGCACCCCAACGAGTCGGGCATCGTCTACTGCCTGTCCCGCAAGGATGTCGAAGAAATCTCCGCGCAGTTGAACGCGCACGGCCTGCGGACGGCTCCGTATCACGCCGGCATGAGCGACGACAATCGGCGCCGCAACCAGGATGCGTTTATCAAGGAAGACGTCGAGACGATCGTCGCGACGGTCGCGTTCGGGATGGGCATCGACAAGTCGAACGTACGATACGTCATCCACACCGGGATGCCAAAATCGCTGGAGAACTATCAGCAGGAAAGCGGCCGGGCGGGACGCGACGGGCTCGAAGCCGAATGCGTCCTGCTCTACTCGATGCGCGACTTCGGCTGGTGGAAGAAGACGATTGAAGAATCTGCCGCCTCCAATCAGGCCGCCGCGACGGCGTCACTGCAGGCGATGGTCAATTACTGCAGCGGAGTCCGTTGTCGGCATCGCAGTCTGGTCGAGTACTTCGGTCAGGAGTTCGAGCTGGCATCCTGCAACGCGTGCGACGTCTGCCTCGGCGACCTGGACCTCGTCGACGATCCGTTGATCGTCGGACAGAAGATTCTCTCCAGCGTGATTCGGCAGGGTGAGAACTTTGGCATCGAGTACACCGCTCTGGTGCTGAAGGGCTCGAAAGACCAGCGCATTCGCCAGAAGGGCCACGATCACCTGAGCACCTGGGGCATCCTCGAAGAAGAACCGCTGCAGGCTTTGCGGGATTGGATCGAACAGCTCATCTCGCAGGACTTTCTGGAACGGGTCGGTGAATACAACGTCCTGGCTGTCACTCCGAGCGGCCGCGAACTGCTCCGCGGCAACATCAGTCCGCGCCTGCTCCGCTCGGTCGACTCAAAGAAGCGTCAAAAGCGTACGACTGAGAAGCTCGCCGTAGACTGGGAAGGCGTCGACCGCGACCTGTTCGACGACCTGCGCATCCTGCGTCACGACCTCGCCGCCCAGGCCGGAGTCCCCGCCTACGTCATCTTCCCGGACGCGACACTCCGCGGTCTGGCGAAGTTTCGCCCGTCAACTCCCGAAGCGATGCTCCGCGTCAAGGGCATCGGCGAAAAGAAACTCGCCGACTACGGCGAGGCTTTCCTGGAGTGCATTCGCGACTACTGCCACGAAAACGAGAAGCCGCTCGATTGCTTCGAGTAGAGATCGATCGAGCCCTGCGCAATCTGAACAGCGTCACTTTGGGACATAACACGAGAATACAAGCACGACGCGCAAGCGAGTGTGTTCGGCGTCAATAATTCACTCGCTTGCGCGTCGTGCTTGTACGGCGATCGAAAGTGGCACTATCCGATGACCCGGCTGCGTGCAGGTAGCGATGCGGCGCAAGCCGCCCGGTCTGGTCGCGTGAATTGGCGACCTGACCGGGCGGCTTACGCCGTTCCGCTACGTTTTTCAACGGGCTGTCAGATGTAGTACTCGATCACGTGCTCTTCTTCGACTGATAGGCGGAAGTCTCGGTCCGCGTGAGCGGTCACAGCTTCGAGCATGACTTCGGCGACGCGCATGGCCTACCGCGAAGTTCAGGCACGGCGGTGGTTTCCCACAGCGTCCCCTTCATCAGCGGGCCGATGGCGAACAGGAAGCTGGAGTTTTCGCCATCTCGGCCCGTGACGGTGAAGTCCGGGCCGACGTCGATGCCCATGTCGAGTTCATCCGGGCGGATCAGCCCGCGCTGCAGCAGGTTCTGAAACAGCGGCAGTGTGCTCTGTGAAAAGCCGGCGTTTGGTCCCGTGCAGTTAATGACCAGACTGCCCTCAAACGTCCGATCAACACCGTCCAGGCACTTCACGTTGACGCCGACGTTCTGCTGACAGTCCGACAGTTCGGTGATGCTGCCGCGAACGACTCGCAGCCGGCTGGACGTCAGAGCCTCAGTCAGCGACTGATGAATCGGCTGAGCGATGCGGTGACGGATGACGTTCCAGCGCGGCGCATACTGCCGCAGAAATGCCTGCTTCTCGTCGAGCGACAGGCTCCGCCAGATGCGCTGCGTGTGCGGACGCAGCCGGTCCACAATGATGCCGGGGTTCTCGCCGATACGACGCAGTTGCTCGCAGTGCTGCTCCATCAGCGTGACCCATTGCTGCAGGTTGAGCTGCTCCGGATCAGGCGGCAGAAAGTTCGGGTACTCGATGCCGCGGAAATGAGCCTGCGGGATCATTCCGTTGCGCGAGATCGCGATGATGTTGCCCGACCAGTTCAGTTCGCCGAGCGTCAGGAACACGTCGACCATGGACAGGCCGGTTCCCAGCACAATGATGTCACTGCCCGGCTCAGGAAGCTGCTGATGCCAGTTCGACCATGGTTCGGCAACGTATGCTGGATGTGCAAAGCTTTCGCCAGTTGAGCCGATCCCTGACGGCGGCTGATTCCCTGTGGCCAGCAGCACGCGATCCGCCAGGACGCTGCACCCGTCTTCGATGGAAACCGTCGCGCCGCCGCCTGGTTCAGGAATGACGTCAACAGCTTCTCCATCGATCAGTTCGATATGCGCCGGATGGTGGTCGTCGAGCGGGTCGACATAGTTGAACAGCAGGCTCCGCAGATAATCGCCGTACACGCGCCGCGGTGCGTAAGTCTCGCGAATCTGCGGTTCTGGCAGGCTCGCATATTCGACACGGGTTCGCAGCCAGTCGACGAAGTGATCCGGATGATCCGGCACCGCCGACATGTTCCGCGCGGCCACATTCAGCAGATGCTCGGCCCGCGGCGTTCCATAAGCGACACCACGCCCGACTGGATGCCGATGATTCACGACAACAATCCGCACCGGCTGGCTGGAAAGCCGCGCGAGATTCACAGCCGTCATCGTTCCACTGAACCCGCCACCAATGATTGCGACCGTCGTCATGTGGATCCTTTCTGACACGCGGAATGCCGGAACGTGAGGCCAGTGCCGGATCAGGCTGCTTCCGGGGAGCGATGATCCGACGAAACAGAGCCGACTGGTTCAGGAACCCGTTGTCAGCAAGCGGCTGCTGCGCCGCGGGCCGGAGCAGCCATTGCTCTGAGCGACTGACGTCCAGACGCACTCTATGAGTGCTACCAGCCCAGATCAATTCGCCCGCCTCCGTAGGGCCGGTTCTCACCGGCCGACGAACTGCATTTATGGGCGAGGCAGGCAATTGTTGTGGCGAGGCAGGATGTAATCCTCCCCCGCCACCTGACAGGCTTCGGACTGCCAGTTCCCACCGGCCGATCATCCGGAAAATGCTGGCCGGTGGAACCGGCCCTACGTGACTCCACGACCCGGCCAAGCTGGCCGGGCCACCTGGCGGCTCCCAGCGAGGACTGGCCGGCCCACCCCGCGGCGGCCGTAAGGAGTCCGTCTTCAAACAGGGGAAAATTCTCTTGGATGTCCCCGCACTGCCTGTACACTCGGCCCGACCGAGTGATTCTGCCTGCGATTCGGCTCCGAGGAACCGGAATGAACCCGTCCGATTGACGCGAATTGCAGGACGTCCGAATGGCGTTTGGATCTGTCACCAAAGGGAGCCCTCTCATGGCCAAGACGAATTACATCTGGCATCGTAATGCCGTCCATGCTGAAACGGATTCGGTTGGTGACGTGACAGCACGATACTCAAGAGAGCCAGACCGATTCGGCAGCCTCATCAGTGAGGACCGGACCGGCAATGTTTCCACGCATCACTACGACGCCTTGGGGTCAACAACTGAGGTCACGGACTCGACAGAGACGGTCACGGACACGTTCCGGTATTCGGGGCAGAAATCAAGCGGCAAGGCTCGACCGTAATCCCAAACAGGTGGATTGGCCGTTTCGGCTACGAGTACGATGGACCGAATCACACCTAGGCCGTGTGGACATTCGGATTGCGGGATTTCGGCGGGTCAGGGACGATTCCGTTTTCGTGTCAGAGGTCAAGGAGGACCGGTCATGTCTGCTCGTCACGCGTTGACGGATACTCAAAGGGATCGCATCAAAGACCTGC
>WGMU01000069.1 GCA_016124895.1 bacterium
CTGCCCCCGCGAGCCGTTGTTCCCGAGATGCAGTTGCTGCCCGCGAAGCTGTGAGCTGGTTGACCGAATGCCGCAGCCGTGCGGGTCACGGATGGCGATCGCAATTGTGTGACCGCGCACGCCTCCGGTTTGCGGTCAAACATCGGCTCTTGCGCGACGCATCGCGCAAAAAAAATGCGGCACCGGCGGGGGGTTGCCGGTGCCGCGGAGAAGAGAGACCTGCAGCGAAGGGGAGAGTGATTCCGCGAACCGAAATGGGAGGGAGGGAGAAGTCCGCGGAAACAAGGGAGGGAGAGAGGGGAAGTGAGAAGGGAGGGAGTGAAGCGACTGCAGTTCTCTCTGGACAGGTTTTTGGCGAGGAATCTCGCTAGTGATGCCGCTGCTCAGAACGAGCGGCGTTGAAGTGAGCTGCTTACCGGGCCGCGATGGTGGCCGCTGCCGGCAACAGAATCGGGGACTCGGATTCCGCTGAATGGTTCGTTGCCTTCCAGCCACTGACGCGAGCGACGCTGACGCTGCGGCTGGAACGTGGTCCCACCGGAACGAACAGGGATTTTGTTGACGGTGCCGGAGCGACCGCCATTTCCGTTGAGTTCTTCTGAATCTGGCCGAGGCCGTCGTCGGTCGGCTTGACCGAAGTGCGGCGGGACTGTTCGCCTTCGATCCGGTCGATTTCGCCGCGATCGTCGAACACATCGCCGTCGCCTGCGTCACGCGGTTCCGGGACAGGTCGACGAGCGGTGCGGTTTTCGTCTGGCTTCTTTGCCGTGCTGATCGGATCGGCGGTCGGTGCCAGGCTGAGCTGCGTGGATGACGGCGCGAGGGCCATCGCGGTTCCGACAGGAGCCCAGGTCCAGGCGGTTCGAGTGACGGGTACGTTCTTAACGACGGTCACCGGTTTCATCGCGATGACTTCGTCTTCGACCCATTTGATCCGGTTGACCGCGACCTTGCGCGTCGTCTGCTCAGGCACGTAACGAGTGACCTGATACTGCTGCTTCTGCACCGACTGCAGGGCGACTCGGCGCGTGACCGGCACCTGTTGAGCAACCGTCTGCGGGACGTACTGCCGGGTGGCGATCATGTTTGGTGTCAGCGCAGATCGAACCGAGTACGCCGTCCGGTTCAGCCAGCCCAGCGGGCCGGGTGTCGGGTCGTACTCGCACGGAGTGACCTTCGGATTGCGGTACCAGTTCGTCTGCCAGTAGCCACAGTTCTTCGTGACGGTCTGGCATTCAGTCACGTCCTGATATGTCGTGACGGGAACGTCGCGGGTCAGCGTTTCAACAACCGGGCGATAGGTCGTGACGGGCTGCTCGATGTACTCAACTTCGGTCACCGGCCGTTTGACCTTCTGTTTGACCTGCTGGTACTCGGTCACGGCAACCTGCTGCATGACCTGCTGCGTGACAGGCACGCGAGTCATGCACTGCTGCTGGACGATGGGCTGGGGTGGAGCACAGCCGCAGTTGAAGCTCGGAAACCACTGAGCGGACGCGGATGAGGCCGAAGCCACAAACGCGGCTCCCGCAGCAATGCTCAGGGCGCAACGAATGGGTCGAAGCATGACAAGCCTTCCTGCCGTGTTTCGGGGGCGGATGAATGGGGGTGGGAAAACGTGAGGAACGTCGCGTGCGGCTGATCGGTGAGTGATCAGCCTGGCCGGCGGAACCGAACCTGGCGGCAGGACTCTGTCGCCGGAGAAGTTCGAGGGGTGAGTTCCGCCGCTGCGACTGACCCGCGGCTCGGGGTGCCTGGCGGGTAGACGCGGACCAGAGAATCAGCAAGTCGGGAGATTCTCATGTGGTCTCGCGGTGAGGGGTCGAAGGGGCGAGCAACGCTGCGTTGCTCAAGTGCGGCGGATGTGTATCCCCGGTCGCGAAAATCGGTCAACGGGCTCTGAAGTCGTTCTGCGGTTGTTTGCAAATATGACAAGGATTCGTTTTTGAGCGGCAAATCGCGTCGGCCGGTGGCGATCTTCGAGCACGCGAGAGCGGCTGTTTCCTGCAGAAATTACAGGGGAAACAGGCCAGGTTCGGGGGAATCAGGAATGCTCAGGATACGACCTCAGCGCAAAGGCACGAAGACGTAGAGAAACGCAAAGTCTTTGCGAGCCTTTGCGACTCAGCGTGTTTGCGCTGAGTTGTGGCTCATCGGCGGCTGGTTCAATCGCGGTTGCGATCAAACACAGTCAGCAGCGCCGGCAGCGGAACAAGCGAGACAAACAGGCAACTTCCAACTCCGATGACCAGCACGAGTCCCAGGCTGTAGAGGCCGCGGTGGGCGGCGATCATCATGCTGCCGAAGCCGATCATCGACGTCAGCGAAGTCAGAATGACGGAATTCATCGTACTTGCCATCATCTGGTAGTGACCGTGCCGCGTGCGGAAATCATGCACAACATGCACTCCGTCATCGACTCCGATGCCTAGAATCAACGGCAGAACAATCAGGTTGGCCGGGTTGAGATCGACATCCAGAATCGCCAGCACGCCGTACATCAGCACGCCGCCCGCAACGGGAGGCATCAGCGTCAGCACGGTAAACGCCACGCTCTGCCAGTCGATGACCAGAGCCATCGCCGCGACCAGAGTGACGAACGCGCCGAGCGTCACGGCCCAGTTCAACTGGCCTTCGGTCATCACCGTGGAAACGCCGACGCAGGCCGCGATGACCAGCGACGGCAGCGTCGTACGCAGTGCGGCGTTCGGCCCCAGCAGGTCGATCAGCAGCACAAACGAGACGGCGATCAGCGCGTAAAGGGCGGCTTCCTGATAGCTGGCCATGATCTGCTGCGAGGCTTCAAAGTTCTGCAGCGGTGTTCCGGTGACCTGCGGATCGACGCTCCGCACATCGTTGACGAAACGCGTCAGCGGCTCGATCTCCCACAATGGTTCTCTGGGATAAACCTGCAGCAGCCACTGACCATCCTGGCTGATGAAGCGGCTGGTCAGTTCCGGCGGCAGGTCATCCGGAGTGACGGGATCCGGATCGGCCGATTCCGCGACGGCCCGGAACTGGGCCAGCAGAGCGCCGATCATCCGCTGCTGATATTCGGTCAGGAGGGCAGACTGTTTCTCAACTGGCACGGGGTCGTTTTGAGGACCGTCAAAGACATCGAGAAAATGATCGACCGACGCGACAATCTGCTTCGCGGCGGGTTGCTCCATTTCTCGACACATTGTCAGCGTTTCTTCGAGGGCCTTCCCGACTCCGTCCGGATTGACCGGCGACGTTTCCGGCACCTTGTCGGGCAGCCGTGCGAGCTGCGCCTGATAACCCTGCACCAGCAGCATCGTCTCCGAGGCCGGATAGCGCGGCAGTCGCGACGCCAGTTCCTCGACGTGATGCACAGTCGGCAGCTTCAGAAACTTCTCCCGCAGCGACAGAGCTTCCTCACGCGAATTTGCCAGCGAGACCGCGTACAGCAGCGAGCCCTGTTCGGCTCGCTCGTCTTCCGCGGGACTGTGAAAGATCCGTTTCTGGATCTCGACCGACTCCAAACTGTCGGCCTGCAGGTTCAGCAGGTTGTAGTCGTACCGGACGCGCGCCCGGATCGCTCCGTCCCGCCACTCGAACGCGTGCGACGCGGGGATCGCGATCGCCAGCGTCGACATGATCAGCGCCGTCAGCGGGCGGCGACTGATGAACTGCCGCAGTGCGTCTTCGTGAAACGGCGTCGGAAGCTGTCGCTCGGCAACGTTGCGATCGGCGAACGTGACCAGCGCCGGCAGGACAGTGAACGCCGCCGCCGCACACAGCAGCACGCCGGCGCCAGCGATGATTCCCAGTTCGGCCACGCCGAGGAACTCGGTCAGGCCAGCGCAGAAGAACGCGAGTGACGTTGTCGCGGCGGCCGTCAGGATGCCTGTCCCGACACTTTCGGACGTTTGAATCAGCGCCGGTCGCAGGTCTGCTCCGTGATGCCGCAGTTCGAGGTATCGCGACAGATAGTGGATCCCGAAGTCGATGCCCAGGCCAATCAGAATGGCCGCAAACGAAACCGACAGAATGTTGAGATGCCCGATCGTCAGCGTGGTCAGGCCAAACGACCAGGCCATTCCCACAGCAAGCATGATCATTGCCAGCAGAGGATGTTTCAGTCCGCGAAAGCCGATCAGCAGCAGCACGCCGACGCCGACGACCGACAACAGGGAGGCTCGAATCATGTCGGCCTGCGAGCGTCGCATTTCGTCGTTTTCAAGGACTGGGATCCCGGTTAGCCCGATGCGGACATCACTGTGCCGGGACTGCGCGGCCGCGATCAGTTCCCGCAGGCGGTCAATCGACGGCGTTGCTCCGTTGAAGTCGTCGCCGGTTTCGACAGCGCGTGCTTTCAGAAAGCCGATCGTCCCCGACTGATTCATCAGATAGATGACCTGGTCCGCCTGAATCGGCATCGTCGGGTCGACGTGCAGCGGTTGCGGCCACGGGTTCTTGAACTGCGATTCTGTCGCAAAAGTGTCGAGGCTGTCGGCCAGCAACGCGAGATGATGCAAGCTGGCGTCCAGCCGCTGCTGACCGTCAAGCCGCTCGGCTTCGGTTTCTCCGGTCGCGGCAAAGTTAGCGCCGTCGTAGACCTGAATCAGCAGCCGTTCGATCAGCGAATCCAGCTTCAGCAGCTTCCAGCCACCCTTGAGTACGGGCTGGAACTGCCGCAGGTATTCGAGTCCCTGTTCGAGCTGCTCTGGCGAGAGGTACTGCAGCCCCTTCTTCCGCAACCTGCCGGGTTCGACTTTGAAGAGCACGCGGTCAAAGAAAGCCCGCTCAGCGGTTACTCGATCGCCGAGATCTTCCAGCGTCGCCTTGATCGCTTCCGGATCGTCGCCTTCGACGACGACGACGAGATCCGACGCGTCACCGAAGGCCTGGGTATAGTTCAGCCAGCGGCGGTGAAACTCGGCGTTCGGGTCGATCAGGTCGGCGCGGTCCGTTTTAAACTGGATCAGCGCAACGGTCAGCGCGACGGCAACGGCGGACGACACCAGCGCGGCAGCGATCCACAGGCCGGGCCGGGACGAACTGGATTCCGCCAGCCGGGCCAGCACGCGGCTGACGGCAAACGCGGTTCCCTGGTGTGGCCGTCCGTGACTCATTCGCGTTTCTCTGCCGGCATCACGCCGCGGAAGACTCAGCCAAACAGACCGCTGACAGATTCGTTGCGGTGAATGCGCCGGATCGCCTCACCGAGCAGCGGCGCAACGCTGACGGTTTTTAATTTGTCAAAGCGTTTCTCCGGCGGAATGAACAGGCTGTTCGTGACGACAACCTGCTTGATCGGCGCACCGGCCAGACGCTCGACCGCGGGACCGCAGAAGACCGCATGTGACGCGCTGACATAAATCTCACGAGCCCCGTGATCGGCTGCGACTTTTGCTGCGCCGACAATCGATCCGGCCGTCGAAATCATATCGTCGAACAGCAGTGCGACTTTACCTTCGATCGGGCCGCCGATCAGGTTCGCCTGCCGCGTTTCTGTCGCACTCGAACGCCGCTTGTCGACAATCGCAAACTGTCCGCCCAGATTATTGAGGTGCTGCAGCGAGCGTTTGATACTGCCCTCGTCCGGGCTGATGACGACCAGATCCTCGGGCGGGATGTTCAACGAGCGGAAGTAGTCATCGAGCACCGGTGCGGCATACAGATGGTCGACCGGGACGTCAAAAAAACCCTGAATCTGAGCGGCGTGCAGGTCCATCGTGACGACGCGGTCCGCGCCCGCTTCGCTGATCAGATTGGCGACGAGCTTCGCTGTAATCGGGACACGGCCCTGATCCTTGCGGTCCTGTCGGGCGTAGCCGAAGTATGGAATGATCGGCGTAATCCGCTCGGCACTGGCGCGAGCGCACGCATCAATCATCACCAGCAGCTCCATCAGGTTGTCATTGACCGGCGGGCCGGTCGGCTGAATGAGGAACACATCGCGGCCACGGATGTTTTCGTGCAACTGGCAACTGATTTCGCCGTCAGGGAAATCTGCCAGGTTGATCGCTCCGAGATCGAGGCCGAGATACTGCGCGATTTCCGCCGCCAGTTCCCGGTGAGCGCGGCCACTGATCAGGACAAGTCGTTCGTGCATGAGACATCCAGAGTTGCGGACCTGTCGCGCCATCCGAAATCCGTCCGGCCGCCACCCAGGTCGTCGAGCCGTGTATCGTGGCAGGTCCGGCATCTCCGGTTCAATTCAGCACGCCCGGGTTCGTCCGACGAATCAATCCCGTCTGATATCGGTTCCCGGATCAACGGCACGGCGCAAGCCGTCTGGCGTCGTCAAATCGGCTGGGTGGCCGGGGCTGGAGCGAGGCACGAGCGAAGCCCCGGACCAGGTCTTCAGGGTAAAGGTTCCGGAGCTTCCTTCGCAGGCTCAGTCCAGCCCCGGCCACCCGGACGCCAGCGTTCCCCACGAAGCAGCTCAGACATTACTGGGATCGCAGTGTGGATCACACGTCACGACGATCCACTCACATGCCGCTCTGCTGAGCCCTCACCGTCGGCTGGCCCGGTTGAAACGGGGCGAGGATTTCTTCCAGACCGGCCTGCTGGACACCTTCGCTGCTGAGTTCCCGCTTGCGGCCGTCGACGAAGACGCGGGCCGACACCGTCAGCAGTTCTTCGCGCTGCTCGCGATCGATGCCCTCGACTCGCTGGACGGTGCGTTCGACCCAGCCGGGCTGACGCTCCATCGCGACCTGCATGAAACGAATAAACAACGAGAGTTCACGGAAGTTGCGGTCAGCGACCAGGTGGCTGACCGGCGAGATCAGCCGCGCGACCGTGTCGACCGTCTGCGACGGAAACGTGACAAACAGGTCGAGATCCTGCACGAGGATCGGTGAGCCATCCTCAGCTTTCTTCGGCTGCACGCGGAGGTGCATGATCGACGTCGCGCGAATCGGCCGAGGCAGCAGCGGACTCTTGTACGTTCCGTCGCAGTGCAGCAGCACGCTGTTCGGTCCGTGATGCAGTACCTCGATCGTTCCCTCAGACCCGTCTTTGGCATCACCGAACCAGACAGTCGGCTCGGTCTTTCGCAGGTCAAACTGCGAAATCTTCAGCACGCGCCAGATACCGACCGCGGCTTCGGGATTGCTGACGAAGTACGAATGGACTTCTGGTGAGGCTTCGACGGCCAGGGTCGGAAGCTGGCGGAAAAGGCTGCGGTTTTCGAGCACGCTGCGGACTCTGGCGACTTGACCGTCCGTCAGTTTTCCGGCCGGCAGACGTTCAATGGCGGCTTTCAGGGCGTCCTGCGACGAGTCGCCTTTGCGCAGCACGTCGACGTGCAGCGGTGGAAAGTCGCGTTCGGGTGCGGGGTTCTCAAGGTCCGCTTCGCCAGCGTGCAGCAGTCCGGCGTTTGCGCCGCCGACCAGCAGCGTCAGCAGAAACGCGGTCGATCGCAGCACGCGACGCTGCCCGGCGACTCCAGATGAGCGCATCCCTGCCCCTCGATTCGTCTTTCGAAGCTCTCTCCCCGATTTGAGCGGCCGGCGCAGGCCGACACACTCGCGCGGCGGATCTCCCAATCCGCACAACCGCTATCATCGGCAAGCAGCCCGCAGTGGCATCAGCCGAATTGAGAAGGCTTCGCTGCTCTGGCCTCTGAACACTCGACCGTGGACTCTCACTCCCCGCCCTCGACGGATTGCCCCCGCCAGGCAATACTCGCTGACTTGATTTGCTCCGGAATCTCCCGGCGTTCCGCCCGCCCGATACGGACACTCGATGAGCAGCCAGCTCGGCCATCTGCGAAATCAACTCGCCCGTCTGCAGAAGACACGGCAATCGATCCGGCTGGCGACGGCGGCCAGTCTGCTGCTGAAGGCGCTGGTTGCGATTCTGGTCGTCGCGTTTCTGGCGGACTGGACGCTGCGAATGAGCGTGCTGCAGCGCGTCGTCCTGCTTGGTCTGGTGGCTGCGGCCGTTGTCTGGGCATTTCGCCGGCTCGCGCTGCCGTGGCTGAAACAGTCAGACGATCTGGTTGAACTCGCGCTGATGGTCGAACGGCAGCAGGGCATCGACAGCGACCTTGTTTCCGCGCTGCAGTTCGAGCAGCCGGACGCGGCAGCCTGGGGCTCGCCGCAACTTGAGCAGGCGGTTGTGGCCACCGTTGCCCGGCGATCGTCTCAGATCAACGTAATGGAAGGTCTGCCAATCGACGATCTGAAGCGGCGTGTCATCGTCTGCGGCGTCGTGCTGGTCATCGCGGCCGGAGCGGTGCTGCTCGCACCGGGTTACGTCTTCGCGTTCTTTCAACGACTGCTGCTCAGCGACGTTTCGTACCCGACGCGCACGCGACTCGATGAGATTCGCATCAACGATTCGGCGGCGAGTCGACGGGTCAGCAGTCCGGCCGGACATCCGGTAAGGTTTGCAGTGCTGGCATCCGGCGAACTGCCCGCGTCCGGACGAGGACGCATCCGAGTGGTCAGTCTCGATGGCGGTGTCTCAACCGAAGTCGTTCTGGCAAGTGCCGAGAGCAAGCCGGGTCTCTTCGCGGGCGAGCTGCCGCGGCTGACGGACTCTGTCACATTTCAGGTATTTCTGGGCGACGCCCGCTCGCGCGAAATTCGCATCGACGCCGTGCCGTTGCCGGTGGTCGAACTGTCGGTTGAAGTGACGCCGCCGAAATACGCGGCCGACGTGCTCGCTCGGGAAGAGTCGCGTGACGCTTCCGGCCTCTCGCGCCGGCAGATCGCGGTACTCAGCGGTTCGCGAATTGACCTGACGTTGACGAGCCTCAACAAGCCACTGACCGACGCAACGCTGTGGATCGAGGACGAAAAGTTTCCGCTCACTCCGGCTGACAGGGACGGAATGATCTGGCGAGTTGATCCGCAGGGCACGCCGCTGGCCTCCGTCGACCAGCCGTTTCAGTACCGCGTTGAGGCGACCGATCGGCAGGAGCTGAAGATCGAGAGTCCGCTGCACGGGACGGTTCGGCTGCGGACGGATCAGTCGCCGCGGGTTGCCCTGTCCGCGCGAACGCGACGGGTGATTCCGACGGCGCACCTTCCGGTCGAATGGTCGGCGTCGGACGATTTCGGTCTCGCTTCCGTGACCGCGCGCGTGCAGATTTCAACCGAAGAGGGCGAAGTCTCGGAGACCGAGATCCCGATCGTGACCGCCGCGCCGGGGAAACCGACTGCTCAGTCGCTGCGGGATACGTTCCGGATCGACCTCGCCGCGCTGAAGCTCAACAAAGGTGACGAACTGCGGGTGACGTTTGCCGCGACCGACTTCCGTGGCAACGCCGAACCGCAGACCAGTTACAGCGAACCAGTTCTGCTGAACGTGACGGACCGGCAGGGCATCCTGTCCGGCCTGCTCGAAACCGACGAAGACTCCGCACAGCAGCTCGACGCCATCATCCGCCGCGAGCTGGGCATTGGAGAAACGCGATGATGCACCTTGATCGTCAAGTCCGCTGCGAACGCACAGGAACAGGTGCCACTGCAGGCTTGCCCAGCAGTGCGGCACGGCCAGGTCGAATCACTGCTGGGCGAGTGAGCAGTGGCCCCCGTTATTTTCTTCTGGTTGCGATTGTTGCGGCTCTGGTTGCTCCGGCGTCCGCCGTCGACAGGCTTGACCTGCGACGGAAGCAGGTCGACCAGCAACGGGCTCGCGCGATGGCCCAGAAGCTCGTCACGACGGCAATCGATCAGCAGTTGAGCCAGCTTGAAGACAACGGGCTGACCGACCTGCCGATCTACAAGGAAATCCGCTCGATGCAGCAGAACATCGGCGGGCTCGTCGAGCAGGAAATGGCAACCGTCGTCGACATTCTGCTCGACGCGCAGCAGCTCAAGACGACGGACGAACGCGAAGCGAAGTTCGTCGAAGCTCGCACGGCGATCCGCAACATCGTGCTGAAACTGGCCGTCGAGCGGCAGAAGCTGCTGAAGCGATTGAAAACGGCGGAAATCGCCGAGCAGGCGAAGCGACTGATCCGACTTGAAGGCGAAGCGCTGACGACAACAAAAAGCCTGCCCGAGGAAGCTCAAACGCGGCGTGAGCAACTGACCGTGCAGACGATCGAGGACCAGCGTGACATCCGCGAACTGTTTCTGCATCTGGTCGAAACGCTGTCCGACGTCAGCGAATGGGGCGGGCCGCTGGGCGACGGAGCCATCCGCGGGTTGCGGATTCTCAAAGCCGCCGAAGTCGGACAGCATCTCGATCGAGCCAGCCGTGAACTTGAAACAACGCGATACGCTGCCGCGGCGGTCGAACAAGCAACAGTGATTGCGGGCCTCAAGAAGCTGCTCGACGAAATTCAGCACACGCAAGGCGTCCTCAGTTCGGACAACCAGTCGCTGCTCGACACTGTCAAGCAGCTTGCCGAGCAGCAGCAGAAACTGCGGGAGAAGGTCGAGCAGGCTGACCTGTCGGACCTCGCACAAACAAACGAACTGATCAACGAGCAGAAGGCGATTCAGGAAGCGCTGCAGGAACTGGCGACGCAGCTTCCGGATGACAAGCGGGCGGAAGCGCATCTCGAAAGCGCGATTGAGTCCGCAGAGGAAGCCGGTGAGCAGATCTTCTCAAATGAAAAAGACGACGCTCAGGATTCGCAGCGCGAAGTTGAGGGGCAGCTCGCGGCACTCGAAGAGCAACTGATGCTCGGCCCGCAGCAGGATCTCAACAACCGGACGGCTGAGGAACTGGCCGAAGTCGTGCGCGGTCTTGAGCAGCAGAAGGCCGACCTGCAGCAGGCAGCGACTCAACAGGAAGCTGCCCAAAAGGCACTCGAAACGAGCCCGGTTGAAGCGGCGCGACTGGCGGATGAAGTCAGCAAACAGCTTGCCGAAGTTGATCAAGCCGCTGAAGAACGCGACCTGACGGACACAGTGGCTGCGCAACTCGACGAGGCTGCCGAAGCCGCGAAAGCCGCCGCTGATCTGCCGATCGAAAGTGTCAAGCTCGACGATGCAAAGTCGCTTACAGACGCTCGCGACGCACTGGCCAACGCCGCGGATGCGCTCGACCGAGCGCTCGCGTCAACGGAAGAGTCGCTCGCCGAGGCGAAGCGGATCGAAGCGGCGGTCAGGATTGGCGAACTCGCCCGCGCGGCGGAAGCACTCGAACGCGCCGCTGCCGCGGAGCGTCAGATTGCCGACGCGGCAAAGCAGGCTCAGAAAGCCAATGATCCGTTGGCGGCTGAAAAGCCCGCGCGGATTCAGCAGCAGCAGAATGACGTCGACGATGTCGTGCGGAATCTCGCGAAGGGGGTCGAGGCGACCGCTCCGGAAACCGCGAAGAAGCTGCAGGAAACGCTGGCGAAGAACGAGCAACTCAAGCCAGTCGTCGACCAGTTCGCAGAAGCCGCCAGGCAGGAAACGGCAGCCGCCGCGGAACAGCAGAAGGCGGCCGACGCGGGGGATCAGACAGCAGCGGAACAGTCCGGTAAAACAGCCGAGCAGGCGCGCGAACAGCGGCAGCAGAAGGCCGGCGAAGTCGCTCCGCGAGCGGAAGCGGCGGCGCACGAACTCGCTCAGGCAGCGAAATCGCTGAGAAACGAAATCGCCCAGGCTGCGAAGAATCTCAGCGAACTGACCAGCGAGCAACTCACGAAGGTCGACGTCGCGCAGGAGTCGGTCGCTGAAGCGATCACTGCCGCCGAGCAGACAGTGGCGGAACGACTGCAACAGCTCAGTGAAGCTCGCGAGAAAGTCGCCGACGCGGCGGCTCAGCAGCAGAAAGCCGCGGGACGGCCGGAAGCGGCAGCCTCGATGGAACTCGCGCGAGCGATCAACAAGGCCGCGCAGCAGCAGGCGATGGCCGAGCAGGCTGCGGATGATCTCGCGTCCGGCGAAGCGGCAACTCCGCTTGAAGCTGCGACGGCTCAGCAGGGCGTGGCTGACGCGGCCGAGAAGTTGAACGAGCAGGCAGACGCTCGCGCTCAGGCCGAGCAGGCAAAGCAGGACGGCAAAACGGACGAACTCGCCACCGCGCTGCAGCAGGCTCAGCAGGCAGCATCCGAGGCCGCGCGGCAAACGCTCGACGGCAACGCCGCTCAGGCCGACGCAGCGCGCGAACAGGCGAAGGCCGCACTGCAGAAAGCCGCCGCACTCGCAAAGGCAGAAGCCAACGCGGCGATGGAAGCTCAACCAACCGGCAAACCGGACGCTGCTGCTCAGGGCGAAGTCGCGAAGTCCGCCGAAGCCGCCAGACAGATTGCTGGAGAGGATTCGGTTCCGGCTGGCGAGTCACTGCAGGCCGCAACCGATGCCGCAAAAGACGCAGCAGCAAAACTCAGAGAGAATCTGCCCGAGCAGGCTCGTGAATCACAGATACTGGCGGGCGAAGCGCTCGCAAATGCGGATCAGCAGCTCGCCGCTGAGATGCAGCAGCTCGCGGCATTGGAAGCTCAGCAGCTTGCCGCCGTGAATGACAAAGCGAACGCCGCCGCGCGCAGGGCTGCCGAAGTCGACGCGAGCGCAGCCGCCGCACTTCGTGATGCTCAAAAGGCAGCCGCTGCGACGCGCGAAGATGCACTGGCTGCTGCCGATCGAAACGCTGAGCAGGCTGATATGGCCGCCCCGCTGAAGCCGCAGGATTCTGATCTGAAACCGAACCTCGATCGCGCCGCCGCTGACCTTGCCGCGAAGGAGCAGCAGCTTGAACGCGAAAAGGCTCTCGCGCAGGCGCTGGCTGAACTCGCTCAGTCGCAGCAGGAGTCCGTCGACGCACTGGCCGCTGCTCGTGGCGAAGTCGAAGCCGCTGTCGAGACGCTGACTCCGGAAAAGAAGGCGGCGGAAATGTCAAAGCCGCAACAGCAGGCCGCGCAGAAGCTCGGCCAGGCCATGCAGAAGTTCGCTCAGGCGCAGCGACTGACGGGCGAGGGAGCCGTCGAGCTGTCCGGTCAGGAAGAGGTCGCGAATCAGCCGATTCGCGAGGCACTCGAAATGGCTTCCGGACTGCTGCAGAACCTGCAGCCCGCCGATCCGAATGCTCAACCGGACGCGCTGGCCGCCGTCGATCCGCAGCAGCTTCGCGAAGGAACACAGGCGGAAACGACGCAGCCGGCCGAGTCAACTCCAGCGGACGCGGCACAAGGCGAGCGGCCGGCGGAATCGCCGCTCGGGGATCTCGCGCAGAATCAGCAGCCCGGCCAGGACGGTGCTCAGCAGCCGGGACAGCAACCCGGTCAGCAGTCGGGCCAGCCATCGCAAAACGGTCAGTCGCCGGATCTCGGAACCGGTTTCGTGCCGAACTCGCCCGAAACAACCGCGCGGATGATGGCCGGACCGGAACTGCTCAGCGAACTGTCCGAACTGATGCAGGCGCAGCTTGAAGAAGCGATGAAGAACGCGCGTGACGCGGCGCCGGGTGAACAGTTCGCCGCGAATGATGCTCAGCAGCCTGGCAATCAGCCGCCGCAGAACCAGTCGCAGAGCCAGCCGTCAAAGTCGAGCCAGATCGCTCCGGCCGTCGCCAACGGAGCCGCTCAGGCTGGCGAGTTCACCGAGAACGACCCGACGAAGGACGAGTCACTCAACGTCGTCGACACGAGCAACTCAACAGGCGACAGCCAGACACCAGACTCGAAGAACAATCAGCGCGACATCGAGAACCGCCGCTTCGATCAGGCGGCCTGGTTCGCGAAGCTGCCGCCGGAACTGCGAAACGCCATCCAGGCCAGCTCCCGCCGCCGCGCTCCGCGAGCGTACGAGGAACGATTGCGACGGTACTTCGAGAGCCTGGAGTAGACGCAGGCAGGCAGCATTTCGACAGAAGAGGAGATGACAACAAAGGAGGCCGGCTAATTCCGTTGTCTTCTCATCGATTGATTGCCGGACTGAATCGTCACGTCACCTCGATCGCCTTCCGCAGCACGAGCTTGACGAATTCTGGAAGCTCCTGCTCTGCAGAATCAGCCAGTTCGGACAGGAGTTCGTATTCCGCAACTTCAGTTTCCGTCCATGAAAGATCCAGCCGTCGGATCAATCTCAAGGCCACGTGCTGGTAATCGTCCGGACAAGCCCAGTAGCAGGTTCGGCATACGTTCGAGTCATGCGTCGTCGTCCAGTTTTCGCAATGCTCGCACGACCACGATTTGGCACGATTGCAGGAACCGCAGACCAGCATGAAATCCTGCGTTTCAATGTTAGTGGTCTGGTCGCCAGCCACTTCAAACGGGACTCGGTGATCAATCTGCAGATAGCGTGCTTCAAAGTCAGTGTTGCAGATCGAACACCGTTCACCGTTTGTTGCGACGAGGTCGTCCCTGAGTCCTTTGGGCCATGTCTGTCGGCCTCCCTCACGACCAGTCTTCAGCCTGGACGGATCCCCAAACCGATAGGCGGCGATCTTTCGGCCGTTGGCTGCAGTGACCTTGAATGTTTCGAGTGGAATGCCATGCTCGCGAACGTCCCGCGCTGCTCGCGGCGCGTGGTCATAACCGTAAGTCGTGCTTAGTTCCTCAGTCGTGATGAATCCGTGCTTCAGGATATGGTCGATCACCACGCGGGCACGTTTGGCCGTCACGGCCTGAAGCTTCGCGAGGAATTCTTCTGGCAGATCAGCCGACTTTGCCGCACTCTTTTTCTTCGCCACAGCAGCACCCTACCACAGCGCCAACTGAGTTGCTTTGCGAGCTGGCTGAACTGCTTCTGCTAACGCTGGGGACAGATAGAATCCCTCGTACGTGACATCATCCCGCCCCAGCAGAGTCGCCTGTGTCGAACGTCCAGCGTGCAGTTCCAGATGCCTCAGGCCCAGCGACTCAGGGATCGGTTCGCCGTAAACCTTGTCTCCAGTCCGACCATCGTACGACACGGCAAACATAATGTTTTTCGCGACGAGGCGTTCGAGTTCGGCGCAGAATTCGTCGTGTGAAATTGTCGGGAGATACCGCTGGTCGCGATTGCCGCAGACTCCCTGATAAGGCGGGTCCATATAAATGAGATCCCGCTTACCACATTGTGACAGGACCTCACGGTAATCGAACGACGTCAGACGACTGCGCCCCTGAAACAGAGCTGAGGCCGTTTCGATGCGCTGTCGCATCTCTGCGGGCCGGGCACCTTTTCTCCGGTTGTCCGGGGTGTTGTTGAACTCGCCTTTCGAGTTGTACCGGATGGCGGCTTTCACGCAGCGGGCCAGCAGATACAGGAAGTCGGCCGAACCGTGGGTCTGATTAAAGCGGTCGCGGACTTCGTCAAAAAACTCCCGCTCGCGACCAGCCTGCTCGTGCCAGAGTCGCTCGTACTCGTCAGCGAGCCGTTCGGGAGACTCGACGATCTCCTGCCACAGGCTGATGAGCGGTTGATGGGCATCGTTGATCCAGAACCGTTTCGCACGGCCACGCGCGGCGACGGCGATCGAAATGGCTGCAGAACCAGCGAACGGTTCAACCAGCCGGTCCATCCGGTCCGGAAAGTAACGCAGGATCTGAGGTGCGAGCTGCCGCTTGCTGCCTTGATAAGGGATGGGCTGCGGAACATTCGCAGGGCCGCGCATCAGTATGGTCTCCGTCTCAGGCTCTCAACCTCAGTCTGTCAGAGTATCGATTCAACCGGAACTCTACAGACTGAATGGCAGGAGCGGAACGAGAGGCGTTTCGAGCCGGCAGCGGATGCGTCGACGACAGACCGCGATACGAACGGGTTCAACAATCGACTTTTCGATTCCGGGACTTGACGACGCTTGATGGATGTTCGAGCGTTTGTCAGCGGGGCTGCCTGAATCGTCACCTGTCGAAGGAGTGCTGTGATGTCGCCGCGAGTTGCGCGCTGGGGCTGGGGATTGCTGCTGGGGACGTGTGCTGTCGCTCTGTCACTGACGGTTCTGCAACATGGCCGAGCCCAGGTGGCGGCACCGAAGCCGGTCGAAGAACTGTTGCCGCGTGACTCCGTGCTGCTTGTCCGCTGGGACGGCAGCGAGAAGCATGTGGCGAGCTATCAGAAGACGGCGGCGTACGAGGCGCTGTACGAATCTGGACTGATGCCGCTGATCGAAAAGACGCTGCAGCAGCTCGGCCAGCAGTCCGGCGAACCGAGTGAGCCGCAGAAACTCTTCACGAGTCTGCTGGAAGCCGTCTCGAAACAGGGTTGTGCGCTGGCGATTACCGTTCCGCCACCGGCGCCCGGCGGGCCACCGCTTCCGCTGCCGCAGGGGCTGCTCATCGTGCCCGACAGTGGCCAGCACGCCGAGGCGATCGTCGCGCTGGCTGGCAGCGAGCCGCGGCTCAGCATTCAGAAACGCGAAGTCAGCGGCCGAACCATCTGGTCATCGCTGATCCCGGATTCGCCTGGGATCGAAGTCGCTCTGTGGAACGAAGGCGGGCATCTGGCGGTTTCCATTGGCATCGGAGCACTGTCGAATCATCTGCAGGTGATGTCGGGTTCGGCGGCGAATCTCACCTCCAGTCCGCTGTGGCAGGAGTTCGGTCCGCACAAAGCGGATTACGATCAGACAACGCTGTGCTGGCTCGATTTCGGACGTATCCGTGACACTTACGCCCCGATGCCTTTGCCGGTTCCCGTGCCGGGATCGGACGGAGGTCCGATGACGATCGGCGATGCCGCGAAGTCACTGGGGCTCGACAACCTCGGAGCAATTGTCCTGGCGAGCGGTAATCGGGATCGCGCGTTGTGGAGCGAAACGACGGTGCAGATCGAGGGCGAACGTCGTGGTCTGCTCGCGCTGATCGATCACGAGAAAATGACGCTCGACGATCTGCCGCCGTTGCCGACCGGCACAACGGGTTTTGCTGCGATCAGTTTCAGTCTGTCGAAGTTCTACGACGACCTGCTGAAGACAATCCGCGATGGCCTGAAGGCCGCTCCGCCGGAAGTGCAGCAGCAGTTCGAGCAGCAGCTCGACTCCTTGCCACTGATGATCGGCTTCGACCCGAAAACCGATCTGTTCGACGCGCTGGGCAACGTGGTCACTCCGTTTGTTGAACCCGGTCAGAACTTCCTGTGGTTTGGCGGTTGCGGAGTGGCGGTCGAGGTGAAGGATGCCGCCAGACTGCGACGCACAGTGAACCAGATTCTCGCCATGACGGCGGCAATGTCGCGTGGAAAGTTTGAAGCGATCCGCACAGAGAAACATGGCCGCGAGATCATCACGTTTCATATGGAAAACGTCGAAGCCGGAGGACTGGTCGTCGATGACAACTGGCTTGTTCTGGGGCTCGTTCCGCAGACTGTCGAATCGTTTGTCCTGCGCGTTGATGGCAAGCTGCCTCGCTGGCAACCATCGCGCGAAGTCCAGGCAGCACTCGATGCCATGCCGAAAGAGTTCACTTCGATCGCGGTTTCCGATCCGCAGGCCACATACCGCTCACTGCTGGCCTATGCTCCGCTGCTGGCGATCGGTGCCCAGCAGGCCATCACTGAGTCGAAACTTTTTCCCCCAGGAACCGAGCTGTCGCTCAAGCTGGCAGAGATTCCACCGACCGAAGTCATCGTGCAGCCGCTGTTTCCCAATGTGATCGTGGGAACGTCTGACGGCGCCGGATTCCGCTGGTACGGCCGCTCGTCGCTGCCATCGATCCCGCTGATTGGTGATGCGGGCGGAGCCGGAGCCGTTGCGACAGTTGGCGTGATGACGGCGCTGCTGCTGCCCGCCGTCCAGCAGGCACGAATGGCGGCGCGACGAACTCAGTCAAGAAACAATCTCAAGCAGATCGCGCTTTCGCTGCATAATTACCATGACGTTTACAAAGCGTTACCCACAGGGACGATCGTCGACTCGGCTGAGAAACCGGCCGATCGTCTGAGCTGGATGGTCTCGCTCCTGCCGTTTCTTGATCAGGCGTCGCTGTTTGGATCGATTGACAGGAAGTCAGCCTGGAACAGCGAGCGCAACCGGCGGGCAACCGGCTCGGTCGTTCCACTGCTGCTCAATCCGCAGGACAGAGATCAGGGGCAGCCGCACACGCACTATGTGGGCATGGCTGGACTTGGACAGGGAGCCGAGGAACTTCCGATTACGGACAAGCGGGTCGGCGCGTTCGGCTACAACCGTCAGACAGCGTTCCGTGATATCACCGACGGAATATCGAACACGATCGGCGTGACGGAGAGCACAGGACGGCACGGCAACTGGGCGCAGGGGGGACACTCGACAATCCGTGCTCTGACGCAGAAGCCGTACATCAACGGCCCGGACGGAATTGGTGGCCCGTTCCCCGGCGGCGTCAACGTGATGATGATGGACGGCTCGGTGCGGTTCGTCTCGCAGAGCATCGATCCAGAAGTCTTCGAGGCTTTGATGACGATTCATGGCGGCGAAAGACTGCCTCCGTTCTGACAGGCAGATGGCGACATTTGACGTCACATTCAATACGACTTTGCAGCAGACGCTTCATCTTGAAGCGTCTGTTGTTTTTGTTGTCACTGCTCTGCGGCAGAACGGTTGCGGACTGGTGAATCCTGTTGACCGAAACAGCCGGCGTGTCTGGAGCAGTTTTCCTGCCCGGCACAATACTCATCGGTCAGGCGGAAGTTGCTGCGGGAGCAACTCGCTGCTTGGGAGGTGGTTCGGGCATGGATAGAATCACTGGTCCGGTTTCAGGCTGCGGTGCTGTGTGCGCTGACCGTTGCCGCCGGACGACTGACTGACATCCGTCGGAATCCCGACGGATGTTCGATCTTCAGACGGCTCCTGCTGGAGGCCTTCCAATGCTGTGTCTGTATTTTCGAGTCGCCCCGTTCCGCACGTTCTGCCTGGTCGCCGCTGTTCTGGCGAGCCTGTTTCTGGCAGGCGTGTCTGTCGCTGCTGAGTCCGCAGTTCAGACATACCGTCAGGCACTGACGGCCTGGCAGGGCGGCGACTATGCGACGGTGGATCGTCTGCTGAGCAGACTGATTTCAGACGAGTCGGTCGATCCGCGGGTTTACTACTTCCGCGGTCTCTCACGTTACGCAGTCGGCGATCAGGATGCGGCGGCCATTGACTTTGAAGCCGGAGCGCGGCTTGAAGTGAAAAGCTCCAGCGGCGCCAACATTCCGAAATCGCTTGAACGAGTGCAGGGGCCGGCGCGGCAGCTTCTGGAGAAGTACCGCCGAGCGGCTCGGCGCGAGGGCGATCTGCAGGCCGGATTTTACCGCAGTGAACGAGCACAGAAGCAGCTTTACGCGGCAGCCCGCTCGGCCTACTTCGACGGAGATTTCGCCTCGACGATCGAACTGCTCGACCCTGTTCTGCAAAGCAGATCGACTGACCCGCGCGTTTACTACTTCCACGGCCTCGCACTGCAGCAGCTCGATCGGTCGGACGATGCACAGGTAGACTTTGCACGGGCAGTGGCGCTCGAAACTACACCCGGCAATCAGATTGACGTCGATCAGGCACTGGAACGTGTGCAGGGACTGGTGCGTCAAAAGCTGGAAGAACAGCGTGGCGCGGCGCTGTTTGCACTGCGTCAGCAGGCGGCAGTCGAGCGACGCGAGATGATCGCTTCGCTGCTCGAACGCCGCACAAATGCCGGCCCGGGATCCGGCAGCGGCGCAACGGCTCAGTCGGCACTGAACGCGCCGCCTGCTCCCGCCGCTACTGTGACAACGCCCGCCACTTCCGCTGAGACATCAACCGCGAAACCGGCTGCAGCTCCATCGGCTGCCACAATCAGCACAGCCTGGCTGGCTCCGGAAACCGAAGTCCTGATTCACGTACGCGTTGCCGATATCTGGAACGCGCCGCTGCTGCGATCCCTTCACAATAAAGACGAGGTGAAGGCGTCTATTGCCGAGATGGAAGCGGCGACCGGACTCAATCCATCCGGAGTCGAGTCCGTGACCATCGGCCTGACCGACGTCGGTGAACTGGCCGCCACTGTCGGTCCAGCGGCGGCGGCTGGCCCAGCGGCACTGGCAGCGGGACAGACGGCCGCGCTGGAAGCTCGCCAGAAAGCAATCATCGTTGTTCGAACGCGCACTCCGTTTGATACCGCCGCGATCGACAGCAGGCCCGAACTGTTCGAAAAGGCCTCGCACAATGGCAAGCCTTACTACAGCTCACTCGATCCCGAAAATGCTCCGTGCATCTACCTCGCCGATCTGAAGACGCTCGTTCTGGCCGACGAAGCCCCGTTGCAGGCAGCGATTGACCGCGGTGCCGCCAGCCAGCCGCGGCCGGAGTTCTCATTCGTCGACCCCGCGAAGCAGATCGCCATCGTGTTTGCTCCGGCTGATCCATTCGCACTGACAGCCGCAATTCCCGAAAACGGAACTGGTTCACCAGGGCTCGATGCGCTGGCCGCCGCGGTCAGGGATCAGGCACTGGCCGTCGCGGTCGGGATCGGCGTCACTGACAATATCGAAGTCGAGGCGTCGCTGTTGAGCGTCGACAGTTCAGCAGCCAAACAGATGAACGTGGCCTTCGCCGACGTTCTCGTTGAGCTTAAAGGTTTATGGGACCTCTCGAAGTTCGCGGCTCCCGAACCCATCGTCCCGTTTGTGGACAGCCTGCTGAGATCGACGCGTGGTGAAGCACGCAACGACGTTTTCGCCGTGAGCACACGAATCTCTCAGGGTCAGATTGAGAAGCTGGCCGCAGACCTCGAAGAAATGCTGCCGGCACTCATGATGGGCGCGCTGATGGGTGGCGGTCCCGGCGGTCTTCCTGCCGGAGCATTGCCACCGGGCGCGGTCACTCCGGGAACAACACCTAAGAATGCTCCTCCACCGCAGGCAGATCGCCCCGCTGGCAGTCTGCAGATCACCGCTTCGGCTCAGATGGCTCAGTTTCCCGAGTTCGTCGATGGCAAACAGATCAAGCCGGTCGAACTGAATCTGGATCTGGTCGGTGACGACGCCGCCAAAGCGTCTGGTTTCGGTTACATCGAACTGCAGGCGGCAACAGACAACAATGGGACGGCACTGGCATTGAGTGGCGACGGGCTGCCGTTTGGAACGTTTGGCAGTGGAGTCGCCACAATCGACCGCGACGACTTCTTTGTCAAACATCCAGATAACGGTTGCCGAGTCACCATCCGAATCGCACCTCCGGAAGCAGCACCAACGGCGATCGCGTCGGCTCAAGGCAAGTTAAAACTGTTCGCGGTGGAAGAGAGTTCTGAAGTGATCGTCGATAACGTGAAATCGCTGCTCGGTCAGACGATCAACAATCCGCAACTGGCGGCGGCGGGCTTCGAGCTGAAGTTTACCGAGGCCACTGAAAACGGTGAGACCACCTGGACGATCCAGTGGGTCAACCCGCCCGGCAATTATCAGCAGTCTCAACAGATGATCAGCGGCGTCGGCCAGGGCATCGGAACGCCAGAACTGATCGATGCGGATGGAAACGCCGTCGGAAACTTTTCGACGGCTACGTCCGGCTTTGGCAGTTCCGTCACGGTGACCTGGTCCGCATCTGTCGACAAGGACAACCCGTTCCCTGATGACGTGCGACTGCGAGTCAAACTCAACTCAAAGGTCAGCGTCGTCGACGTCCCGTTCGACGTGAAAGATGTCGCAATCGCGGCCGGTGAGTAACCAAAGGGGGCCTCGACTGGCCATCAGGGTTGCGCCGGGCCGCGTGGTATCTCCAGAGCGGCAGCCCTCAAGCGCATACGTTATTCCGCTTTTCGACAGTCAAACGCGAACAATCCTGTTCAGGTTCGCTCATCCCCCACAGGATGGTTCGGGCTGCAGAATCAATCGGCATGTTGGTCAAGCCCTTTCCGGAGGACGGGTCGACTCACACCTGACCTGAGTTCGTGGGTCCCTGCCTGATCGGGTCAACCTGGCGGAGTGAGATCGCCGCTTTGGCGGCATCGCTGCAGCGCAACCCCATATTGATCGCATTTTCAAAGCGGTCCTATACTCCAGCCCCTTTCGATCGGAGGCGGAGCCTCTCCCTCCGGCCGATGGGTCTGTGGCGTCGACCTTTCCTCTCCTGACGCGGCAGCCCGGTCTGGCCCTGTCGAATGGATTCGGCAGAACGATTCTCTCCTTACCGAACAATTCCGGAGTGCCCGTGACGGGCCGTTTCCCGCTATCAGCGAGGTCGCGGCGGATCGTTCAGTGCGCGTTGGTCGCTCTGGCGGTACTCGGACTGCGCCTGTGGCCGGAACCAGAAGTCATCTCGGCGGACGAGCCGCCAGCGGACGCGTCTCTGCAGCAGCCAATCCGCATTTCCGGCGACATTGCGCATCAGTGGCGAACGGCCGACGGTGCCAGCGTGGCGGTGCTCCGAGGCAACGGGCGCGTCGAGCAGGGCGACGCTGTCTACACGGCACGGCAACTGGTGATCTGGCAGAACCACTATCAGGGACGCTACCGGATCGAGCTGTACCTCGAAGACGATGTCCGCATCATCCGGCCGGATTCGACGCGCCCACAGACGTCGTACTTTGTCGAACTCTGGACCGAAGCCGGGACGACGTTTCAGGCACGCTGGCCGCGTGAATATGCCGAGCCGATCCGTGATCCGCTGTTTGATCGTGCCAGCGAGCGGCGTCGCTCGTCGAATGGTGCGATTCGCCAGGCTCAGCTTCAGGAACTGCCGCCGCCGGGTTACTACTACACCAGCCGGCGGCTCGAAGAGAGCCCCGGTCCGCTCCGCCGTTTCCGCATCTACACGCGGACCGGTCAGCCGATCTCGCTGAAGTGGGAGCGATCAACGACGACAACGCCGGTCGAGCAGATCGGCATTGGGACGGGCGGGATCAAGCTGAACGTCGACTCGCCACGATCAGACGGCCTCGCCGATCCGAATGCCATCGAACTGGCTGCCGACAACCTAGTTATCTGGACCGCGGATCAGGACTTCACTGAGCTGACTCAGGGCGGCGAAAAGTTTCAGGCCCGCGATACTCCGCTGCAGGTTTACCTCGAAGGCAACATCGTCATTCGTCAGGGCGACGCGACTCTGAAAGCCGACCGGGCGTACTACGACGCGAGGGAGCGTCGCGCGGTGCTGCTCGATGCCGAACTGAAAATGTTTGTCCCGCAGGCGGGCAGCTTTGTGCGGGTCCGGGCTGCTGAAATTCGTCAACTCGCCGAGCGGTCGTTTCATGCAAAGAATGCCTGGCTGTCAGGTTCTTACCACGGCAAACCGGGTTACCGACTGGAAGCCAGCGACATCTTTCTCGAGCCGCGCGTCGTCGATCCGTGGGTCAAATCGCAGGGCGGGTATCTTGATCCGGTGACGGGCGAGTTCAACGACGGCGAAGTCGACTGGGTGACGTCTCTTGATAACCGCTTCGTGCTCAACGAAACGCCGCTGTTTTATATGCCATACCTCGCCGGACCGGCTGAGAATCCGCATCTGCCGATCAAGAGCGCGTCTGTCGAGACGAACCGCCAGTTCGGGACGCAGATTCGGACGGCGTGGGACCCGTTCTACCTCTTCTCGCGCGAATCCCCGGACGGACTGAGTTCGAGTCTGCTGATCGATTATCTGTCGCGGCGCGGCCCGGCTGGCGGGCTCGAAGGCAAATACGACGGCGCGGAACTGTTCGGCCCCGGCGACTCCTACAAGGGGCAGTTTCTTGGTTACTACATCAACGATGGCGGCACTGACCGGCTGGGGCTGGACCGGCTGAGTCTGATCCCCCCCGACGCGAACCGCGGCCGACTGTTGTGGCGGCATCGGCACGATTTTCCGCACAGCCTGTCCATCTTTGCCGAGTCGGGTTACGTCAGCGATCGTAACTTTCTGGAGCAGGTCTACGAGAACGAATTCGATCAGCAGAAGGACAACGAGACGCGGCTGATCGTCGAGCAGAAGCTGCAGAACCTGACGTGGAGCCTGCTGACCCAGCCGCAGACCAACAACTTTGAAAACATGACCGAGTGGTACCCGAAGGGCGATCTGTTCGTTCTGGGCGAGCCGCTGTTCGGCAGTCCGATCACGTGGACGAGTCATTCGTCGGCCGGCTATGCGCAGTTGAATCAGGCCGCCAGTCCGACGGACCCCAACGATGTGTTTACTCCAATTCCGTACTTCGCGGACCAGCAGGGACTGGTCACGATGTCACGGCACGAGATCACGATGCCGTTCAACTTCGGGCCGTTCATCATCGCTCCGTACCTGATGGGCGAAGCCGCTTACTGGGGGAACGATCTGACCGGTAACGACCTGCAGCGACTCGTCGGGATGGCCGGCGTGCGTGGCAGCCTGACGATGTGGCGTGCCTTTCCGAACTTCTGCAGCCGCATCTTCAATCTCAACGGCCTCGCGCACCGCATGGTCTTCGACTTCGACTACTCGTATACGGACTCGACCAAAGACATCTCGCAGATCGCTCAGTACAACGCCCTGGATGACAACGCGCAGGAACGGTTCCGGCAGCGGTTTCCCGTCAACACGTTTGGAGGAGTGGTTCCGAACTTCCTGAACGAGCGCCGCTATGCGATCCGGACCGGTGCTGGCTCAATGGTTTCCGTGCCGTATCACGAGTTGATCGACGACCTGAATGTGCTCCGACTGGGCTGGCATCACCGACTGCAGACAAAAGTCGGACCGCCGACCGATATGCGGATTCGCGACTGGATGACGCTCGATCTGGAAGGTTCGTTCTTTCCGAACGCCGGCCATCATGCGCCGGCTGGGATCGATTTCGGCGAGGACTTCGGTCTGCTGTCAGCTCGCTATTCCTGGCTGCTCAGCGACAGAACAGCGCTGCTGGCCAACACGCTGTATGACACTTTTCAGGGCGGCCAGCAGTTGTGGAACGTTGGCCTGCTCACACAGCGCAGTGCTCGCGGCAGCCTGTATCTCGGCGTCCGCCAGGTGAAGGCTCAAAGCTTTGAAAGCCGGATCGCGACGGCCAGCGCCAGTTATCTGATGAGCGAAAAATGGGTCGCGACCGGCAGTACCGCTCACAACCTGGCGACGGGATTCAATCAGGGGCAGACGTTTACGCTCACACGAATCGGAGCCGACTTCCTGGTCCACTTCGGACTGGGTTACGACCGCAGCAAAGAGAGCGTTGGTGTGGCGATCGCCCTCGAACCACGTTTCGGCCCCCGCACTCCCTATTCCAGCCAGATGAACTCACTCCTGGGACTCGACCAGAACTGACCGCGGAACTCACTCCAGCAACGTCGGCCCGACGTGAGACACACATGCCCGTTTTCAGCCACTCGATTTCAGCGCACGACACGACAGCCTCCCGCCGTAGCGCGGGCAGCCGGCGTTTCGTTCTGGTATTCGCGCTGCTGCTGACGCTGCCCGGTTGCGTGCATCGTCGCGCCACGATCCGGACAGAGCCGCCGGGTGCGCAGGTGCTGGTGGGTGATCGTGAGATCGGCTATTCGCCAGCCTCGTTCGATTTCACCTGGTACGGCACGGAAGAGGTCACGCTGCGCAAGGACGGCTACGAGATCGAGACTCACTACGTGAAACTGCGGCGTCCCTGGTATCAGGTCCCGCCACTGGACCTGATCACGGATCACTTTTCACCGGGCCGCATCAAGGATCAGCAGGACTTCTTTTTCAAGCTGCGTCCGCGACAACTCGTCCCGGCGAATCAACTGCTCGAACGCGGCAACGCGCTGCGTTCCGAAGCACAGCTCGGCCAGTAGCCAGCGTTTGTCTGACAGCTCATCAGGAGAACGCCGTGTTGAAGAAGCTCAGACTGATCTTCCTGCTGGCCGCTGCGGCGGCCTCCGGCTGCCAGTCGCTGTCTGACTGGGTCAGCAATTCCGGCCTGTTCAAACAGAAGCCCGCTCCGACGCCGTTTTCAGAATCCGCCGCAGCGTGGGACGGCACATGGGCCGAGCAGAAGACGCAGTAACGCGCGACAAAGTGACCGCGTCAGGAAACATGCACGACAACGCAGGTCACATTGTCTTTGGAGCCACCGTCCAGCGCGGCCTGAACAACCTCTTCGGCCGCCTGCTGTGGATCATCAACTGACGACAGCAACCGTCGAATTTCCTGATCGCCGATGCCGTCCGTGACTCCGTCAGAGCAGATCAGATAGCGGTCACCGGACTGCGGTTCGACTTCTTTTGACTCTGCCCCGGTGCCGCCTTCCTTTGAGCCCAGGTAGCGGTACAGCACGTTGCGATAACGGTGCGTCGCCGCGTCTTCCTCGCTGATTGTGCCGGCATCGACGAGCGCCTGCGTCAGCGAATGATCCGTCGTCAACTGCTGCATCGCGCCGCCTCGAAGCTGATAGACGCGGCTGTCGCCAATCCCACCCACGAAGAACCGACCGGCCGACGCGACAATAAACGCAATCGTCGTTCCCATGTTGTGGTAGCTGGGATCGAGTTCGCTCAACGCGAGGATCTCGGCGTTCGCCTCGGTCACGGCGGCATCGATACTCTGCGAAACCTTCTCACCGGTATCAGCCGCGAAGTCGATCAGCGACTTCAGCTTTTTCGGAACGATCTCGGTCGCCAGCTCGCTCGCCTTCTCGCCCGCGGCCTGTCCCCCCATTCCATCCGCGACAATGAAGTACCGACCGGCATCGTCAACGACACAGGCGTCTTCGTTGTTCTCACGGAAATTGCCGGTAACGCTGAGGTGACCGTGTTTCAGGTTAAGCATTGGCGACAGTCTGTCAGGCGGAGTCGGCAGGTAGTTGCGGGGAGAGGAGCGGTAGGCTCGATTCAGTTTGTCAGGGCAGGACGACTTTGACCAGATCCTTGACTCCCAGTGGCGTCGGACAGATCAGCAGTTCCCCGGCCTCAAACCCGGCCGTCGAACCCAGATACCGATTCTGTCCCTCGACCATTCGGAAAACATGTTCCTTGCCGGGGGGAAACTGGGTCTGGTAGGCCCTTACAGCCTGCAATTTTAGGTCGATCGTCTCTGAAATATCCACGACAAACGAACCCGAGCCGCCGGGCGGCTCCAGTGACCTCAGTCCCAATGGATACCAGAGTTGTTTCTGGATCACGTGAACCGGCAGCGCGTCGAACTGATCGTCCCACTTGGTCAGCCGGGAATAGAACACGCCGGCATCCGTGATCTGAGAGGCCTGCCAGTGATCCGGCGACGCCATTGGCGTCTTGCCCGCAATCCCCAGCACCAGCCGCGGCCGATAGCGGCGAAAGACCTTCGCCAGTTTGACGCGAGCCTCAAAGCCGTCGAACAGCTTCCGATTCGGCAGGTCGAGCGTGATGCGGACAGCCGCCCCCAGAATCTCCGCCGCAGTCTGAGCCTCTTCCAGGCGAACATGCGGCCCCGGACTGCCAGGTGTCGGCTCGCCGTCGGTCAGATCAACGATACCAACGCGATATCCCTGCTGAGCCAGACTCGCAATCGTTCCGCCGATCGCGATCTCCACATCGTCCGGATGCGCACCGACCGCGATGACATCAAGCGGTTCGGGAAGTTCGGTCTGTGGAACAGCGTCCGTCATCTCACTGTCCGTTCGACTTTGAGGACCAGTGGCATTGCGGCTGTGGTCAGGCATTGCGGCTGTCGTCAGGCGTTGCCGGCTGAGACGCTGCTCCCCCGGCCACCGCGGAATCGGACTCGATCTCCGCGTCACGGAACATCACTTCGATGACCGTCGTCACACCGTAGTTTTTCGGGCTGTATCCCTTGCGGAAGTGAACGCGCCAGACTAGCTGATCATCACTGCCGAGAACCGCATCAAGGCCGTCAGGTGTCGTCGGGATGTAAGTTTCAAGCTCCCCGCCCGGCGGAATCTCAAAGCCAACCTGCTGCGCTTTCAGGTTCCAGTCTCCAGCCGTGTTCAGATCGTAAACCATCAGCCGCCTGCCGGACTTTGACTTCTGCGACACCCGCGCGAGAAAGGTGTTCGATCGCACGTTCTCAAAATCCCGGTCGTCGCGCTGAAACACCAGTTCGTCCAGTGGGGCAATCGACTGATCCGTCGACACGTTCTCGAACCGCAGCCACAGCTTCAGGACTTCCGGTCCGTCCTGCTTTTCGCGTCTGGAACCGGCGTCGTAATGCTCAAACTGAATCGGGCCGCGAGTCACACGCACTGCCGTGACCTTCAGATTGCCATACTGCTGCGATTCGCCAAGCGTCAGCACATGACCGGGCGGCATCTCAGCATCTTCGGGCACAAGCTGGTAGACAATCTTGTCGCCCTTCTTCGGCGGCTTGACGTCAGGCAGACTCTCAAGCTGGCTGGTCTGCGCGGTCGTCAGCAGGTACGCCATAAACAGAGCCGCAATCGTCGCGGCGCTTGCCCAGCTCAGAACAAGAACGTACCTGCCACGCGGAACAGTATCGTCAGCAGCGGAAACGGCAGGCTGAAACGCAGTTGCCGACGTCGCACTCGCCGTCGCGGGGCTCACGGACGTCGCGGTCTGTGCATGTTCTGCCGGAGCGACATCGTCTGAGGGCGCGGTGACGTCAGCCGAGTCCGGTGCGTCATCGTGAGTGGGCGCGTCGAAAACGACGGACTCCGACATGAACTCAGTCAAATCACCGCCGACGTCAGTCATCGAGGTGTCAGGGGTTTCATCTGTTGACTCGTCGCCTGCCGATGCCACTGAGTCTTCCGCTGCTGGGTCAGCAGTCGCCTGGACTGAGACCGGCGCAACTTCGTCGACAGTTGCCATCGCCTCAGTATCTGAGCCTCCGAAATTGAAACCTCCGCCGGCAAACGGATTGTCCTGACCGGAGGCCGAACCGAAACCGGCGGCGAAGCCAGGAACGCCGTTTGAAAAAGGGTTGTCGGCACTCAGCATTTCCGGTGGAGCAACAGTTTCCGGTGGAGCAACAGTTTCCGGTGGAGCAACAGTTTCCGGTGGAGTAACAACAGTTTCCGGTGGAGTAACAACAGCTTCAGTTTCGACCAGAGTCCCGGCGGTGACTTCAACGTCATCGCCTGCAGAATCGATCGTTGTGCTGTCAGCAGCGGACTGCGGAGTGAACGCTGGAATCTCGTCCTGAGTTTCCTGGGCGGCAACCGGCGAGGCGGCTGACTCGTCGACACTCATCACAGCCGTCTCCGCTGGCGCGTGTATCTCGCCAGCCGTCTCAGGCGACTCGTCAGAGGCCGCATCAGGAGTTCCCTCCGGCGCGGACACTGTTGCGTCAGGAATCGCCAGATGAGCGCCACAGTGCGGACACGCAACAATCTGTCCGGCCTGCTCGACCATCAGCCGGCCGTGACACTGGCTGCAAGTAACTTCAAACGCCATCAGCTTCTCCGCGGGCAGTGACCCTCGCGGCTGTTCTCACAGCCTGCCGTCAAAAAAGGCGGAGGGCCATCAGCCATCCGCCAGTTGGTTCCACGCAATTCTTGCCGGGGTTGTCCCGTCCCGCAACCTGACGGAATCCGCACCAAAGGGCACAATTCCCAGCAGCGGGACATCGATTCGAGCAGCCAACTCCTCAGCGTTCGTCTGCCCGGCAGGCGTCGCCGCAAGCTGGTCACCATCGCTCAGCAGGACGCCGGCAACGCGCAGCCCACGATGAGCAGCACATTCCAGGGTCATCAGTGTCTGATTGATCGTGCCCAACCCAAGCCGCGCGACAACGATCAGCGGAAATCCTGTCCACGCGGCAAAGTCGGCAATACTGGACGTCGCCGTCAGCGGGCACAGCAAACCACCGACACCTTCGACCAGCAGCAGATCGCTGTGTCCTTCCCAGTCGAGCACAGTCTGGCGGCAGCGGTCGTCGTCAACTGACGATCCTTCCTGTGCCGCCGCGACGGGCGGTGCCAGCGGAGCGAGAAACCGCTGTCGACAGATCAGTTCGCGATTGTCGACTCCGGCGGAGTCAGCAAGCTGCTCGATATCGCTCCAGACCGGCGCACCGTTAATCATCTCCGCACCGCTGCACGCCGGTTTGCAGATACCGACGCGAACTCCTTCACCACGTAGTTCACGCGCAATCAGCGCCGTCACGTACGTCTTGCCGACGTCGGTATCCGTGCCGGTGATCAATAGGCCGCGCATTGTCGAGGTGCCTGTCGCAGGTGCGTCTGGCGACACGACTATTCGTCGTCGTCCCGCAGCGAAACCTGCAGCGAACCGAGCATCTTCGTGAGCATCTGCTCTTTGCTGTTAATGAACAGGACATTGTCGAGCACGATGGCCCGGCTCTCGGTCCGGGCATGCAGAATCAGCCGGCCGGACCGCAGCAACGCGTATTCGAAAACGTCGTTGATTTCCTTATCGATCCGCAGATTCGGAGCCGGATAGCGTTTCAGATCGCTGAGAAACCCGTGGTGATGCAGCAGTTCGTTCGGTCCGACTTCCCAGTAGTCAAACCGGACGGCCACCAGGATTGCCAGATAAAAGACGAACAGAATCGCTGCAAACAGGAAGAAGAACGACGAGTTCGCGAATGGTTTCAGAGCAGCAATCGCTTTTCCGACAATCGGCAGCAGGTCCGGCTTGAAGTGGAACAGCAAGTACAGCCCCATGATCACCATCGCCACAAAGAAGAACAGTGTCAGGGATGTCGTGCGCGGAAAGTCGAATGTGAGGACCACCAGATTCAGCGTCATCACGCCCAGGAAGATCAGTGAAAAGGATTCTGACAACGAGGTCTGCTGATTCCCGTTGATCCACGTCAGAACCCCGCACACGACCGCAGCGATAAACGTCGGATACAGGAAGACCAGCTTCGGATAGGAGATCAGGTAGATCTTCTTCGGCGCGCCGTGTGCGTGCCTGTGCTCAGCTTCGTGAGGAGCTTCGTGAGGAGCTTCGTGAGGAGCTTCGGTCCCGTGAACAGCTTCCTGCGGAGCGTTTTCTTCAGACATGAATAGTTCCCATCAGAGTCCGTGACTGCCACCCCGGCTCGACGTCGACGCGACAGTCTCACCGCGGGCTATGATTTCGAGTTCGCCCGCCGGAACAGCGGGCACGACATGTCGAGTTCTGAACGCAACGGCTGAGCATCACAGGAATCGGCGGCGTCGACAACCGAACGTGTGCTGCGAAAACGACCGGCCGCAAAACGTCGCGCGGCCACTTCGGTTCAGAAACCTCAACCGACCGTTGCCGATTCTGCAGTGACGCCAGACGGCTGCGGCGGTGCGTGTTCCTCGTCGCGGGTCTTCAGCACAAACGGAGCGGCCGACTGCGAATGATCCGCTCCGCGGTACGCTCCGAAATCGCAGAACAGAAACCGCTTGATCAATCGGTAAGCGAGGCTCTTTTCCGGAATCTCGTGCCCCGGATTGAACTGCGACGTCCGCACTTCCATCGCCCGCAGTTCGGCCAGAGCTGTCTTACGAGCCGTCGCGTCCGGGGCGTCGTGCAGGACGACCAGTTCTTCCAGCAGGTCCGGTCGTTCGAGCACGATACAGCCGCGCGTCGTCTCAGCCGCCAGCTTCCGGAAGTCGCTCAGGAACGGCGAGTTGAACTTCTCATGCAGCGACTTCGACTCGTCCCGGATATTGTCCGTCGCGAACTGAATGATCGGACACGGTTCGATGCCGCCCCACGGGTTGATGTGATGACTGATCCCCGTCGCGGCCGGACACAGCGCCCGTCCTTCGCCGTCGAAGTACGCGTCGATGATCGCGATCGGCTTCTTCGCCCGCATTTCGACGACGAACTTCCGGATGCGAAGCTGATCTTCCGGCGTCAGACACAGTTCCGGCGACGCGTCCGGTCCCATGGGCCGGTACACGTGAAACCAAGTGTAAAGCACGCCCATCTCGATCAGACGGTCGAGCCACTCTTCCTTGAGCGTGTCGTCGATGTTCGTGTTGCAGACGCTGGTACAGACGCCCGTGAAGACTTTGTTGTTCAGGCAGTTCTGAATGCCTTCGATCGTCTTGCTGAGCACGCCGCCACGACCGCGCCGCTCGTCACTGACGATCTCGTTGCCCTCGACACTGATCAGCGGAGTCACGTTGCCCAGCCGCCGCAGCGTCTTCGCGACCTCGTCCGTGATGAAGTGTCCGTTCGTGAACACCTGGAAGTAGCAGTCCGGATGCTGTTCGATGATCTGCAGCAGCTCCGGGTGCATGAACGGCTCGCCGCCGACGATCCCGAAGAAGCTGTTGCCCATTTTCTTCGAGTCGGCGATCAGCCGCCCCATCGTCTCGACGTCCAGCTTTTCCTGCTTCGCCGCGACGTCGACCCAGCAACCCTGACAACGCAGATTGCAACTGTTGATCACCGAGACATACAGAAACGGCGGAAAGAAATCGCCGCGTTTGAGTCGCCGCTTGAATTTGACCACCGACAGCGTCCCCTTGACGCCCATGTTCCAGAGGAATTTCCACAGCAGCCGCTTGTCGGTTTCCAGCAGCGCACGTTTCGCCATTCGCAGATACATCGCAGATCCCGTCGCGGTCAGAACCGCTCAGCAGGTGAAGCGTCAAACAGGACTGGCCATTGTACCTGGGGCCTGCCACATTGAAACTGGAGGACCGGCGAACGTTCGACGTTGTCTCAATCGCACCGATGTTTGGCGCACTGGAAGCTTTGCACACTGTGGATATCTAATTGCCAACAGTAGGCATCTCAGCGGAGCGAGGTGCCTACTTTAGTGACCCGACAGCTCAGCCCGTCGTGCCAGCACGGCACCGAAGATGGCGATTTCCGCGTCCTCCAGCTCTTCCTTCCGTCGCCAGTATCCGCGCTTCTCGATCAGCCGCCGCGCCTCCCGGAGATCATCCTGTGGCGAACTGTCCCATGGATAGGGCCGGTTCCCACCGGCCGATTCGTTGCCGCCACCCGCTGAGCCGGACTCGGTCGCAGACTGGCCGGTGGGAACCGGCCCTGTGGATTCATCCGACCGGGCATACAGCACGCCAAATAGCCGGGCACGGGTGAGGAGCGTATCCGCATGATAAAGCGGCATCGGCCCCCGCCGAGCAATCTGCAACGTCTCATCCAGAACAGGACCAGACCGGCGTCTACGATCGCTGGTCGCGAAAGGACTCTGGAACGCAGCGGCCTGGTGAAAAGCCGGAAGTTCCGTAGCTCTATGGACTCGCTGGTTACCTGCACGGCCATTTTCTGCTGAGCCGAGGTGAGTTCGAAGCTGTGATCCAACGCTGTGAAGAGCCGCTGATGACCGAATGCTGTCGTGACTATCCGCTGGCCCTGGGGCTGATGCAGGTTCTGCATGCACGGGCGATTGATCTCAGAGACCAATCTTCAGGGCGAGCCGTCAGTCACCAGGCCGTGGAACTGATGGATGCGGGATTGCAGACCGTACTGGCGACTGGCCAGTACCAGTTCATTGCCAGTGCCTGGCTTGCGCGGGCCGCCCTCAATCGGCGTCGGACTGACCTGGATGAGGCAAGGAGGGACCTTGCCTGTGCTGTCGATCTGATCGAATCGTGCGAATTGAAACGTCATCAGATCGAATGGCAATTGGAGAAAGTTGAACTTCTGGTTACAGAAAGTGAACTGGGTCATAAGCAGAGCGCAGCCTGCCTGCTAGAAGCATCGTTGGAACTTGACGTCGCAAGGCAGCTTCTGCACGAAGTGGAAGGCTATGAGGCAGGATGGAGACGGTTTCGAGCGCTGAAGAAACAGCTAATGAAGTCTCATAAATAGGACATTTCTCAAAAAAAAGAGACGGAAAACCTAAGAATCTCCTTTTAGATTCGCACTATTCGTAGTACATTCCATGACGGCAGACACGAAAGGAGTATCGCCATGCTCGATATTGCCCACATTTCCCTTGCCCGGATACCTGCTCGCACACCACTGCGTGTCCTTTTCCCGGGGCGCCAGGAGTGGCCAGAAAAGTCCCGTGGGTACCTTCGCAGTTCTGGCTCGATCGCTGGAAGCTGGCTTGAAAGTCTGGGTAGAAATACACAGGCGTCCGATCTTCCCTGCCGTGACTACCCCGACAGTGTGCTGACCAGGAGGAATCACATCAGGCCGTTTGGAGTGGCTGCTCACCACCTGGTTCTAAGTGCACGTAATTGTCTGAATGAATCTGGCTCACAGGTTCGTATCAATGGCCACTGGTATCGTCGCTCGGGAGATACGCCTGTTTCGGAAGCCTGGCCGGTCCTGCAGGCATCTGTCGCTGGAGGACGCATCGTTCCGTGCTCAGAGGCGGAACAGGACGATGGAGACATCGTGACCGGAATTCCTCTGGTGCTTCCGGCAGGTCGGACCATTTCGGAAGATTTTCTGCTCGCCAACTGCTCGGATGTTGCACATTCATTCTCTGTTCATCCGCACGGTATGTTCGGGCCGCCGCCTCCCGCCTGGCAGGAACTCAGTGATGTATTTGTGAACGGAAAAACGACAGGCCTCGAAGATCATCTTCTCGCGGAACAGTTACGAAAGACCGCAGAAGCCCACCGTGCTGAAACATCTGATCGGCTGCTCCATTCCGTAGCTGCAGCGATGCCCGATGGCAGCCTGTTGTTTATGGCCGCGACCGGGGGTCTGCTCAGGATCAGCCGGCTGCTTGCCCATTCCTTTCAGGCGACGGCAGCCCTGGTGCTCGAAAACTCCGGGTCGGTCGGCTGGTCTTATCGAGAACCAGAAGCTCACGAGGAGAAGCTGCTTGTCGGCGCGGCAAACCAGCGGGAGTTGGGCACGGTGTTTCTTGCATTCGATGCCGGCGGATACGTTGACACGTTTACCCACCCGTTTCTGAAAGCCATCTGAGACTGGACGGCCCATCAATACCCGAATCAGCTCCACAAAAGCCAGGCGACCGGTCGAGGTTTCCAATGTCTGACACCGACAATGATGCTGAACCGGTCATAGACGCTTCACCTGTGCGCAGCACCGGGGCCGGACGCGTCAGAATGCCGCTCACCCTGGATGATCTGCAGTTGCTGCGAAAGTTGCGTCTGCTCATTGAATCAGGCCAGGTTCCGTCGACGATGCGCGAAGTGGCAGACCGACTGGAGATTCAGCGAACGCTGCTGTATCGGCTGCGGGATCGAGTCAACGAGCAGTTGCAGGGAGAATTTGAATGGATCCAGGATGGGCGTCTGGTGCTGCCGGCGGAAGTGTTTCGCGTCACGCGACACATGCTGTCCGACGATGGCGAGCTGGCAGGTACCTGCTTTCCGGTCATGTCTGCAGGAACCGCTGCGAGAATGCTGCTGACGGAGTACATCCTGCGGCGCGATTTGGCAGCGCCCAGGATCGCATATCGCCGCTCAGCGGATGTCGTCTCGTCACTGGCTTCGAGAGAAATCGATCTGGCATTGCTGAACCGCATCAATGGGCAGCCGCAGACCGACACTGACAGCGAGACGGTTTCAAATCGGGAGGGCCTTGAGCTGGCTTCCATTTCGCTCCGTCAATGGGAGGCGGTGTCGGTTCGCCCGTTCGATGACTCTGCGCCGGTGCGTCGCGTGAAATGGGAATTCGGCAGTTTTGCATGGCAACTGGATTTACTTGCCTGCCCCGAAAGATCGCCGAACGGCCTCGTGCCAGACGCAAGGCAGTCACTGCCATGCTCATCTGTCCCTGCGGACAACCCCATTTGCCTCACAGGTTACGACGTCGCATTTGAAATGCTCCGACGTCAACTGCGGATCGCCACGACAGTTCCATCGATTTATCTGACGGAGTGTGATCGTCAAAGGTTTCAGATCCGCCCCACTCCTGCACGAGTGACCGGGTGTCTGACGGCTGTCTTCCGTCGGGATGACGAACAGCGCTTCAGGGCATGGCTGGATCAGGACACGTGGAATCAATGCGGCCTGCAATCGGAAGCAGAATCAGCCTCTTCACAATCGGAGATTCCATAACGCTGGCGGCCAATGCTCTTATCAGCAATTCATCAGTCAAGAAGCCGGAAGATGACCGAACAGAACAATGTCCCGTTGGCTGACCTTACCACGACAGTCGAATCCCTGTCGCAGATCCGGATGCTGCAGTTGACGATGGGAACGGGCATCGCCGGAGCCGTCATTGAGAACGGTCGTCCCTGGTCACACCTCTGTGAACCAGGCAAGGTGTGCCTGAATGTTGTTCCACCAGGAGGTTTTCTGTTTCCTCACGGCCTGGCCGCGAACAACCAACTCGCCAAAGCCGCACTGGAGCGGGTTGGCCGAAGGCTGCTCGACCTTCCTGATGAGTTGCCGCTTGAAGTTCGGTGGCTCGCGACCATTGGCAACGACGGCGAGGCTCCACCGGCACTGAAGGGCAGGTTGCCATCGGATGCCAGTCGGCGTTCACGTGAAGTCTTCCGCCTGCTTGGGCGCGGACTCGGGGACCTGATTGTGACCCTGATGCCACACATTAATTTCGGCGCGGTGGGGCTTGCCGGAGGGCCACTCAAAGGAATGCCCAGCCTGATTGCTGATGAGATCAGAACTCGATGTGCAAAGTATGGATATGATGTGACGCGAATCGCTCCTGATGTGCCCGTGTTTCTGGTCAACCGGCCCGATGAGCGACGACTGGAAGGGCGATTGACGAGCATGTTGAGGAGCATCGCAGAAAATGCGGATGAGTACTCGGCGGACCTGCTCAACGCGATGATCGGATGCGCCGAACAGGAACTGTTACTGATCGATGACGACGACATACGCGAGACGGTTGGCCGCTACGTTCCGGTTGGTGCCTATCGATTGATCATGGACGAACTTCGTCGCTGCTTCCCGGACGCCCCTTCGTTTAATGTCGAGTTCGACGGTCGCCCCTTCGCTTCCGTCCCGATTCCAGTCGTCTGGAAAGCTTCGGACGCAGTTAATTCGTTCCTTGCAAAATATCCGTGCGCGGTCGTCGTCAATCAGGCGATGACGGCCGGGTTTCAGGAGTGCAATTACCTCACCGCCTCAACAATTGCTGCAACCACTGCAGCCTTGCCGCTTACGACCGGTCACCGATATGCCTTCGAAGGCACTCCGTACGCAACCGGGCTGGGAGTGATCTCGACGTGCTATTACTCCACCTGGAAAGGCGTGTGTGCGGCAACTCATCCGATCAGCGGCGACAGCGTGCATCCTTCCGCCAGATCGACAGTTAACGAATCAGAACGTGAAGTCGCGGTTGGAATCGACATTGGAGGCAGCAACATCAAGATGGTTGTCCTGATTCGATCAGAGCCTTGTGACCCGTGGATGATCTGCACTCATCAGACTTCAGTACCAACGGCGTCGACGTCTGTGGTTGAGCCACACGCGGATGCCTCAACACCGCTGCTGACAAGTGCCAGCAACCCGCTGGACGAATTCGCAACAGACACCGTCATTCAAGCGCCTGATGCGGACATCGACACGGTCGCGACAACACTCGTCAGGCGAATCCAGCGGCTGACTGATCAGGTCGCACCTGGAGTCAGGATTGTCAAAGTCGGAATCGTCTTCCCTGCCGCCGTGGCTAACGGCGTCGCCGCTGGGGCTACCAGCCGAATTGCTGGATCGTTTGCCGGGCAGACAACCTCAATCATGAATGCGAACGCAAACCAGCTTCTGAAGCTGGACGTGGTTCCGGCCTTTCAGCGTGCCTGGATGCAGTCTGGCCATAGCGACCGACCGACGTTTCAGCTCGCCAACGACGGACCTGCCTCGACATTTGGTTCTTTCAACGCAGTATTTGGACGTCCTGCCGCAATCAGTGCGGTCGCTGAACCCGAAGGCGGTTTCGGAGCGTTTGGTGTTGCTCAGTTGTGAGCAACTACTCCTGCGTCACACGATTCAATTCGTGGACCGTGTCGACGATCTGCTGTTCCAGACCGGCTTTCCACCTGGATGGAAGCTGGTAGTAGATCATCGAGCTGTCGCCTTCGTAGCCGCCCTCTTCGAGCACTCGTTCGGACGGGATGTACGCCATGACGTCGTTGGCGTAACCGGTGACCCAGGTGCGGCCGTCACCAAGCTCGTGCTTCAGCCGGAGCTGATACTCGACAACGAGTTCTCCACCGAGCGCCACCCAGGTTAGACCGTCGCCGAGCTGCCAGACCTGGACGGGGAACGGATACGTTTCGAGAAGTCGTCCGTGCTCGTCCCATTGTTTGAGCAGGTTAGTCGCCCGGTTTTTGAGGTAGCGGTTGCCGGTCTTTTGTGTCTCTTCGAGTTCCTGTTTCGAGGGCAGCGCGGCGAAGGCGAGGTCGATGTCGCGAAATGCGGTTTTCAACTGACCGGTGACGGGTTTGAGTTCTCCGTCGTCGAGTACGTCATCGACGGCGGTGGCGAGCATCCGGCCGTACTTCTCGGCAAGTTCGAGCGTCCGGCGCGGCAGCGGGTTCTGGTCCGCTCCGCCGCCAGTGAAGAACATCGCGACGCAGTCTGGATGGTGATCTTCCAGATAAAGCTGCGCGAAGCCGGCGTAGTCACCACACCAGTTGTAAAAGCCGAGCGTCGTGTTGTGGCAGGCGTAACCGAAGACAAGACCTCGCAGTTGCTGGCCGTCTGGAGATTCGATCCGGAGGACCGGCACCTGATGGTCGTACGGGCCGATGCCTTTGGGGGCTCGACGATTCGCGGCGAAAGTTGTACGTCCACTGCCCGCGGAAAGCCTTGCCGGTTTGAGGTCCGCGATCGCCGCGTCGATCAGCTCAATCATCTTTCCATTCAGCCACTGCTGATAGTCACGAACCTGCTGCCAGTCGGCGTCTTTCATATCGAGCATGAAGCTCAGCATGTGATCGAGGGCCGGGCCACAGTGCGTGTGCGAGCAGGTAAACATCAGGCTGCGCCGCGGGATGCCGTGCTTCTGCTCGACAACCGCGGAGACGGCGCGAACCATTTTGATCGGCACGCCGACAAGGTCACTCGAAATGAAAACCGCGGTCTCCCCCTGTGCGTCGCGAACGGCGGCCGCTCGCGCATAGAGATCGTGAATCGCTCCCTCGGCCGCGTGATCCCGGCCGCCGTAACCGGACATCCACATTGGCTGCGGAGGCGTGATGACAACGCGGGCAACGCCGGCCTGCCACGCGGTCGAATCAGCGGCCTGGACAGTGAGCGATAGAGCGGACAGAAGCAAAACGGCGAGGAAGATTCGCGAAGACATCGGGACGAAACTCCTGATTGAGTTCGGGCGGGAGTTTTCAAGGTTCGGTACCGGCTCCCGCGTTGTCGCAGAATCACAGGCGGCTGACCAGTCACGGAAACGCACAGAATCAATCGCCACAAAATCATGATTCCGTGGCACATTGTTCTGTGGCCAGGGTTCGTCTGGCTTTGAGGGCGGAAGGGGCGGAGCTAACCTGCCCGGCCGGTTGAGTCGAGAGTTGTTAAAGCCCGGTGAGTCAAACTGATCGTCGATCAGAAAACTGACGGAGAGATTGAATGAAGCGTCTGGCTGGTCTGCTGACTGTTGTGCTGATCGGGGCAGCGCTCGCGATCAACGCGTCATCGAGTAAGCCTGGGCAGGTGGAGATTGCCCGGCTTGACGCGACGAACTGGGACGAGTTCGCTCCGCAGGGCAAGGAGGTCGACGCGATCATCGGTGACTTCGTTCTGAGAAACGATCATCTGGTCGCAGTGATCGCCCAGCCGCTGGCTAGCCGCAATGCGAATATGACGGTGCGCGATGTCGGCGGTTGCCTGATCGACCTGGCCGTTCGCTGGAATCAGAGCGACCAGCTCGGAGCGTTCTATCCCGGAGCGAGGCAGTTTCCGTATCGCTCCGCGTCGACAGCTTCAGACGGCAAGCCAGTCGAACTAAGTGACGGGGCCGTCACGACGAGCGACGGTGCGGTCACAGTGCGAGCCGATGGTGCGGACGATCGGCCGACGGTCGAGGTCACGTACCGGCTGGCGTCGGATGCGAAGTTCGTCGAAGTGACGAGCCGGTTTACCAACGAGTCTGACAAGGCGCTGAGTGTCCCGCTGACGGACGATCTGCGAGTCGACTCGGGAAAAGAGGACACCGTCAAATCGCCGAACGGTCGCACGGACCTGTTCTGGTTTCACGATCAGTTCTGGCGACAGGCCTGCGGCATCCAGCCGGTCGGGTTCGTCGTCGAGACCAACAGTAATACTCGCACCTCGACACTGAAGTACGAGTCGGACACGGTCGAGCAGAAAGTCACGCTGGAACCCGGCAAGAGCTTCGAGCTGACTCGCCGGATTTATCCTGGCACGGACCTGCCGCACGTGCGCGCGATTCATGCGGAGATCAACGAGCAGCCGGTCGGCGAAGTCGAGTTCTTCGCGCTCGATGGCCTCAAGCGTCCGATTCGCGACGCTCGGGTTGTCATTCATCGCGGCGAAGAACGCTGGGGGGTGGTACTGACCGGCGACGACGGTCTTGCTCGAACAAAGCTGCCGGTCGGTGATTATCGTGTTAACGTCGAGGCACTCGGAGTCGACATTACTCCGTCGAGTGGTACGCCGATCGTTTCTGTCGGCGCGAAATCCCGGCTGCAGAAGTTGCCGATGATCTGTGACGACTGGAAGCCGGGGACGGTCGACGCGCACATCACTGACGGCGATGGCCAGCCGATTCCGTGCAAAATCGAATTCCTCGCGAAGGAAGGTACGGCGCAGCCGTGGTACGGTCCTGAAACAGCATCGTTCGCGGTGAAAGGACTGTGTTATGCGGCGCACGGTGAGCTGATGCAGACTCTGCCGCCAGGCCAGTTCGACGTCGTGATCAGTCACGGTCCGGAGTTCGACGCGATCTTTACTGAGATCACAGTCCAGCCTGGCAAAACGACGCCCTTGACCGGCAAGCTGAAACGCGTTGTCAATTCGACCGGCTGGATCAGCAGCGATTTTCACAGTCACAGTTCTCCGTCGGGAGACAATACCGGCAGTCAGCTCGGGCGAGTGCTGAACCTGGTCTGCGATCACATCGAGTTCGCTCCCTGCACCGAGCACAACCGCATCGACACCTACCAGCCGCACATCGACCGGCTGCAGATCGGCCAGTTCATCAGTTCGTGCAGCGGGATGGAACTGACCGGCAGCCCGCTGCCGCTGAACCATCAGAATGCGTTTCCGCTGATTCGCCATCCGCATCAGCAGGACGGCGGTGGGCCGGTCACGGATACGGATATCGAACGGCAGGTCGAGCGGCTCGCTCTGTGGGACAACCGCAGCGAGAAACTGGTCCAGATCAACCATCCCGATATGGGCTGGATGTTCCGCGACAAGAACGGCGACGGGATTCCGGACGAAGGCCATGCCCGGATTCTGCCGCACTTCGACGTGATTGAGATTCATCCGATTCCGGAGATCCTGAAGCTTGTCCCGACGGACGAACGCGGCTCGTACAGGAGCAACAATCGCATCTTCAACTGGCTGCAGTTTCTGAATCAGGGGCGGCGATGGGTGGGAGTCGTCAATACCGACGCGCATTACAACTATCACGAATCCGGCTGGCTGCGGAACTGGGTCAAGTCACCGACCGACAATCCGGCGGCCGTCAAACCGCTCGACGTTGTCCGCGCCGCCGAGGCCGGAGCCCTCTTCATGTCGAACGGCCCATTTCTCGATGTGACGATGCGCGAGGTCGGCGATTCGGCAGCGGTCATTGCCGGGCAGGATCTCGAAGCCCCGTCCGGACAGGTTGAGATCGACGTCACCGTCCAGTGTCCGAACTGGCTCGAAGTTGACCGGCTGTTCGTGCTGGTCAATGGGCGAATCCACGAGCCGCTGCACTTCCGCAAAGCGACTCACCCGGACCGGTTCAAGTCGGGAGTTGTCCGGTTTGAGGAAAAGCTGCGGCTGAAGCTCGATCAGGACGCGCACCTGATCGTCGCAGTCGGTGGCGAGAACTCGACGCTGGGTAAGGTGCATGGTCCGAGCTGGGGTCAGCATCAGCCAGCGGCGTTTACCAACCCGGTCTATGTGGATATCAACGGTGACGGATTCAAGGCAAACGGTGACACGCTCGGACATCCGCTGCCGGTGCGATACGGATATCCGCAGAAGTGAGCTGAGTTCGGTGCGTGCGAGCGTTGATTGATCGCGTCAATCTGCGACACTCGACGCTCTTTCGCATCTGAATCCGCAGCTCTGTTCATTGAAATCCGTTAATCGCATGTCGTCGACTGAGGCCCCGAATTCACCGCCGATTCCGCCCGATCAGCCGGCGCCGATCGATCGTCGTTCGCTGAATCTGCCGAACCTGATCACGCTCAGCCGACTGCTGCTGGCGTTCGTTCTGTTTGGGCTGATCAGTTACGAAGGTTTCTGGATTACCGCGGCGGTCGTCTTTGCCGTCGCCGCCGCCACCGACGCCATCGACGGCTGGATCGCCAGGAAGTACGGGCAGGTCACGACGCTCGGCCGGATCCTCGACCCGTTCGTCGACAAGATCATTGTTTGCGGAGCCTTCATCTTTCTGCTGCAGCGGCCTGAACAGTCCGGCGTTAACGCGTGGATGGTGACCGCGGTCGTCGGGCGGGAAATGTTCGTCACCGGGCTGCGGTCGTTTCTCGAACAGTCCGGCAAGGACTTCTCTGCGGTCTGGATCGGAAAGATCAAGATGGCTCTGCAGTGCGTCGCGGTGACGGTCGCGCTGCTGACGTTGAGTCCGAACCTGCGCGAGGACTGGATGCTGCTGAGCCGCGACGTGCTGTTGTGGGCAACCGTCGCGATCACGGTTTACAGCGGGGTTTCGTACGCGTGGCGGGGATTCCTGATGCTCCAGCCTGAGAAGACGTAAAGCGTCTCGAAACAGGCATTCGTCGCGACCAGAGTTCGGCAGTACGATCCACGACCGTGACACTCACACCGAGCAATATCTCACGCCGAGCAACCGGATCTGCTGCGATGATTCTGACTCTGATTGGCTACCGCGGAACGGGAAAGACGTCGTTGGCGGAACCGCTGGCCGAGCGGCTCGGCTGGGTGCCCGTCGACGCGGATGTCGAAATCGAAGGTGCGGCCGAGTGCTCCATTCGCGAGATCTTCGAGGAAGGCGGCGAGGAAACGTTTCGCAAGCTCGAACGCGAAGTCCTGGTCGACTTGCTCAAGCAGGACAGGCTGGTGCTGGCAGCCGGCGGTGGGGCGATTCTCAACCGTGACACACGGCGCGATCTCGTTGCAGCCGGACCGGTTGTCTGGCTGAAAGCCTCCGCGGAAACGATCGACCGGCGGCTGCACAGCGACGAGACAACAACTGAACGGCGTCCGAATCTGACGGCGTCCGGCGGACTGGCGGAGATCGAGCAACTGCTGGCTGTCCGCGAACCGCTGTATCGCGAGACGGCTTCGCTGATCGTGCCGACGGATGAGCCGCTGCCGGGCGATTCGGAACCACCGACGCTCGAACGCCTTGCCGACTATATCCTCGAACGTCTGGCCGACCAGCTTAACGTCGCGGAGACGCAGCCGTGCTGACTGCGTTCGGGTACCCGATGATCGTCTGCCTGGTGTACCTCTTCATTTTGGGGACGGTCGTCGGCAGCTTTCTCAACGTCTGCATTTACCGCATCCCGACGAAGGAGCGGCTGTTCGAGTCGCTTCGCGCGATCGTCTCGCCAAAGTCCCGCTGCCCGAAATGCGGCCACGGAATCCCGATCTGGTTCAACGTGCCGGTGCTTGGGTGGCTGATGCTCCGAGGTCGCTGCTACCACTGCCGCGGCTGGATTTCAATCCGCTATCCGCTGCTGGAATTCGCCAACGGACTGCTGTGGGTGATCCTTTACTGGATGCACATTCCAGACGGATTTCACGCGACACTCAACGACAGCATGGTGCATGGCCTGCACGGGCCGGTCAGCTCTGTGGCCGCAGCGTCGTGGCTGCCGCACTGGTGTCTGACGCCGCGAGCGATCCTGCACTGGCAGTTCTTCTATCACCTGGTGCTGGTCGAGGCGTTGTTCGTCGCCAGCTTTATCGACATCGACCTGCGGATTATTCCCGACGGATCGACACTGCCCGCGATGGTCGTCGGCGTGGTCGGCGCGGCGCTCGTTCCGGTGCTCTATCTGACGCCGGTGTTTCATCAGGAAATGCGGATCGGGAACGAGTTGCGGTTTCTGCTGCCGGATTCGCTCGACTGGCTGGTGCTCGAAAACCCGATTCCTCAGTGGATCGAGGCTTACCCGCACCTGCACGGCCTGGCGGTGAGTCTCGCCGGGCTGATCATCGGCGGAGGAATTGTCTGGCTGGTACGGCTGATCGGCTTCTGGGCGCTCAACCGCGAGGCGATGGGCTTTGGCGACGTGATCCTGATGGCGCTGATCGGCAGCTTCCTCGGCTGGCAGGCGACACTGATTGTCTTCTTTCTGGCCCCGATGATCGCCCTGACGGTTGTCGCCGCAACGTGGCTGTCTCGGCGTCAGCGCGAGCTGCCGTTTGGCCCTTATCTGAGTCTGGCTGCTCTGATCGTTATCCTGTTCTGGAAGCCTGTGTGGAGACAGTTCGAACCGATTTTCGGCTCTGGCCCGATGCTGCTGGTCGCTGGGCTGATCATGGCCGTCGCGTTTGCGGTCGTGATGCGCGGCTTCCGCTTCATCATGGAACTGTTCGGTCTGGCGAGCTACGACGACGAGTGGTACGCAGGCGAGTGGACCTCGGCAGACCACCTGTTCCATTTCTCCGGCGAGACTGTCGACCCCGATCAGGGCCGCTGGCCGCAATCCGGCTCCGCCTGGCCCGGCCAGCACAGCAGCCGCGGCTGGACTCAATACCACATCTGGCGCCACGGCCCGAATCGCTGAGTTTTCGGGCCGGCCGCCGGATAGGGGGGAATCTGCGAAGGAGTTCCAGCGTCGAAGCGACATTGCTGGACGGAGACGCGGCAAACGAGCGCAGCGTGGCGATGGAGAAATCCAGTCGCGGATCCCCGGCCGGCTGTGCTCACTCCCGTTCCCGTACGGATGCAAAGACTGGACGGGAAGCGGCGTTCTGCCGGATGAATGATGATTCGGCAGCGCTGCGCCGGCTGGCCGGGCCTTTCAGTTTCTGGCCGACTGTCCTGACCGATTCCGTTGAACTGCGGGAACCAGGCGACGTCTGCTGACGTCAATAGCCGGATGGTTCTGCTGGCCGAGTGCTGAAGCCGGTCGCATCACGATTCAGATGGGAAGGACGTCATGACAGGCAGCCTGCACGGCAACTCCGCGGTCATTCTGGACGATACGCGACACCTTCAGCGATCGGTCAGGCGGGAGCCGATGTTGGACGGAACCGACGAAGATTTGCTCTGGGAAGGAACACGGCGCGCGATTGACCGGGCCGGGCTGGAGATCCTCGGAGAACTGGCAGAATCGTCGAGACGCGCCGTCTTTGATGTTCGAGACTCGCGGACCGGGCGACGACTGGCGCTCAAGGTGCTGCTGGATCCGGATGATCGTCGGGCGCTGACTGAGTTTCGACGCGAACGAAGGGTGCTGGCATCCGAGTTTGTGCCGAATCATCTGCTGCCACGATATGTGACGAGCGTCGCCGGTGAGGAGATGCAGCCGTTTGTCGTCATGGAGCGAATTGACGGACAACCGATCATCGAGGCCGCTTGCAGGCTGAACGTTGCTGGCCGCGTCGAACTGGTCCGTCACCTGTTCGCAGCAGTTGCGTCTCTGCACGCGAGCAATCTGTTGCACGGCGGCCTGTCTCCCGAGTGCGTGCTTGTAACGGCAGCCGGTCAGATTCGACTGCTCAGTTTCGGCAGATCACGCCGGCTTGAATCACGAAGCTGGCCGCGGTCGGCGCCGGTCGAAGAGACTTCGCCCGCCGGAGTCACTCACGTTCGTGGATCGTCGACTCCCGGAAGCTTCGATCTCTACAGCGATTTATGCCCGGCCGCGGAGATTGCCTGCCGGATCCTGACCGAGAAGGATGTCGAAACAGATTCCAGAACGGCGCGCAGCGATGACGGGACGTCCGCCGTCCATGAATCCGCAAACCGGTCTCTGGAACTGGAGCGTGCTGGTGTTCCGGCACCGGTTCAGCAGGTCATTGCTAAAGCGCTGCGTCAGCCGGACGAACGCGGAGCAGTCGCGGATCGGTATTACGAATCGGCCGGGCAGGTCGCTGAGGACCTGTCGCGCTGGCTTGATCGCCGCGGTCGTCGCCAGCGTCTATGGAAAGCTGCTCTCGGAATGCTGGCGGCTGTCGCGGTAACGCTCGCGCTGAACGCGTCTGGCTGGGCCGGGTTCGGTCGCTCAAATCAGAACGCAGACCAGCAGCGACTCGCGGTGCTGGAACAGCAGGCTGCCGAGTTCCAGTTTCTCCAGCATCCGCTTCTGGATGCGGCTCGCGATCGAGCGAACCGGCTGCAGGAGCGACAGGCAGAACTGCTTGCGTCCGGCAATGACACTCAGGCCGCGGCGCTGCAGTCGGAACTGCGGCGGGAATTGAACCTCGTCGTTCAGGCGGGCCGAGGGATCGAACGAGCGGTGCCGATACGACTTGCTCTGAGGCAGGTACTCGGCAGCGTGCCGTGGGCACGTGACTCGCGGTTTATTACGGAACGGCTCGCTGTTCTGGAGTCGCGGTTTCGGCGTACCGGGCAGCAGCTTGATTCGGGGGAACTCGACACAGCGTGGCAGTCACTGCAGGCACTCGAACGCGATCTCGCGCAACTGGTGAGCGATAACGCAGAAGCGGCGTCGGCTGTCCGGTCACGACAAAGGTTCCTCAATCTGAAAACGCAAGTGGCCGAGCGGCTGCGAATGCTCGACGGATTTGAACGCATCGAAGAACTCGACGGTGCTGCTGCAGTTGCGTGGAACGCTGGTGACTGGTCGCAGGCCGGCGGGTTGTACGGATCGGCGCAGCAGCAGTTGCAGAACTGGCTGCGAACGAACGAGACGTTCAACGAGCGCATCACGCGCGAACTCAAAAGTCCTGAGCTGGCTGCGCAGTTTGCTGACCGTGACCGGCGGAGCGGGATGCAGCTCGACGAACTGACCGAGCAACGGGACGAACTGGCCGACCAGGTCATGCAGTTCGAAGCAGCTCAACTGGCCGCTCAGACGGAACTGGCGACGTCACGAACCATCACCGGTCAGCTTGAAGCGAAGCTTACTGCGGCGCTGAAAGGCCGCGGCGAACTGCAGAGCAAACTCGACCGGGCCGAACGCGACCTGCAACAGACGCGAGAAGAACTCGGCCGGTTGCAGTCGGAGCTGAATCTGCTGGCGCGACGGCAGCGCGAGCAGGAAGCGGACCGCGAATCGCTGGCGCAGCGACTCACAGACCTTGACCGCAGACTGACGACGACACAGCAGGTCGCGAGTCAGGCTGGTCGACAGGCCGAAGAATTCCGCAGCGAACTCGAGCTCTGGAAGCAGATCGGCGGCAGCGCGACGGCGTCGGCGGTCGAGATCGCTCGACAGGAACGGGAACTCGCGACGCGTATCGAGCGACTGTCCGGCCAGGATCGTCAGCAGACCGAGACGCTCGTTCGCGAAGCAGAGGACAAGCTCTCGCAGGCTGAACGGCAGCGAACGGCGCTGCTTCGGAAATTCAGTCCGGACAGTCCGGCTGTTCGCACACACGATCAGCAGCTTGTGCAGCTTGAGATGACGCTCGTGGCCGCCGTCACAAGGTTGAGTGAAATTGAGGTCGACCTGTATCGCGGTCTGCAGGAGCAGATTGCTGCGGAGCGGAAAACGTACGAGCAACTGACGACGACGCAGAAAATGAAGCCGACCGCCGACGAACCGCGTCGGGTCCAGGCGGCCATCGCCGAATTGAGCGGGCAGGCTGCTCGCTACGAGCCAGCGCGGCGGCGGCTGGAAGCGATCAAACTTGGCGATCAGGATGTCGCACGAACGTTCGCTCGTGATTTGAGCTTTGCCGGTCAGTCAGTTGCTCAGCGACTGAAGTTTGAGGTCGGCAATTGGGGACCGATCGCCGTGCGGTGGGTTCCGGTCAGCGCGACGGCCGAATCGAAACCCGGAGACACGCGATCGGTTTCCGGTTTCTGGATTCTCGAAACCGAAGTCACGCAGGCGCTGTTCGCTGCCGTGACCGGTCAATCGCTGAGTGATCTGGCGGCGCGCCGTTCGGTCGAAGCGGATTCGATCGGCAACGAGGCCGATGACGTGCCGGTCTATTTCGTGAGTCAGGGCGACGCGCAGCGATTCTGCGAACATCTGACCGATCAGCTTCGCCGCGAAGGGGCGATTCCCGATGGCTGGCGTGTCGCTCTGCCGAGCGAGTCGCAGTGGCAGCACGCGGCGGAAGCCGGTCGGCGGGTCGCGGACGCAGCGTTGATCGATGAGTACCGACTGACCGAGTCTGCCTGGTTCAGTGCCAACGCGGAATCGGCAGCGCAGCCCGTTGGTCGCAAGGCTCCGAACGCGTGGGGACTCCTCGACATGGTCGGCAATGTTTACGAGTGGGTTCGGGCCGAGACGTCACCCAAAGATGGCGTCGTCCGCGGAGCAAGCTGGGGCAGCCCGGCCGAAGCGGCAAGCATCGCCTCGCGCCGGATCGTCGATCGCGAATTCCGGTCGAGCGAAGTTGGCTTCCGCTTCGTCGTCGAGCATGACGTCGAATGATCGACCGATGCAGACGGACTCACACAAAGGTATGAAGCTTCCCGCCGATGACGAATCTCGTTGAGCCATTGTGTAAGCACTTCTCGCCTCGTCACGTACTCCTTGACCGTTTGATGTCCCAGTTCCACGTTCATCGGACCACTCGAACCTGAACACGGAACTGCGTCGTCGAGGTCTCGGCTCAGGAATTCTTCAAACTCGAGCAGATCCTGCGCGTGAGACTGCCAGTGGCCAACGGTAGCGAATTCAGGACACCAGGCGACGGCAGCGACTGATTCAACATGTTCGTTTCGAGCGGCGTCGAGGCACCTTATCGCTTTGACGACGGCGACGTGATCTCGTCCCACGTCGGGCCGTCACTTGTGGGCAGCGACTGCAGCACTGGAGCCCGTTCGATGACCTGCTCAAACAGGCCGGCGATCGCTTCGCCCATTGTCCAGAGAGCGTGCCGCAGGTCGGCCTGTTCAGCGAGTGCGATCATCTCGGCGTAAGTCAGACCGCCAGTCTGCCGGCTGAGTTCCTCACTGCAGCGCCATTCGCCTTTGACTTTCCGCAGACGGTACTGCTCGATGAGCCGCGGGTTGCGGATCGCCTGGTAGCGGCGGTTTTCTTTGAGGACGACACCGAGCAGCGGCGCGAGGTCCGGCGACCACGCGTTCGGGAAGTGTGCTGCCAGTTCGCCGCGCGGCTGAGCGGCCCTCATAGAGTGAAACTGAATCGGCTCGACCGGCGTTTCCGCCAGGTCGCTCAGCAGCGCCGGCCAGTTGAGCTGCAGTTCTTTGACGCCGACCTCGTGGTACTCGAAGAGATCCTGAATCGGCCGGTTCCGCGGTGTGTACTTGCCGTCAAGTAACTGCAGTTCGATGCCTGGCTGCACGGACTTGATCAGGCTGTCGCCGACGATGTGAGCCATCCAGCCGAGCAGGTACGCCAGCTTGCGTTCGCCCGGACCGAACAGCTCAAACGAGTCCGTGACGACGGCTGCGCAGTAATCGGCCAGATGATCCCAGGGGACCGTGTGCTGCCGCTCGGCAGGCGCCCAGCCAAACACCAGATGCGCCCGCCCGTAAAACAGCGTGTGAATCTCTTTCGGTCGATACGCGTGCCCATCGAATTCCAGCGACCACGGCCGCACTTCGCCGCCGGTCAGCGGACTGCGTTCCAGCGGTGCCGTGCCGTAGCCGACCTCCTGTCCGGTATCGACGCAAACCGCTTCCGGCATCGTCTGGACATCGCAGCCAAGATACGCCCCGCACAGATAGCTCGAATAATGCCGGCCCAGCACCGGCCACACCGGCAGCTTCCGCTGCGCCGCCGCCTTGCCGGCGAGGATCGCATACATCGTGTGGCCAATGATGCCGCTCATACGGAGGTCTCAAATCAAGCGCAGGCCGGACCGAGCGCAGCGAGTTCCGGCAGACACGTCGGATTCTTTTCATGCCGGGACTCGCTGCGCTCGGTCCGGCCTGCGTGAACTGAAGCAATCGGATCCTGCCACCGAAATCAAGGAACAACGGTAACACGGCACCAGGCAAGGAACGCAGTCTCTGCTTGCCGGGCAAGAGAGCCGGACAGCAGGTGAAATAATGCGAGTGCTTGATCAAAAACAAAAAAGTCAAAATGCAGATTTCCCGTGGCCTGTACGATTGATTTCGTTGAGGGGGGGGGTGTAGCATTTTGACCACTTGATCGGTCAGTCACATCTGACAGGAGCATTCGCTCATGCCACCGGTCCTCTCTCTTTCAGAACAAAATGCCGGCTCATCCAGTGGCTGGGCACTTCCGGACTGGACGCAGGTGCTGAAACCGCACTTCCTCGAATCCGCGATTCCGGTCTGGTCCACTGGTCGGCTCTGTCTGCGGGAGCCTCGCAACGCTTGCCCGGAAGCTGTGGAGTGGGAGCAGCACTGGCGCCGTCTGGAACACGGAATAACCGGGCGTGCGTTCTCTTTCTACCGCCAACAGATCCGTTCCCGCTGCGTGGCCCGCACGCTGGCCCGACTGCTTCCCAACGCCGGAATCTTTGTCGAGTGCGGTTGTGGCACCAGCGAGACGAGCTGCCGAGTACGCCCCAAGCCCGACCAGACGTTTCTGGCAGTCGATTTTGCCTGGCGCCCGTTGCGTCAGGCTCTTCAGCAGCCCTGCATAACCGGCGGCGTGCAGGCCGATATCCGCGACCTGCCGTTTCAGGACTCATCGCTTGACGGCATCTGGAATCTCGGCGTGATGGAACATTTCGAGGCAAGCGAGCAGCGTCTCATTCTTGGAGAGTTCCATCGCGTCCTGAAGCCGGGAGCACCGTTGATCCTGTGGTGGCCGCCTCAACTGGCTCCCGATCGCGCACTGCTCACCTTGCTCGGTTGGAGTTTTCCCGACGAACCTGGACGCATTGCACGAGCCGCCGGGCGGCACGTAATGCTTGACGCTGGATTTCACTCCGTGTCAGTCACACGGCCGCCAAGCGACTGTTTTACAGAACTTGTTGTGTATGGCACTTCTAATCCGAGTTAAGGAGCACTGTAATGAAATCTGATTCCGGGATGAGTACTGGCTTTCGGTTTCGTCTGGCTGTCTTGCGACCTGTGTTAGCTGTTATGGTTTCTGTGAGTCTGTTGACCTCCTTTGCGCTGGCGATCGATTGCTATGTGCTCACTGATTCGATTTGTGACTTCGGGAACAGCACGTATTGCCCAACAGCGGGCTGCATAGCGATATCCGGCACATGCAATGGACAGGCTTACGTCTCGGCGATGTATACTCCTTCGGCTCACTGGTATTGTCGACCAGCGACAGGCACAAATGCCGTGTGTTACCATGCTCCTGAATACACAACCGACCCTGCGACAGGACAACAGGTTCCGAACGCACACGCAAACTGCACTCTCGTGGAATATCGCACTGATCCATTCTGTATGGGCGGAACTCCCTGTTTCGGCTGGCTGACGACGAGCACCTGCGACGCAGCAGGAGACGGCAGCGGTTGCACAAACATCTTTCAGTAAGTGCGAATAGCCGTCCAGGAATCTGCGGGGATTGTGCCATGGCAATCAATTCTGCCGTTGTTCTGATATCGATCTGTGTCGGTGCACAGCCTGACCCGGCCGTCATTGAGACCTTGCGGGCCGGATATGCACAATGGCAAACAGATGTCTGTTTCAAAGGCCATTTTCAATGGCGACAGGCATCGTTTGAAAACAGCGATGATGTGGATCTGGATTCGTGGGACTGGCAGAAAGTGTCCGGTGACAGGATCCGCCGTGCCGGTGGGCTGATCGCAAAACGCGAGAACTGGTTACGCATACGTTTCGAGCCCGAAGCGAATCCAGAGTTCCAACCGGTCCCTGGCGGTGTGACGGTGCCGGAACAGCAACGCGCCTCAATGAGGATGCTCACCAACGTCGGTTATGATGAAATCACTGATGGCCGGCTGCACATGGGGCGTCACGGCGAAAAGACCCGCAAAGTTCTCGTCGATGATCTGAATATTCTGTCCCGCAACTTCTCCCCGATACGCCGATGGCCTCCGTGGTGTACCTTCACGTCGGTCTCGCTGTTGACGCCGGTGCGTCCCGTGACGCTGGGTGAGTCGTCCGATCCATTTGAAATGGAGCGTGAGAAACGTCCCAATGAAACCGGGTACTTCGAACGAATCGCAATCGATGATTCAGGCAACTACCAGATTGAACTTCATCTGCAATGTGAGGGTGTGGACGGTAAACGCACACTGATCTTCAGCGGCGATGATCCATCCTCCCTGCTGTCGCTTTCGAACTGGAGCTCCTTTCCTGACCCAGCCACAGGTGAACGGCGGGAGTCAGGATTTGAAGCCCGGTTCCTGGATTTTCAACTCGTCGACGGCCTGAAAGTTCCCAGCCGGATTCGATGGATGTACATGAGCCGTCCAGGTGGCGGAGGTGTCACGGAACTGCATTTTCCGGATCCCGGTCTGGCCGAAGCGACTCATGACGACTTTGTATATCCTGTTCCAGCGAAGGCCCGGCTCGGAGGCATCAGAAATACAGAAGTAGTCAGAGAGCGAGGCCGCATCGATCTCAGTGAGATTTCGGAAGGGGATCTGGTGGACTTGAGCGGTGCCGGAAACGCAGCGGGTGCTAAAGAGGCGGATGCACCGCGGATTCGCTGGCTCTGGCCGTCTCTCGCCGGCGTGGCCGTACTCAGTGCGGCAGGAGTGGCCTACATGCGGAGACTGAAATGAAGCAACTCAGGATTTCTGTTCGGACTGCCGTCTGTCTGTTTCCAGTGGCCGCAGTTGCTGCGGGGCTGATGCTGGAGCATGACGAACATGCAGCAGCCATCCGGTCAGATGCCACTGCTTCAGAAAACCGGCCTTTCGAACTAGGAGACAACTGGCCAGATGAGCTTGTTCTATCGGAAGAGGTGGTACTCGTCGAATCCCAAGGAGAACAGGCCACGCGAACGATTCAGATCCGTAATATGTCGACAAAATCACAGAAGATTAACGTTACAGGGAAAAGCTGCGGCTGCCTGGCTGTCAGGGATCCAGGACAGCTCGGACCCGGTCAATCGGCAGACGTGACTCTTTCAGCTGGTCTGCCGATGCAGGCTGGCCAGCGGTTGCTCGTGCTCGATATCGGAGACGAATTCGACAAGTCGCACCGAACAACAATTAAGTGGCCGATCCAGACTGTGCCACGGCTGGTTCTGATGCCGACAAGGCTGGACGATGTTGTCGCCGCAGACGACACATCCGTGGTCATTTCAGTTAAGGTATCAACGGCCACGCGACCACTTGCTACCGTAGCGCAGCCGAGGCTGAGAAGTGCCTCCGACAGAGTATCCGCAGTGTTTACTGTTGACGGGCAACAGATTGCCGAGGGTGTCCATCAGACGACATGGGCTGGGCGAATCTGCATTCAGCCGGCGATCCGAGGACTTCCTGGGGTTCCCATAAGGGAACGGATTCCTATTGAGATCACCGATGGGGTGGCGTCGCTATTTCAATCGCTGATTGTTGTCAATCGGCCGGCGTTCCGTGAGGTGCCACAAACTGTCCTGCTTCGGGCGGAGCCAAACGTGATACCCGAAAGGACGGTATCCATCGCGATGTCTCCCGACGTGAATCACGTCAAGGTCATTCCGAAAGATGCCGCCGTAGAGATTCGGGATCAGCACTACAATCGTCAGCAGCACCGGTTGCAGTTTCGCTTGGCCGCTACCAGCATCAATCCTTCGGCGGAAGTCACAAGCAGCTCGGTCAGTTTGATTCCGGACCGAGACACGAGTCAGGCCGTTAGCCTGAACGTGCTGGTCTGGAACCCGGTCTCCAATCAAGCTGCAAGTCTGACAACTCCCCGGCACGACGACACCGGTTCGCTGAAAACAGAAGGGTCTCACTCGTATTCCCAACCGGGCGACAGGGGAGCGAAAAATGCCGACTGACGACTCTACGGACGGTAGTATGTCAGGTCGTCGCATTGCGACAGCGCCGGTGTGGGGCAAACCCGGAAACTCTGTAGAAGCCATCGCCGTCTGGCTGCTCTCCAGTGCCGTGGTGTGGATTGGCGTTTCATTCGGAAGTGAGTTTGTCGAAGCAGTTCCACAAAAATCGGCGGCGGTGGCGCCATTCGGCGCCGTGGACGCGGTCAGCCGATGGGACGGTGACTGGTATGCGGGAATTGTCACAGACGGATATTTCTGGAATCGTCACACGCATTCAAATGTGGCTTACTTTCCCGGTTACCCGGCGGCTGGGTGGATCATCAGTTCGTTGACAGGGCTTGAACCTCGTGTCGCTCTGCTTCTGCTCGGGAATACAGCCTTCCTGCTCGCTCTGATCGCCGCAGCTCGGTATGGCAGGACTCGAAACGCTGCAAACAACTCCGACGAGGCTTCCTGGCTGCTTCTGGCCACAGCGTTTCTTCCGTTTGGTGTGTTTTTCCATACGGTGTCGACCGAACCACTGTTCCTGCTACTGGTGATTGGGTTCCTGTTCTCTATTCAGAAGCAGAGTTCGCTCGCGACAATTGCGCTGGTCTGCGGAGCCAGCACGGCTGTCCGCGCTGTGGGCGTCGGGCTGATCCTTCCGTTTGTCTGGCACCTGAGAACAAGAGTCGGCTCGTGGAGGCAGTTTGCATCTACCGGCCTCTGGTCAGTGCCGCTTTCCGCGTGGGGGATTATGGCCTATATGCTGTTTCTGTGGTGGAAAGTGGGCGACCCGCTCGCCTTTGCTCATGCGCAGGACAACTGGGCGCAGCGTGCCGAACCGGCTGGACTTGAGCGCGCCCTCAGCCTAGTCACCTTTCAACCTGTGAGAGATGTATTCTCCAGGGAATCCCTTGCCTGGTGGGGCCGGTCTGGCCCCGACATTCCATGGTTCAACTGGCGATTCTGGAACCCAGTCGTCTTCATCGGCACTTGCCTGGTCGTGCTCGCTGGTTGGCGAGCTAAGCAGATTACGACTGTTGAGTTTCTGACCGCTTTCGGGCTGCTTGGTATTCCCTACGTATTTCACAGCCATCGCATCCTGATGCAGGGCCATGCCCGGTTTTCCAGTGTCGTCTTTCCTGCCTGCATCGTCCTCGCAGGATGGCTTGCCAGAATGCCGCGAGAGGCTGCCGTCGCGTTTACGGCTTACTCTGCGGCGTTGCTGTGCCTGGTCTCGGCCATGCTGGCGGCGGGGTTCGGAGTATTCTGAGCGGATTCGACGCATGAAACAGAGATTCGCTTTTCGCGTGCGCGGCCTCACCCTGATCGAGATGCTGGTGGTGATGACCGTTATTGGTGTGCTGGCGGCGCTGTTGCTGCCGGCGGTGCAGGCGGCGCGGGAGGCAGCGCGGCGGGCCTCGTGCCGGAATCATCTGAAACAGATCGGGCTGGCACTGCACAATTACCACTCGACGCACAGCATCGTGCCCATCAATTATGGCAGTGGCATTTATAACGAAAACGATCGCGGTGCCAGTTGGATGGCGATGCTGTTGCCGTACCTGGATGAGACGTCACTGTACGAGCAGATCCGCTTCGGCCAGCCACTGACCGATCCAGCCAACGACGCGGCGGCGGACACAGTGGTGCCCGTGTTCCTGTGCCCATCGGACAGTCATGATAATGGCGTCATGTCAGACCGCCGGAACTCGAATGTGCCCCGTGCGGTGACAAACTACAAAGGCAGTCTGGGCAGCAACTGGAACTGGGGTTCGGCGGCGGGCAGCGTATCGAATGCTGGCCGGAATGCAGGAAATCCGGATGGTCTGGAGTTCTGCAACGGTTTTTTCTGCCGCAATGGAGACCATCCACCCATCACGACGCGGTTGCGTGACGTGACAGATGGACTGAGCGTGACTTTGGCGGTGGGCGAGGCGGTTCCGGAATGGAGCGGGCATACTTGGTGGTTCTGGTTTAATGCCTCGACAGCCACCTGCGCAGTACCTCCGAATCATTGGCAGAAACCGGAAACATCGATGGCGGACTGGTGGGAAAACTATTCGTTTGCGAGCCGGCATACCGGCGGTGTCCATTTCTGCCTGGTTGATGGAAGTGTTCGGTTCGTGTCCAACAGCATTGATCTGACCACGTACCGCGCTCTGGCGACCATTCAGAGCGACGAAACTGTTTCGGAGTATTAAATCCGAAAAGGCCTCTTTGCCGAGGGGGCTGAAGGCCACGCAGGAGCTGTACGGCATCCATGAAAAAGAAACATCCGAGTACGGCACGCGATGTCTGATTGCTCGGCGGTTGATCGAGCGAGGTGTCCGGTTCGCTCAGGTTTTCACACAGAATCAGTACTGGGATCATCACAGTGGAATCATCAGCCGCCTGCCGCAAGCGTGCCGCAAGACCGACTGTGGCGCTGCAGCGCTGGTTATTGATCTCAAACAGCGTGGCCTGCTCGATACGACCGTCGTTCACTGGGGCGGCGAGATGGGCCGGCTGCCGGTCATTCAGAACGACGCCGGACGCGACAAGGTCGGGCGCGATCACAACACGTACGGATTCTCCATGTGGCTCGCTGGCGGCGGCTTCAAGCCTGGCGCGACGTATGGCGAGACCGACGAGTTCGGCCATCACGCTGTGACCGACATCGTCAACCACTACGACTATCACGCCACGCTGTTCCGCCTGCTCGGCCTCGACGCGGGCGGCGTTACATTCAAACGCAATGCCCGCGAATCCTCCCTGCTCGACGGTCAGCCAGGGAAGGTCGTGTCAGAGCTGTTGGCATGAGCACGACAAAGTCGCCCTCTCGCTTCCTCGAGATGAGCCGATGTCAGATCAAACAGTCCCGCGCTTGCCGTAGACTCGGACCGAGTGCAGCGAGTTCCGGCAACCGGACTGTCACTGCCGGAACTCGCTGCGCTCAGTCCGGCCTGCTTGAGGACGTTCGTCAGTCGATCGTCAGACTGGCAGCGTCAATCATGCCGTCGAAGGCGAATGGCGCCTTGTACTCGCCAACGGCTCCGGTAGCGTCCTGGCCAACCTGCAGACCATCCAGGGGCTGCTGCTTCAGGCTGCCGAGCGTCGTGCCGCGGGCGACAACCTTGCCGTCGACCGTCAGTACAACCTCACCGAACTTCGACAGAGACGCGTCCACTTCGTGTGCATCGTCAGCGATAGTCGACTCCGATGACACGACAGTCAGCTTGCCGCTGTGTCGCGTCGCGAAGTGCAGTCGTCCGTCCTGCAGGTACAGCGAGTACCCCTGAGATGAACCGCCTTGCGCGAGCAGCACGCCCTGGTGCCCCGACTGCTTCAGCTCGACGCGAATACTGAAGCCGCGATCTTCGACAAAAGGTCCTTTTTCCCGTGAGAGGTCCGCTCCCGGCTGCAGCTCGAACTTCTTCTGCCTGCGGTTGAACTTCGCCTGAGACGTCTTTCCTCGCCAGGCTCCCAGCGGCAGGACGTTGGCACGTTCGGCGTACGCATCCCACTTCGCGGCCAGTTGCTTTGCGAGGTCCGGTTTGTCGGCAGCCAGGTCGTGCATCTCCGTCCGGTCGGTCTCCATGTCGTAGAGTTCCCACGGCTGATTCTCCTTCGCAACGAGCTTCCATTTGCCATCACGCACCGCGCGATTACCTTCGTGTTCCCAGAAGATCGGCTGCGGTCGGTCGAGTGACTTGCCGGCGAAGGCCGGAACCAGCGGAACGCCTTCCAGTGGTTTGATCGCGTTGCCGTCGACTTCTTGCGGATAGTCGACCTCGGCGAGCGCGACGCAGGTCGCCGCGATATCGATCAGATGCCCTGGCTGATGTTCGAGTTCTCCGCGACGCTTAATCCCCATCGGCCAGTGCGCGATGAGCGGCGTCGAGATTCCGCCTTCATGGACGAAGTGCTTGTACTCGCGGAACGGCGTGTTCGAGACGTTCGCCCAGTTGATGCCGTACGCGATGTAAGTGTCCTCGGGGCCGGGCATGATGCCGGGGCCGTTGAGCGTCGGCACGCCGTCGCGGTTCTGTTTCGGGATCACATCGAGCCGAATCTCATCGGCCGGAATGATCGGCAGCGACGCCGTGACCGGCCGCTGGTAGTCACCCTTGCGACCGATCGGTTCCTGACAGCCACCGTTGTCCTGCATGAACAGGATCAGCGTGTTGTCGAGTTCGTCAGTCAGCCTGAGCGTCTCGACAATCCGGCCGATGCCCTGATCCATGCGGTCGATCATCGCCGCATAAACTTCCATGCAGCGGGCTTCCCATTCCTTGTGCTCAAAGTTCGGCCAGTCACCGACGAGCGGTGTGACGTCCCAGCTCTCTTTGACGAGGCCCAGTTCAACAACGCGTTTTACCCGGCGCTGGCGGATCGCGTTGTAACCCTCGTCATAGCGGCCCTTGTACTTCGCAATGTCTTCCGGCAGAGCGTGCATCGGCCAGTGTGCCGCCGTGTAGGCAACATACAGGAAGAACGGCCAGTCATCGTTCGCCTTGTCATGCTCGGTGACGAAGCGGATCGCGTGATCGCTGATTGCGTCGGTGTAGTAGAACGTTTCCGGTAGATACTCCGGATCGGCAAACGGGCTGATGTTCTGATTGTCGCGAACCAGCGTACCGGGATCGAAGAAGCTGCCCGCTCCGGTGATCGTTCCGTAAAAGCGATCGAAGCCGCGCTGCAGCGGCCAGTTGAACTTCGGCCCGTCCGGCTGAACGTGTTTCGTGACGTGCCACTTGCCGACACCGTACGTCGAGTACCCTGCCGGCTGCAGCATCTCGGCAATCGTCCGACAGTTGTTGTTGAGGTCGCCGCGGTAACCATCGTAGCCGCCGTCGGTCATCATCCAGCCAATGCCAGCCTGATGCGGATACAGCCCGCTGAGTAGACAGGCCCGCGTCGGGCAGCAACGGCCCGTGTTGTAAAACTGCGTGAATCGCAGCCCGTTCTCGGCCAATCCGTTGAGCGTCGGCGTCTGAATCTCACCGCCGTAGCAGCCGAGGTCCGAGAAGCCCATATCGTCGGACAGAATCACAATGATGTTCGGTCGAGACTCGGCCCGAGCAGTCAGCGTCGAACCGCAGACGACCAGTAAAGCACACAAAGCAGCGAGCGTACGCATACCGAAGAACTCCGAAATCAGGATCTCAGGAAGCAGGTCGCGCGAGTATTGCGCTCGCCGGAAAGCACGTCAAACAACTCCGTAGGGGGCGTGGAGCGTAGCGCAACGTACCATCGATTCCGGTTGAGGCTCGGTGCGTTACGCTACGCTCCACGCCCTTTGCAGCTAAAGCTGTAGCCAGGTTTTTCCAAAACCTGGTCAAGCGCAGATAAGGCTGCGATATCCCGTGTCATTTCGGCAACGGAGCATTCACTGCTGAAGCTGACGGCTTTCCGGTTTCGGAGAAACCGGACTACAGTTTTTGTAAGGACAAACTCCGTGTTACAGGGTTGTCAAAAGCCGGCCCGAAACACTGTTAAAGGATCTCTCATGCAAGTCTCGCGTCACGTCGGCCAGTCAGTTTGCCTCGGAGCGTTACTGCTCGGGTCATTAAGTTGTGTGTGTGCCGTCGCAGACGCAGCCGACGCCAGACGGCTCAACGTTCTGTTCATCATCTCGGACGACCTGACGTCAACCGCGCTGTCCTGCTACGGCAACAATGTCTGCAGCACGCCGAACATTGACCGGCTCGCGGCGCGAGGCACTCGGTACACGCGAGCTTACTGCCAGGGAACTTACTGCGGGCCGTCGCGGGCATCGTTCCTGTCCGGCTACTACCCGCACGCAACGGGAGTGCTCGGCTATATCAGCCCGCGGAAAGCGATCGGCGATCGAGCGACCTGGCCGCAGCATTTCAAAAACAACGGTTACTACACGGCGCGAGTCAGCAAGATCTTCCACATGGGAGTGCCCGGCGGGATCGAAGAGGGCAGTGACGGTGCCGACGATCCAGTCTCGTGGACCGAGCGCTTCAACAGTCAGGGACCGGAATGGAAGGCTCCCGGCGACGGAGAGACTCTGGAAGGCAACCCGGACGGAAAGAAGCCCGTCGTCGGTGGCAACACCTTTGTCGTCGTCGAAGCGGACGGCAACGACATGGTCCACTCGGACGGCAAGACCGCGAAGAAGGCCTGCGAGCTGATCGACGAACACAAGAGCAAACCGTTCTGGCTGGGCGTCGGCTTTGTCCGGCCGCACGTTCCGTTTGTCTCGCCGAGGCCCTATTACAAACCGTTTCTGCCGTACTCGACGATGACGCTGCCGCCGAAGGTTCCGGGCGACTGGGACGACATTCCGAAAGCCGGCATCAACTACAAGACCAGCGTCAACATGAAGATGGACGAGCGGCGGCAGCAAAAGGCCGTCGGCGGGTATTACGCCTCGGTCGCCTACATGGACGCGCAGGTCGGCAAGGTGCTGGACGCCCTACACGCCGCGGGGCTCGACGACAGCACGATCGTCATCTTCACCAGCGACCACGGTTACCACCTGGGCGAACACGACTTCTGGGCCAAGGTCAGCCTGCACGACGAGTCGGCTCAGGTCCCGCTGATCATCAGCGTCCCCGGCAAACAGCCCGCCGTCTGCGACTCGTTCGTCGAACTGATCGACCTCTACCCGACGATCTCCGGCCTCTGCGGCCTGGAAGTTCCCGACCGCCTGCAGGGCCTGAACATCGCCCCCACGCTCGACAACCCGGACGCCGACATCCGCGACACCGCCTTCAGCGTCAACGGCAAAGGCTTCCTCCTGCGAGACAACGATTGGGCCTTCATTCAATACGGCGAGGACGCCAAAGGCGGCCTCGAACTCTTCGACATGCACAAGGACCCGAAGCAGTACACGAACCTGGCGGGTGACGAGAAGTACGCCTCAGTTGTCGAGAACTTCAAATCAAAGCTGACGGCGAAGCTGGCAACCGTCCGCGACAACGATCTGTAACACATTTCACGAATCAATGACGGAAAGGTGTGACACGTCCGATGGAACCTGAAGTTTCCAGAGATGGCGAACATGATCGATTCGTCCTTCGTTTTCCGTTCCGAGTCTTGGGAAGTCACGAAATCGGTGGACTAGGCCGTGTGGACATTCGGATTGCGGGATTTCGGCGGGTCAGGGACGATTCCGTTTTCGTGTCAGAGGTCAAGGAGGACCGGTCATGTCTGCTCGTCACGCGTTGACGGATACTCAATGGGATCGCATCAAAGACCTGC
>WGMU01000114.1 GCA_016124895.1 bacterium
AGCAGTCTGGGGTACGTGGCCCCGGCGGCGTTCGCGCGAGCGTGTGCTGATTCCGTTCGGGCTGCGCCCTCACTCCATCAGCACACGCTCCCTACACCCCGACTCTCATAACAACCGGACCAAAAACCTGGGGCAGGCCAGTAGCCCGGCCATTCCTGGCCGGGTCGCGGAACGACAAGATGTAACATCATCGGCGTCCGATTAGGGAGTGACGTGTTTGCTGGCCATGAACGCTGATGGTGAGTCATCCTGTGTCTGCGGCACTTGGCCACGAGTGGTCTGGGTGCCCAAGGCAACTCAGGCTGTTGAATGATTCTGCGGCGTGTGCGTGTCGATTGGGGCGAGGTACGATTGGGGCGCGTTCTTCTGTTTCCGGCCTGCCCTGCGTGTTCACTCGAAAAGTAAAACGACTGATGACAGAACAGAATTCGGCCCGCGGCCCTGAGACGCAGCACTCGGTGCATGGTCAGTCAGCGGCGCATGCTGACGCGGGCACGGGAAGTGGCTGTGGAAAAGAGATCACTGCTTACGAGATCTACAAGCCGGCGGACATGCCCCTGCTGCCGGCTCCGATTGAGCGGGAGTGGATGGAGCAGACTCAGTCGCGGTTTGCCTATCGTTGTCTGCCGCTGACCATCGCGAATCAGGCCGGGTGGGTGATTCCAAATCCGACCAGTTTCACCGCCTGCTGGTCGGGCGGACCGCTGCCTGAAGATACGAAGGTCAGTTTCGGCGGAGGCAAGCCGGACCTGCGGATTTCCTCGCTGTTCGGGCACGGAACGATCACGTTCAATCTGCCGTATCTGATCCGCACGCCGCCGGACATCAATCTGTGGGTCAAGGGGCCGACCAATCAGCCGAAGCACGGGATTCAGGCGCTCGAGGGCATCGTCGAAACCGACTGGACGGCGGCGACATTCACCATGAACTGGAAGCTGACCTGCCCGAACGAGCCGGTGCATTTCAACTTGCAGTTGAATTCGATCCGTCGGTTAATACTAGCCCTACTCGACAACGAACCGCTTCTGGTTTGAATCGGAGACCGCGACGTGCCATTGAACCCTCAGCAGCTTTCGCATCCAGTCTTGCCGCGTCGGACGGCCATTCAGGCGGGGGCGATTGGGTTGCTCGGGTTGTCGCTGGGGGATCTGGCTCAGGAAACGGCTCGGGCTGAGGGGGCGGCGGCGGGGGAGCAGCGGGCGGTTCGGAACGTGATCTATGTCTTTTTGAGCGGAGGACTGGCGCAGCACGAGAGCCTGGACATGAAACCGCTGGCTCCCGATTCGATTCGCGGCGAGTTCTCGCCGATTGCTACTGCGACGCCGGGGACCTTTATCTGTGAGCATCTGCCGCTGCTGGCGCAGCGCAGTCGCCAGTGGAGCCTCGTGCGGTCGTTGACGCACTCGCGCAATGATCACGGCGAGAGTATTCACATCATGAACACCGGTCGCAGCGATCTGCCGCCGGGACTTGACCGCAACCGACCCAAACCAACCGACTTTCCGTCGCTGCTCTCTGTCGCGAGCAGCCAGCTCGAAGGTCCGAGTGGACTCCCCGCGTCCGCGGTACTGCCTCGTCTGATCACGAACGTCAACAAGTCACAGCGGCCCGGACAGACGGGCGGATTGATGGGGCCTCGTCACGATCCGTGGCTGATCAACGCCGCCGCCGAGTGCAACGGTTATGGGGCCTGCCCCGACTGCTTCTATTTCTCGAACAAGCCCGAGTTCCATCACACCATTCAGCCGGTCTTCCAGGCACCAAACCTGTCGCTGCCCGACGGGCTGTCCCTCGGCCGACTCGATCGTCGCGTCGATCTGCTGCGTGAAGTCGAGTACCAACAGCGGGAACTCGACCGACAACTCGCCGTATCGCGGCTCGGACGCGATCGTGCCGGAGCACTCTCGCTGCTCACGTCGGGCCGGATTCGAGAAGCGTTTGATCTGCAGACCGAAGAGCCCAGCCGACTGGATGCGTACGGTCGGAGCGTGTTTGGTTCATCACTGCTGCTGGCGCGGCGTCTGATCGAAGTCGGCGTCCGGATGGTGCAGGTCAACATGGGCCGCGGCTCGACCTGGGATCAGCACGGCGATTTGTTTCACTCGTTGAGAAGGCTGCTGCCGCCGCTGGATCAGTCACTCTCGGCACTGCTCGACGATCTTGACGAACGCGGCCTGCTGGAATCGACATTGGTTGTCGTCGCCAGCGAGTTCGGTCGGACGCCGAAGATCTCAAAGCTCAGCGTTTACAAGGCACCGGGCCGCGATCACTGGGGAGCCGCTCAATCCGTTCTGCTGGCTGGCGGTGGCGTTGTCGGCGGCCGAGTCATCGGAGCGACGGACGACATCGGTGCTTACCCATCTGAAGATCCTCACACGCCAGAGAACTTCGCGGCTACGATCTACGACACGCTCGGCATCCCGCGAAACGCCCACTGGCACGACCCGGCCGACCGACCCTATCCGGTTTACTACGCGCAGCCGATCAGTGGTCTGGCGTAACAGGACACTCACCGGCCAGGCATCCTGTCATTGCATCCTCGCGGATTACCGGCAGATTTCTCTGTTCATGGCGATCCATTGGTTTCAGTTTCGGAAGCATTCTCATGTCTGTCACAAGCCGCCGCTCGTTTCTTGAGTTCGGGTGCCGCTCGATCGGAGGTCTCAGCCTGCTGGATGTCCTGCGGGCTCGGCTGGTTGCCGAACGGACTGGCACTTCGGTACGCAGGACGTCGACGATCTTCGTCACACTGGGCGGTGGGCCATCGCAGTTTGAGACGTACGATCCAAAACCCGACGCAGCAGTCGAGTACCGTGGCAACTTCTCTCCGATCAGCACGAGCGTCCCCGGAGTGCAGTTCTGCGAGTTGCTGCCGCGGCAGGCCGCCCTCGCCGACCGGTTGACGATCGTCCGGTCCATCCAGCATCAGCAGGCGAGTCACATTGCCGAGCATATTGTTGAAACCGGGTACGACCTGCGCAGCTCGACCAATGCCCGCACTGGCGAGATGCCCAGCGTCGGGTCCGTCGTCTCACGCGTCCGCGCCGGCAGCAGCAGCCTGCCGGGCTACGTGTCGCTGCCGAAGCATCATGCCTACGCGGGGCCGCACTGGCTCGGAGCACAGCACCGCTACTTCGACGTGAACGATGATCCGAATGCCGAAACGTTCCGCGTCAGCAACCTGAGCGTTTCCGACAAGCTCGACGTCGACCGTCTGAAAGACCGCCGGTCGCTGGCCCAACAGTTCGATCGCGGACAGCAGATTCACGATCAGTCTGGCGAAGCGGACTCGCTGGAAGCCGTGTCACAGCAGGCCTTCGAGCTGATCACCGGCCAGCAGGCGCAGCAGGCATTCGACATCACTCAGGAACCTCCGCAGCTTCGCGACCGGTACGGACGCAACATCGTCGGTCAGCGGATGCTGCTGGCGAGGCGGCTCGTCGAGGCCGGCGTGCCATTCGTCACTGTCCGTATGGGCGCATGGGATGATCATGAAGATCTCGACAGCAAAATCTCGCAGCGGGCTCCGATCTTCGACACGGGCATCACCGCCCTGATTGAGGATCTGCGTGATCGCGGCCTGACACAGGATGTCCTCGTCGTCGCGATGGGAGAATTCGGGCGGACTCCCCGCATCAATGGAAAGGGAGGACGGGACCACTGGCCGGCCGTCAACAGCGTGCTGATTTCCGGAGGCAGCTACCGCATGGGTCAGGTCATCGGAGCGACGGACTCAAAGGCCAGCCGTGTCGTCGAGGCTCCCTATCAGCCGCAGAATGTGCTGACGATGATCTACCGCCATCTGGGGATCGACCCCGCCACGACGTTCCCGGATTACTCCGGCCGGCCGCGCTACGTTCTGGAAGAACGCGAGCTGATTCAGGAACTGCTGTGACGGATGGCCCGGATCGCCCACGCTGATTATCCGGATCAACTCCCGATTGACCTGTTGGGGGCCACTGCCGACTTGCCCGGCAGTGCTCTGCATGCACTCGTATCTGCCACTGCTGGGCAAGCCAGCAGTGGCAGACCAGACGACGGGTTTCCTGTTAGAAAAACAAGTTGTTGCTGGTGAACAATGCAAAGGCTTTGCGAATCTTCGAGCCTCTGCGACTTTGCGCTGAGGTCAGCATCCCTTGATTCGGTTTCTGCCTCGACTCCTGGCATTGCGAGTGTCCCGTCCACACCCAGTGTCATCACTTCACGATCAACAGCCCGTCGGCTTCGGCGATGGCTCGGGGGATGACGAGTTCCGCCGGGCATTTCGCCCAGTAGCTCGGCACGGAATACAGCAGCGGAAATGCGAAGCCGTTGCCGCTGATCTGAGCCAGCGTACCCGTTTCCTCTGGTTCGAGCGGTACGCGGTGAGTGCCTCGGCTGCTGACGTCGACCTGCCGCGACGGAACCAGCCGACCGTCTTTCAGGCCGCGATAGAGCTGCACCTGCTTGCGGTTGTACGCGTCCCAGACTTCCAGATCGAGCGACCGCGTTCCCTTCGGCAGGTAAATGTAGACCGGATCCTGCGTCAGTCCGAAAGCCCGCGAGAGGTAAGTGTGTGGCGATCGTTTTGAGAATTCGCTGCGGGCGACGTCGTAGCCGAGACTTCCCAGCGTGGCGAGAAATCCGCCGCGTCCGACTTCGATCCGGTAAGTGCCAGGCCGACTGGCGGTATGAGTCATCTCGGCAACGTGCCGCGGCTTGTTGTCGGACGTTTCGGTCAGCAGGTGCGAAGCAGTCGTCGTCGTGGTGACATCCAGCACCGGATCCCACGTCTTGCTTTCCGAGTCCCAGTAGTCGATGCCGACGGGAACGTCCTTTGGGCCGTAGAACCGCAATTGCGTCTCATTCGCCGGCCAGGCGAAACGAAATCCGATGGTTTCACCTTCGCGTGCCACAGTTACAAACGGCGTTGGGTCGGTCTGGGCACTGTTGAAGAGGAACGGCCTGCCGGTGGTCAGAGACTGAAAATCGGACACGCGCACGAGATCGTTGAGGTCGATGTCGCGGCCGCGGCGACCGTCAGCCAGCGTGGCGTCAGCAAAGTCGTCCACTTCAACGACCGGCCAGTGGTCGAGAATCTTCTGCCACCAGACGGCGGTTTCTCCCGCTGAATAATGGGCCGGCTGCTTCAGCAGTTCCTCGGGCAGCAGTTGCTCCAGTCTTCGACCGCCGGACGGAAACGTGTACCGCGTCGCCATGTGCATGGCCGTCATGTACGACATCTGGCCCTTCCACAGAAACTGGATCATCTCGGGCGACTTCGCAGCCATCGCGCCGGTGTCGATCAGATAGTAGAAGTACCAGTACTGCTTCAGGTCATCGAGCCGCCGCTGCTCATCAGGCTCGACCGCCGGGTCGATCTTCGCATCCGCGGCTTCGATCATGCGGGTCGCTCTGGCCCAGGCGGCCGGAGCGTTGGCAGGGAAGTTGTCGATCAGCAGGAAGTCGTAGTACGCCTTCATCTCCTGCCAGCCGGAGCCGTAGGCACGCTGCAGCCAGCGGTCGCGGAGGGCATCCAGCTCATCGGGAGTCTGGCGGACGTTCCACAGCACTTTACTGAGCAGGTAGTACGCCAGGCCATACTTGCCGGAGTTGAAGTCGATCTCGTGATTGAGCGCCCGCACGCCAGCGTCGTACTTCGCTTTCATGTCGTGGAGAATGCTCGCCGGTGCAGCACTCCATCTGGCGGGAATTCCGTTCAGCGAACTGTCGGCGTAATAGGCGAGGCTGATGATGCGGTACTCGCCGGACGGCTCGCGCGGCAGCAGCTTCCGAAACGCCGCGGCGACGTCGAGTGGCGACGCGAAGTTCTTCCACTCGCCGAGTCCTCGATGCTTCGGATAGCCGGCAATCATCACGCGGATGCGCGGATCGAGATTGAAGTGCGGCGGGATGTCGTGAAACGCATAGCTGTAAAGACTGCAGCGAACGAGTTCTTTCTTCGATCGCCCGGTCGAGGTCACCTGGTCCTCTTCCGGCAGTGAGTCAGTCCAGCGGTCGAATTCGCTGAGCAGCCAGTTGTTGAACGCGAACACGGCATCGGCGGGCATCGCGTAGTCCCATTGCTCGGTCGGCTGATCGATGCCGCGGTAACCATGCAGCGCGTACGGCTGCGGCCAGTCGCGGCCGATCGACTTGAGATAATCCGGATACCAGTGTCGATGCTCCGGCTGCATCCAATCGGCGATGTGCTGATAGCCGGCGCCGTCCTCCGCTTCGGTTCCGAACACGAAGACCTCGTCCGGCAGTTCTGCGAAGTGGCTTTCCGCTCGCTGCTTCAGAGCGGCGAGCACGATCTCTCGGGCAGACTGTGCCGACGTGTCGAGGTTGACCGTCATCCCGACCAGCCGCTGCTCTTTCCAGTCCTTGCCGTCCGAGAGGAAGACGCGGCCGTGCCCCGGCTGCATTTTCGGATCGGTGTTGATCCACAGGTGCGAAGCGTTCGATTGGGCTGCGGCTGGCCGGTCGGCATCCAGTCCGAGATGGTTGCCGGCCGTGAGAAAGCCCTCGGTCGAGCCGGTCTGCAGCATGTGCTCAATCATCGGCCGGTGGTACGCATACAGGGCGTGGCCGGGGAACGGGGCCATCGACTGCCCTCGGTCGCGGATCGCAATCGCCCAGCGTGGATAGCTGACACTGACCGGCTCGTCTCGCGGATCCGTGAGCTGCAGTTTCGGCCCGACCATGATCGTCCCGACGCCGTAAAACTGCCCGCTCGTCGGAGTGAGTCGCCGCAGGTAGAAACTCGGCCGATCTGCGGACTCGATGTTGAAGACGAGCCGCTGGCGGTCACGCGGCACGTGAATCCAGTTCGGCCCCATGCCCAGCACTTCGTAGCCGACGGACTCCAGCAGCGCAGGCACGGCCGCAATCAAACCGTCAGCAGTATTCGCCATCACGAGCAGCCGGTCATGTTCGCTGCGAATGCAGAAGGCTTCGAGGTGGTTGTACGAGTCGGTGCCGTCGTTCTTCAGCGCCTGCTGAATGAACGCGTCGGCCTGCAGTTCCGGCGGAGCGTTCCTGCCGAGTAGAAGCACGATGCCGCGCGAAACGTCGCGGTCGCTGCGAACGTCGACGGTCTGCCCGGTCATTCGGGCAATCCCTTCCTGCAGAAACCGCACAGCGTCGACCAATCTCGACTTCGCTGATCCGGCTGGCAGTCTCGGGGTGCTCAGTTCCTTCCAGTCGAAACCTGCTCCCGTATCCGCATCGAACTGCAGGAAGATCGACGCCAACTGGCCGCGTTCGACATCGACCGCCACGAACGGCTTAGCGGCGACCAATAGACGGCTCGACCCGACCGTCACTGCAAAGACGAGAAAAGCCAGGACACCGGATTTTCGAACCATCTTCATTCTGCCACTCCAGGGTTCCTGCCGGATCAGATGCAAAGCGGACGCTCGTCTCCATCCGCAGCCAATGTAATTCGCCTTTTCGTGTTCAACGAAATACTGACGTTAGCGGACCGAAACCAGATTCACAGCTTCAACCACCGCGATCGAGCAGTGCGCCGGGGCCGCTCGGAGAGGATAAAGCTCTTGCCCTGCCCGCTGCTGCAGTTAGCATCTGGTCCACTGAGACACCTCTCTGCAGACTTCTCTTTGAAGGTCGACGGTTCTGTCCGTCGAGTTTCCTGCGCTCATCCGGGGTCGTCACGGATCCCGACGAGATAACCGTTGGTCTGTTTCGCTGCGTTCGCAGCATAGTCTTCCGTCATTTCAGGTCGGTGGCTTTACGCAGTCCAGAGGCAATTGAAATTGCAGCGTCCAGACGCTGTCAGTTCGGTTAGCGGTGTATCCCGTTACGAGTTCCGTGCAGACCTGACAGTTCGACTGGTCGAACTGCGCCGGAGAGCTTGCCTATCTGCTCAGGAGATGTCGCATATGTCTGCAGGAACGCTTGACCGCACTGCTCCCGCTTCTGATTCCGCACTCCCCGCATCAGACGCTCCTTACCCCGGTATTCCCACGACGTGTGATGGGGCCGAGGCTGTCGTCTGGGCGGAAACCCGCATCAGTCAAGGCTCCGGTGCCTATCCCATCACCAGTTCGACAACGATGGGAGCTGGCTTCAACTCCGCGTTCATGAACGGAGTCCCCAACCTGTGGGGGCAGCAGCTCAAGTTTTTCGAGCCGGAAAGCGAGCACTCAGCCGCGACGTTCTGCGAAGGTTTCGCTCTCGCCGGTGGACGCGTCACAAACTTTACGTCGGGGCAGGGCCTCGTCCTGATGAAAGAGGTTCTGTACACAATCTCCGGCAAGCGGCTGCCAGTCGTGTTCAACATTGGAGCCCGCGCGCTGACGAGTCAGGGCCTCAACGTCCACGCCGGACATGACGACGTGATGAGCGTTGCTGACGTCGGCTGGGGAATGCTGTTCGCCCGCAATGCTCAGGAAGCCGGTGACTTGTGCCTCATCGCCCGCCGCGCCGCCGAAGCGTCGCACACGCCATTTCTGAATATACAGGACGGATTTCTGACAACGCATACCGTTGAGACGGTGCGGCTGGCTGAGCCTGAGTTCATGAAAGAGTACGTCGGCTGCCCGGAAGACAAGCTGATGAACCTGATGGATACTCGTAACCCGCTGATGTCGGGCGTCGTGCAGAATCAGGATTCGTACATGAAGGGCAAAATCGCTCAGCGCGACTATTACGACGCTGTCGAAGACGCGCTGACGGACGCCTTCGCTGAGTTCTCACTGCAGACCGGTCGTCAGTACGACTTTGTTGAACCGTACCTCTGCGACGACGCCGAATACATCATCGTCGGCATGGGCAGCTACATGGAGACGGCGCGGACGACCGTCGACTGGCTTCGCGAGCAGGGCTTGAAAGCCGGCTGTTTGAACATCTTCTGTTTCCGACCGTTCCCGGCCCGAGTGATCGTCGACGCACTGAAAAACGCCGTCGCGTTTACTGTCTTCGAGCGAATGGACGATCCGCTGTCGACGACGGGTAACCATCTGACGCGCGAAATCAAAGCCGCCTTCTGCGACGCCTGGAACGAGCAGAACGGTCAGACAGCGATCGAACGCATCCCACGCGTCTATCACGCAGCAGCAGGACTGGGCAGCCGCGACGTCCGCCCCGGCGACATCATCGCAGCGTTCCGTAACATGGCCGAGGAGGGGCCGCATTTCTTCTGTGTCGGGATCAACCATCCACTGGCGCTGCAGGTTCGGGAAGACCCGGATCTGCGTCCGCACGGAGCGTTCTCGATGCGCGGGCATTCGATCGGCGGCTTTGGTTCGGTCACGACGAACAAGGTCATCGCAACGATCGCCGGGCAGGTGTTTGGAAAGGACGTGCAGGCTTATCCGAAGTACGGATCGGAAAAGAAAGGTCTGCCGACGACTTACTATCTGACGATCGCGGACTCGCATATCTATTCACACAGCGAGTTGAATTACGTGGACCTCGCCGTGCTGAACGACACGAACGCGCTGTTCAGCGGGAACCCGCTCGTCGGTCTGGTCGAAGGCGGCGCGATCGTCATGCAGAGTCCACACTCGGATCCGGTCGAAGTCTGGAAGCGAATCCCGTCTCACCATCAGGAAACGATCCGCAACCGCAGGCTGCACGTCTACTACCTCGACATGGTCAGGATTGCGCGCGAAGTGGCGACGGCGGCAGACCTGCAGATGCGTATGCAGGGCATCGTCCTGCTGGGGGCCTTCCTGCATCTGACGCCTTACGCCCAGGAACTGTGCATGTCGGAAGAGGAAGTCTATGCGGGGGTCGAAAAGGCGCTCGACAAGTATTTCGGAAAACGCGGCGTGCAGGTCGTTCAGGACAACCTGACCTGCGTCCGCCGCGGCTACAGCGAACTGCAGGAGGTGCCGCTGGCGCTGATCGAAGGCTGAAATGGCGAGACTGCGTGACTGCTGAATTTCAACACTCTCATTCTGGAGACAGTTTTATGGATACGACCATCAGCCCCTGCTCAATGAACTGCGCCAGCTCCCGCGACCCGTGGAACAACAACTCCTATGGTACGCTCGTTGATTCGGAATACCTGCCGATTGAACTGCCGGTGCTTGACGCCACGGATTTCAACGATCGGATTATCCGCAGCTACGAGGACGGAACAGGCCCCGGTCAGCTTCCCGCGGAACATTCACTCGCGCGTTCGCTCGTGCCGGCCGGAACCGCGGCACTCCGTGATTTCAGTTACGTCGCGCCGGAGATTCCGGAGTACATCCCCGAAAACTGCACGGGCTGCATGGAATGCGTGACCGAGTGCCCGGATACCGCGATTCTGGGAAAGGTGCTCGCCGAATCGACGCTCGAAGAACGTCTGACGCACATTCCCGACGAAGGCGACCGCGAGATGTTCGCGCATCAGTGGTCGAAGACGCGCAAGTATTACGACGGTCCGCAGAAGAAAGGCCTCGAAGGCGGACGCTTCGCCATCATCATCGACCCCAGTAAGTGCAAGGGCTGCGCGGAATGTGTCACCGTCTGCGACGATCTCGCGCTGAAGATGATCGATAAGACGGACGACGTGATGGACCAGATTCGCCGCAGCCACCGCTACTTCAAGCAGGCCGGTCCGACCGACGAGTCGTATGTCAACGACAACGTCCTTGTCGACATGATGCTGAAAGAGCAGACGCACGTGTACGTCGGCGGTGCAGGATCCTGCGCCGGCTGCGGCGAGGGGACCGCGCTGCGGATGCTTTGCTCAGCAACGGCCGCCCGCTATGGCCGCGAATGGGGCATCGTCGCGGCGACCGGATGCAACACCGTCTACACGTCGACGTATCCGTACAACCCGTACCTGATTCCGTGGACGAATTCGCTGTTTGAGAACGCTCCGGCCGACGCACTCGGCGTCCGGCTCCGCTGGGATCAGATGGGCTGGCAGGACAAGCCGCTGTGGTGTATCGGCGGCGACGGTGCGATGTTCGATATCGGTTTTCAGTCGCTCTCGCGGATGTTCGCAACCGGGCTGCCGATCAAAGTCTTTGTGCTCGACACGCAGGTTTACTCGAACACCGGCGGTCAGGCATCGACGAGCAGTTTCACCGGCCAGAACGCCAAGATGAGCCTGCACGGCAAGAAGTTTCACGGTAAACAGGAACGCCGCAAGGAGATTGCTCAGATTGCGATGATGCACCCGCGGACATTCGTCGCGCAAACGACCTGTGCCCACATGAACCACTTCTACAAGGCGGTCTTCGGAGCGCTGGAGTTCGATGGACCGGCACTCGTTAACTGTTACACGACCTGCCAGCCGGAACATGGAGTCGCTGACAATATGGCTTCTGACCAGGCGCGTCTGGCCGTCGACTCACGAGCCTTTCCGCTGCTGATTCACGATCCCAGTAAAGGGAACACAATCAAGAGCCGTCTGTCGCTGCAGGGCAATCCGGCGATGAAAGAGGACTGGTGGACGAATCCGAAGACGAAACAGGTCGTCGACTTTATCGACTTCGCCCGCAGCGAAGGCCGGTTCGCCAAGCATTTCGACAAGGATGGCAACCCGTCCCCGGAAATGCTCGCAACGCGCGACGAACGACTGGAGAACTGGCATCTGCTGCAGGAACTCGCCGGCATCATCTGAGACGCCGATTCGATTCTTTTAAACGGATCAATGGTCGCCAGGATTGGATTGGCGTCACATGGCGACGCAATCGCCGTCGGCGGTTTGCAGTGTCCGGGATGCCGGGCTGCGGCCGAGTCTGGGAGTACTGAAACCTGAATAATCTGCACACTGCAGCCCCGCGCTGCCGCGGGGCTGTCTGCAGGTAAACACCGCGCGGCAGTGCGTTCCCATTTCGTCGGTGACTCCGCTAGACTGGCCCGCTTTGCCGGATCCAAGGTTGTTTTGGGATTTCGGCAGGCTTGAGGCCACATCTTCAATCGGAAAAAACAGTGAGTTCGACATCGGTTATCGGCCTGCAGTGGGGCGACGAGGCGAAGGGCAAAATCGTCGATCTGCTAACGCCTCAGCACGACATCGTGGTGCGTTACCTGGGCGGCAACAACGCCGGCCACACCGTCATCTTCGACGGCGAAACGTACAAGCTCTCGCTGCTGCCGGCGGGCATTCTGCACGACACCGTGACGTCGGTGATTGCGACCGGCGTTGTCATTAACCCAAAAGCATTTCTTGATGAGCTGGGCCGGATCGAAGCCCGCCGCGGCGGCGTCCCGGCCGAGCGTCTGCTGATCAGCAATCGGGCTCACGTCATTTTTCCGTACCATATGGCCGAAGAGGCCGCGTTTGAGGCGGCGCGTGGTGGTGAGGCCATAGGCACAACGATGCGCGGCATCGGCACCTGCTATCGCGACAAGGCCGGCCGGACTCATGCCATCCGCATGGGCGATCTGATTCAGCCGAACCGGCTGAAAAAGCGGCTCGACGAAATCGTGCCGTACAAGAACCAGATCATTCAGGCGATGGCTCCCGGCGCCGAGCACCTCAGCGTCGACGCGATTTACGAAGAGTACTCCGGTTACGCTGACCGCCTGCGTCCGTACGTCACCGACACGACCGCGTTTCTGCACAAGGCCGTCCGCAACAGCAAGCGGTTGCTGTTCGAAGGTGCTCAGGGCTGCCTGCTCGACATTGACCACGGGACGTTTCCGTTTGTCACTTCGTCAAACAGTTCCGGTTGCGGTATTCACAGCGGCAGCGGTGTTTCCGAACGAGTCATCTCGAAGATGATCGGCGTCGTGAAGGCTTACACCACGCGCGTCGGCGGCGGTCCGTTCCCGACAGAACTGAATAACGAGATTGGTCAGTACATCCGCGACACCGGTAACGAATACGGTACGGTGACGGGCCGCCCGCGACGCTGTGGCTGGTTTGACGCCGTCGCGACCGGCTACGGCGCACGGCTCAGTGGCGTCGACGTTCTCGCCGTCATGCTGCTCGACGTGCTGGACGGGCTCGACGAAGTGCAGGTCTGCGAGGCGTACGAAATTAACGGCGAACGTACGACGGACTTCCCGGCCGACGTCGAGGATCTCGCCATTGCGAAACCGATCTTCCGCACCGTTCCGGGATGGAAGACTGATATCACCCGCATCCGCAAACGCGCCGATCTGCCCGAAAACGCACTCAAATACGTCGACGCGATCGGCGAAATTATCGGTTACCCGGTCGAGATCATCTCTGTCGGTCCTGACCGGGAGCAGACGATCCTCGACTGAAATGGATTGAGCCATGAGCTTCGCAACGGAGGCGAAACGGAAACTTGGCATCAGCCGGCTCGTGCTGCAGATTCATGACACCAGCTTTCCGACACGCGCTGACGAAGATACCGGTCGCGGGTCGCCGTATTCGGAAGGCGCCGCGGACTTTCTGCGGTTCGTCCAGAAGCTCGGCTTTGACGGCATTCAGTTCGGGCCGCAGGGTCAGACCGACCGTGGAAACCCGTGCCCGTACGATGGCCGCCTGTTTCCGCACGACTTCCTGTCCGTCGCGCTCAAGCCGCTGGCTGAAGATGACTACTGGGGCGGGATCCTCTCGCAGCGGACGCTGCAGCAGATTCTCGGCGGCAGGCCGCTGGGCACGGGACGCAGTCATCACCGGTTTGCCTGGGATGAAGTCTCGGCCGCGCTGTTCGAAGCTGTCGCCTGCTTCCGTGCGCGAGGTGATGCCGACGCGCCGCTTGACCGTGACTTCCGGACCTTCGTCGCTGACAACGAAGACTGGCTGCCGCGTGACTTCGGCGGGGGAGTTTCGATCGGCGAGGCTTTCCCGCAGTTCGTGCTGCACTGTCAGCGGCAGGTCCTCAGGAAGAGGTTTCCTGATCTGCGTTTCTACGGTGACTTTCAGATCGGCATCAACCCGGTCGATGCGCAGCAGTTCGCTCACCTGTTTCATCCCGACTACGCCGTTGGAGCGCCACCAAGTCGCACGAACCCGGAAGGTCAGCCGTGGGGCTACGCGGTGCTGCATCCGGACCGAATTGCGGACGGCAGCGCTCAGCAGTTTCTGAAACGCCGTGTCGAGCGTCTGCTGTCCGGCCTTGACGGCATCCGCATCGACCACCCGCACGGACTTGTCTGCCCGTGGGTGTACCGCCGCGATCAGCATCCGGCCTCGGAAGCAGTCCGAGCCGGAGCCCGCTTGTACGAATCACCTGCCGATGCTGGCCATCCGGAACTTGCCGCATTCGCGATTGCTCGACCAGATCAGATCAACCCCAGTGTTTCCACGTACGATTCAAACCACGTCAGCGATCTCGACGATGAGCAGGTTGATCGATACTCAATGCTGATCGATGTCGTACTCGACTGTGTTCGCGCAGCCGGTGGCGACCTGTCCTCCGACGTCGCCTGCGAAGTGCTCAGCACGCTGCCGTACCCGCTGCAGCGCGTGATGGAGCGGCACGGTCTGGGCCGGTTTCGAGTGATCCAGAAGGCGGCTCTCGACAAGCCCGACGACGGTTATCGGATCGAACACGCCGAGCCGGGCGACTGGATCATGCTCGGCAATCACGACACACCGCCGATCTGGCTGCTCGCCCGCGGCTGGTGCGGCGGCAACCACGGACGTGACTGGGCCGAGTACCTGGCCGACCAACTCGCTGTTCCCGCCGCGGACCGCGCCGACTTCCTCGCTCGCACGTCAACCGAACCCGGTGAGCTGGTTCACGCTCTGTTCGCCGCGATGCTGGCCAGTCGGGCTGCGCACGTCTCGGTCTTCTTCCCTGACCTGCTCGGCCTGACCGCGTTCTACAATCGGCCCGGCGTCATCAACGAAACCAACTGGACGCTCCGCGTGCCACCGACGTTTGAGGCCGACTACGCCGCGACCTGCCAGCAGAATGCGGCGCTTGATCTGACTCGCTGCTTCACGCTCGCGCTGCAGGCGGCGAGAACCTGATTGCAACGCGACACTGAGTCAGAGTCAGGGCCGCCAGTGTTGAGAGGACCGGACCTCTGGATTGACCCCAACGGAATCAGACTACTTTGTTGGACAGCGCCACCTTGGCGAAATCTGCGAGGGTACAAGCACGAAGCGCAGGCGAGTGTGTTTGACGTAAAGACTCACTCACTCACTCACTCACTCACTCACTCACTCACTCACTCGTGCTTGTACGGCCACCGAACGCGGATCTGTTGAAGCAGACAGCTTGCAGCGGCGCGGCCGCACCACCCCAGGTGAACGACTTCACTCACCAGTCGACGTTCCATTCACGCGGATGATCTCGACGCCGCTGATCAACGTCTGGCCGGCGGTCGCCTTGAGAGTCAGCGCGAAGTTGCCGTCGATCGCGACGTTGTCAATCTGCCGCACGATGCCTGTCAGTGGTCGCTGTGTCTGAGCGAGAACGTCGAAGTCGCTCAATACCGCTCGCCCCTGCAGCGAAATCGTTTGCACGCGATCGCCGACTTTGAAGTCATTCGGTTCGGCAAAAACCAGCTTCACGGTGTAGAGCCCCGGCTTCAGGTCGCTCAACGTCAGCTTCTGCAGCCCTTCGAGGCACGATGCACTCACCCACGGCCAGCCAGCGCCTTCCTGCATCCACAGGCTGTGTCGATACCGTGCCGCTGGCTTTTCCGGAACAGTCGTCACGTGAATCTGTGGAGACGGGCCGCCGACCGACGGATAGTCGAGCCACAGCGTTCCTTCGCGGGTCATCCGATCGCCAGGGGCTCCGAAGTTCAGACCGATCCGCTGGATTGTTCCTGGCTGGATTCTGTCCTCACCCCACGCCGACCACTGCTCGAAGTCTGCGGGCATCGCGACGAGTGACAGCGCCGTCGGCAGCGGATAACTGCAGGTGCAGCCTTCGTAAAAGTACGGGACGTTCAGCAAGCCACCGGACGGAATGATGCTGTTTGTGCAGCCGCTGCGAGGTCCGCTGATGAAGACCGTACCGCTCTCCAGCGTCTTGTCGTAAAACGCTGCCGTGCCGCTCCGCAGAGTGTAGAACGCTCCGTAATCGACGCCGCCATCGCAGCCGTACGTCTTGGGGAACGCCCGCACTTCTTTCTGCCCGGTCAGCGGGTTGACCCGCTCACCCGCAACAGGCGGGTCGGGATTGAGCGCTGTCTTCTGGTGCGGCGCGTGGTAGTAACTGATTTGCGGTGAGCCGTCGGATTTCGGCAGCGACTTCCGCAGTTCAACCTGCTCGCTCTCAGCAAGCACCCGGCCCGTGTAGATGTCTGAGAGCACTGGCGGCAGCAGCGGGTAGTCAACCGAGTAATTGCCCTTGATCCGCGGCGCGTGCCAGTCCTTCGGTCGGGAGATCATCACGCCGTCGCGAAACAGCGGCTGCGGCGAGCGTTTGAAATGCGCGAGCGTATCGTCGAACCAGAGCACGCCGAGTGGAAACCGCACCAGTTCGTCCTCACACAACGCGTACTCACCCTGATAATCCGAAGATCCCGGCAGCGGCCCGACGCGGCGAATCAGAATCTCACTGTCGACAACGGACAGCTCAAAACTGCCAGGCGACAGCGACTTGAGTTGATCGCCCGTAACGCTTTCGGTGCCCGGTGGCATTCCTGTTGCCGCGACGCTTCCAAACGGACGCAGCGTCTGCAGCAGAGGGTTCCAGAGATCAGAGATCCGCGGAGGTCTTTCCGTCGCGATCACCGTCGCCAGATAGGGCGGCAGCGTGAGTGTCTGGAGATCGCACTCGACGACGGCCGCACGTCTCCCCGCCAGCCCTGCCAGTTCCAGCTCCTGACGCAGCCGCTCAACGCGGCTGGCGTCATCGTCAAACGCCACGAGCTGAAACTGAGATTCCTGCAGTAATGCTTTGGCAAGTTCACCATCACTCAATCCGACGACCAGCGCATAACCCTGTGGCGCATCAGCGTGGCGAATCAGTCTCCGGGCTCGTTCCGTCGCCTCATCCGACGCGACCAGCGCCGCGTGTGAACGTTCCCAGTTGCGAGGCGTTCTCCGTTGAGCCGGCTGTGAATTGTCTGCTTCCCCAAAACAGTAAATCTGGCCCGCGCGCGTCGAGACGAACAGTCGTCGCTCGGCGACGATCATGGAATGGATCGTCCCCTCGACACCGTTGAACCCGTCATCGAACTTCAGTGTACGGTCGCCAGCGCGCAGTATCCGACTGATGCCGGAAACGCCGTCGCCCTTATTGAGCTTGTCCTCGTGCTGCTGGCGATTGACGACGTCGTCGAATGTCAGTTTGCCTCGTCGAATCGCTCGGGCCGAATCCGCGTCGATGGCGGCGAACCATCCGCCAGGAAAGCGTCCCGGCGAGGGCAGATCGAACTCAATCAGTTCGCCGGTTGCGCGGTTCAGCTTCGCCGGGTAGGCCGTCGAGCACGGAACAATCAGCTCGTCACCGTTGACAATCAGGTATCCCTGAGGAGCCAGCCCGCCGATGGCCTGCGTGTTGTGCGGCTGCTGACCGAACAGGTATCCGAGCCGTTCGTTCCGCCAGATCAGGTCGCCGGTGCCGACGTCAAGAGCGACGACGAAAACGCCTTCAAACGGCCACACTCCGGCAGCGAAGTAGACACGGCCGTCGGTGACGACAGGGCCACCGCGCACCGGCCAGACGGAAATCAGCCGCTGATTACCGAGCAGTTTCCGATTGCTCGGCACGACGCGATGCTTCCATCGCAGCCCGCCCGTCGCCAGTTCAGCACAGTACAGGCAGCCGTCGTCTGAGCCGAAACAGACGGAACCATTCCAAATCGCCGGTGCACATCGGACTGGACCGTTCGTCCGAAACGTCCACAACTCGCGGCCAGTCGCGGCGTCGTAGGCGGTCACCGAATCTGTCCGTGACGATGCCAGCAGTAGACGGCCGTCGGACACTACCGGTTCGTAACCCGCATCAAACTGCAGTCGCTCGCTGTGAAACGCTGGCGTCATCGGAGGCAGTGTCCGAACCCACTTGAGTTCGAGCGATTCCGGCAACGCTTCGGACGTCGCCGCAGTCCGGCCGGCATCGTGACGCCACATTGGCCAGTCATCAGCGTGGCAGGCCGTCACACCACCGAACAGCGCTGCGAGAGTCCACACCGAGAGACTCACAGTCCACTTGTTGAGATGTCGCATTCTGATTTCCACAAAAAATCTGGCGAAGTCAATCCGCCGCAACTGTTGCCATGAGCGTTCAGAAGTCTGTCCGATGCCGGGTTCATAGCTCCGCTTCGGCGCAGCCAGCCGGCTGATTCGGACAACGGTCTTCACTCGCGCATCACAAACTCGTCGAGGTTCAGCAGCACGTTGGCCGTTAACGCGTAAGTGGCCAGCTCGGCTGGATCAATGTCACGGCTCGACTGAGCGTCCCCGAAGCCGAGCAGTGCCATCGCCGACTGAGGCTCACGTGTGAAACGGTCGCGGTCGGATTTCAGACCGTCGACAAGAATCGCGACTTCGTCATCGGTGGGCCGTCGCGAGGTCGTCAGACGGAAGCCGTAAGCCACGCGGTCGCGGTCGTTGCTGCCGCCGTCGCGGAGCATTCGTTCGGCCAGCTTGCGGGCGGCTTCGACGAATGTGACTTCGTTGAGCAGCGAGAGCGCCTGCAACGGTGTGTTCGTTCGCGATCGTTTCACGGTGCAGACTTCGCGGTTCGGCGCGTCAAAGAGCAGCATCGTCGGCGGGGCGGCGCTGCGTTTCCAGATCGTATACATCGACCGGCGATGCAGGCCGTTGTCGGTATCATGTTTGTAGTTCCGCAGGTCGCCGTACCGGCTGGTCTCATCCCAGACACCTTCAGGCATGTACGGTCGGACGCTCGGCCCGCCGACGGTCTCAACCAGCAGCCCGCTGACAGCGAGCGCCCGGTCACGAACGAGTTCCCCCGCCAGCCGGAACCGCGGCCCGCGCGACAGCAGCCGGTTATCCGGATCAACGGTCGAGGAACTGTCTGTCACACTCCGGCTTCCGCGTTCCGACTTCCGACCAGAGGCCTGTCGATACGTCGCGCTCAGCAGAATCAGTTTCTGAAACGCCTTCATGTCCCACTTCTGCGCGGGTTGGCCGTCGACGTGGGGCGAAACCGTCGGCTGCATGAACTCACACGCGAGCCAGTCCAGCAGATGCGGATGACTCGGAAACTCGGCCTGCGAGCCGAAGTTCTCGGACGTCTTGACGATGCCCGTTCCGAAGAACCGCTCCCAGACACGGTTGACCTGAACGCGTGCCGTCAGCGGGTTCGACTCGTCGACGATCCAGCGAGCCAGACCGAGCCGGTTGAGCGGTGTCCCGTCCGGCAGTGGTGGCAGAAACGCCGGGACGCCGCGTTCGACTTTCCCGGCTGGCCTGTCGTACTCGCCGCGTGTCAGCAGAAAGGCGTCGCGCGGAGCGACCTCTTTCATCACCATCGTCGTCGGCAGGTTGTTGCGATAGTCGGTTGCTTCCTTCTTCGCGGCCGCAACCTGCTGCTCGGCCTTCTTCAGGGGACTGTCGACGTTCTTCTCGAAGTAGCCCGTCAATGTCTTCTGCTGAGCAGCCGATCGCTTCTCGGCTTCGACGAGCAGCGCGTCACGCACGTCCTGCGGCAGACCGGCTCCGTCAAAATCCAGCGTGTCCGGCGCAAGTGACGCAGTCGAGACTCGAAAACGACCGACGTTGTGGTCTCCGAACTGCGAATCGTGGCGCAGCGTGACGGTCAGTGTCGCGTCAGTCGGAATGTCGAGACGGCTCTTCGCAGCCAGCAGCAGGCGGCGATGCAGACGCTTGTCGGCACTGTTTCCATCGACGGCCCAGCCCTTCAGATTCTTCGCGGAGGCTCCAGCCTTTCCGACATTAGCCAGGATCAAATCCGCGGTGTAGTTCGACTGGTTGTAGTCCGCGACGATTCGAGCGAACTCGACATTGATCGGCTGCTCAAGCCGCGGCGCAGAGATCGACGCGGTTACACCCGTCAGTACGAAATTGCCGTTGAAGCCGCGGCCCAGGCTCTGATTCGGCAGTGACGCATCCGGATAAACGTCGATCAGCAGTCCGCTGAGCTGCTTCGCGTTGAGCGGTGCGGCGAAGGTGTAGACGTCGTTGTTCGCGTTCTTCCCGCTCGCCAGCCAGGAACCGTCTTCCTGCCGGGAAAACGTCGTTCCGCCCGTTGATGACACCGTTGCATTGTCGAGCAACTGCCAGACCGGCGCCTCATCACCGAGTTCCCGCCGCGCCTGCTGAGCCCAATCGGCGATCAGTTGTGGCAGTTGCCCTTTCAGGGAAGTGGCTCGCTCTTCGGCAGTTTTCCCGGCAGCTTCGAGTCGCGTCAGTTCCGCTTTCTGCTCGTCGCTCGCGACCGTCAGAATCGGCGCTGTGTTGCCGCTCGCGCCACGAGCCAGCACGCCGCTCTCGTCGACGGAATTGAAGAATGCGAAGAGCTGATAGAACTCACGCTGCGAGATCGGGTCGTACTTGTGATCGTGACAGCGGCAGCAGTTGAGTGTCAGGCCGAGCCACGTGAGACCGGTCGTCTCGACGCGATCGATGACTGTCTCGACGAACCACTCCTCGACGATGCGACCGCCTTCGCCGTTGAGCCGGTGATTCCGGTTGAAGCCTGTCGCGATCATCTGATCCTGCGTCGGGTCCGGCAGCAGATCCCCTGCGAGTTGCTCGATCGTGAACTGATCGAACGGCAGATTGCGGTTGTACGCGTTGATGACCCAGTCGCGCCAGGCCCACATGGACCGGCTGTCGTCCGTCTGAAACCCGTTGCTGTCGCCAAACCTCGCCGCATCGAGCCACGGCAGTGCCATCTGCTCACCGTAATGCGAAGAGGCCAGCAGCCGATCAATCACATTCTCCCAGGCGTTGGGAGATTCATCAGCGAGAAACGCATCGACGTCGGCAAGCGTCGGTGGCAACCCGGTCAGGTCCAGCGTGACGCGGCGAATCAGCGTTTCGCGATCGGCTTCCGCAGACGGCGTCAGCCCGACATTGAGCATCCGTTGCAGGACGAATCGATCAATCGGGTTGTCTCGCCAGGTTTGCAACCGATTCCGATCGGCACCGAGTGAAACAGCCTGCTCGACCAGCGCCTCAAACTCCGGCACGTCCGGTCGCTGCGGCTTTGAGTACGCCCAGTGACCTTCGTACTTCGCACCCTCGCGAATCCACTGCTTGAACAGTTCAATCTGCTTCGGCGTCAGCGATTTGCCCGACTCGACCGGCGGCATCCGCAGCGATTCGTCCTCGGCAGTGATTCGCGCGACGAGTTCGCTCGCCTGGACATTCCCAGGCACGATGGCGACGTCGCCCGATTCCGCCTTCCCGATCGCCGCGTCTCGCAGATCCAGCCGCAGCCCCGCCTGACGATCCTCTTCGCCGGGACCGTGACACGTGAAGCAGGTGTCCGACAGAATCGGCCGGATGTCGCGGTTGAACGAAACGTCGTCCGCGTCGGCCCTTGCTCCGCCGAGCAGGAGCGATGCTGACAGGAGTGCGGCCAGAACAACAGGCTGTTGCGAAAGCATGGCAGTCTCATCGAGAAACGTGAGTCGCATCAGCGAAACAGAATAGCCCTGTAGCGGCAGGCACGCCCAGCCAGCCCCCTCTGTTTCAATCGGTCATCAGTCGCGGCTCACTGTGTCGTCGGCCTGCCGAGCTGATTTCTGTGACCAGGTAATGGCACCGATGCTGAGCAAAACGATACAGGCATAGGCCATCGCCCAGAAAGTTGCATCACGCCCGTTGATCAGGCTCAACACAAGAGGGATGCCTCCAAAGATGAGCAGAAAGATGCAGACCGCAATGACAACTCGTTTGCCTTCCCTGATCTGCTGCTTTGCTCTCTCTGGCGCTCTTTCAGCAAACTCGCGAAGTTTATTGAAGCACTCGACGTCGCCCTCACACGATTCGCGACAGGCCAGTCTCTTTCCAACGACTGTACAGCATTCAGAACAAAGCCCGCGGCCACAGGACGAGCAGACTCCCACGGCAATTACCTGCTGATGATAAAAGCAATTCATTCGGGAACTCCTGAATGATTGAGAAACGCAGGAACCATTAGATTGCTCAGTACAACGCCGGCAGCGTCTTAACCAGCGTCGCCGGATTGTCGCTCGACAGTGAATCGGGGTTGTGTTTCAGCAGGGGGGCGACTTCATCGGGCAGTCCCGTCGAGCCGTTGAGATGCAGACGCACGCCGGCTTTGCGGACTCGCGGGACGAGCGTTTCGTCCGTCAGCCAGCGAGGCCACAGGCGGATCGTTTCGACGCCGGCTACCGCGTACGCCTCGATTTCGTCGGGGCTACCAATCAGCCCGATCTGTCGCGCTTCCGGCAGCAGTGATCGAAACTGCCGAGCCTGTTCGACGCTGCGGACACCAACGATTGTTCGCGCCGGATCGCCGGATTCGCGAATGACGCGCACGACTTTCTGAGCGTACTCGTTACCGGACTCCTTCAGGTCGAGCAGCACGTCAATCTTCCCTCGACAGACAGCCGCGGCTTCGGCGAGCGTCGGGACTTTCTGATCGGCGTACTTCGCGTCGAAGTGGGTTCCTGCATCGAGCTTCCGCACGTCGGCAAACGTCAGATCATTGACCTTGCCGGAACCGCTCGTTGTCCGGTCAAGCGTGGCGTCGTGCAGCAGAACGAGGTGCCCGTCGCTGGTCGTACGCACGTCGACCTCGACGGCCGTCGCGCCGGTTTCGATCGCTCGCAGCGTGCTGGCGATTGTGTTTTCTGGCCGGTCACTGCTCGCACCACGGTGAGCGACAATCTGCCGGACACTGCCCCATTCCGCCGGCTGCGACCCGAAGCGTTCAATCTGCTGATACGTCCGCAGTGCCAGGCGATATTCAGCAACCGCGTCCTCAGTGAGCACACCACTGTGCCGGGCGATCTCGCGCTGCATCTGCTCGATGATCCACCGGACCTCTTCGCGACGCGGACGCAGTGGACGACCGGGAATCTCGACGTGAACCGGTGACGAATGTGCAAAGCGGACGCGTCCATCCGGCCGCTTCTCAAAGACGCGGACCGTCACCCAGCCGGAGGCATCGAGCGTCACGCTCGCGTCGATTGACTGTCGATATCCGCCGCGATCCGTCTGCGTCGCTGCTCCGCCGATCCGCTGCACGATCGAGCCATTACTGACGATCTCGATCCGGTCGATCGGATGCGGAGCCTCGGCTGATCCGGTTACGCGGCACGTCAGCGACTTCGCATCGGCTCTCAGCGTACTTCCGGGCGGCTGGCCGTTGACCTCGACAAACAGCATCGGGCCGGTCGAGACGAAGCTGCGGCCGGCATCGAGCCCCTGCATCCACTGCTCGTAACTGAAACCGTCCGGCAACTGCACATAGACGCGGCCGAAGCCCAGCGGCACGGGATGCACTCCAGAGGCCGTGCCCGCAGACGGTCGCATTCGGAAACCACAGTCGAGCAGCGCGTAATAGGTCTGCAGGCCGAAGTCGATCCAGCCCCACTCGGTGAATCCGTCGGCGTCGGTTTCAAGCTGCATGTACTGCGGCAGCGTTTCGATTGTCCAGCGGCGGAATCCGAACTGCGTCCGCCAGACGTGATTGTTCGACAGCTCAAACAGATCGACGTCCATCACAGGAACAAGCATCAGGGACCACGGCCACGAATGCTTATCGAGATCCAGCAGCGCTCCCTGCTTCCGCGTCTCGACAGTTACAGGCGAGACCGGTGGCACACCGAAGTCGAACGCCTGTTTGTGTCCCAGAATGAAAATTGCTCCCAGCGTATGTCGGCCGTCGGGCACCTGCTTGACCGTGAAGATTTCGTACTCGGTATTGATCGGATAGATGACGTGCGACTCGTCGACGGCGATTGGCTGTGGCTTGAGGTTACCACCGGCCGCCTTGTCGCCCTGAGTCGGCGCCGTGTCCGACTTTGTTACCCAGTAGGTCAGCGGCAACGCGACGTTCAGATCCTCGGCGAGCATCACGTTGGGCAGTTCGCCGATCGTCCGATGCGTGTGCGTGTCGCCCGAGTACCAGCCTCGGTCGCCCAGATTGATCCAGCGCTTCAGCGGAATTGTCAGTTCGACTCGCTGATCTCCGATGTCGATCGACTTCTCATACGTCAGGTACTCCTTGCCGCGTTCAACGGTCACCGTGTACCGGCCGGGCGGCAGTTTCACGGCGAACGGATGCGCCGACAGCGTCGTGTGCATCTCGATGCTGCCCGCCTGCCGCTCCTTGCGGTACTCGATCGCCGACCCGTCGGGTGAGGCCGACTGCGGGAAGAACCACTCGCCGTTGTTCGATTGAATGGAGATTCGAGCCGGCAGCAGTTGCCTCGAGTCCGCATCGACGATCCGCCCGTGAAGTTCCGTCGCCGCCTGTTCCGCAGCGTGGAGTTCAACGTGCCGACCGTGCAGGGCGATGGCCAGCAGACAGGGAAGGGCGATGGCAGAGAAGCGACGGCGCATGGCGAACTCCTGCAGGCAGACGGCAAATGGCCAATCCTGGAATGACCGGTGACCAGTCTGAGCGGTCCGGAGTCAACGCGAAATGGAACGGGCAGCCGGCGGCACAACCAGATCCGTCCCGTTCGACCGCTTTGTCTCGGCCACTGACTCGCTGCTGCCATATGGTCGAACGCTCGCTGTCGGGTGGATCGCGTCCAGACACAGCAGTTGCGTCGCTCAGGACGATGTCGGAAACAACGTCCCGAAAATAACTGGGCAATCAGCGTGTCATCGCAGCGCCAGGGTGCCACTGCTGGCTTGCCCAGCAGTGTGGATTCGAGTGCATTCAGAGCACTGCTGGGCAAGCCAGCAGTGGCACCCAACTGACCAATCAGGAATCTGTGGCCGACACCGTTTGCTTAAACCATCTGTGTGAATCGGTGTTGACCTGTGGCTGAGATTCCTGAATTGCGGCTCCGCCGCGCTGTGCATCCTTGAGCCTTTGCGTCTGTGCGCTGCCGACAGCTCGAAAAAGGGAAAGTGATTTCGAACGCGTTCTTTCAACTGGTGTGCCGAGAACAAGCAGCGGCCAGTGATCCATTCCGATTTGACGGCGGAATTGTCATGGTTTCGCTCAACACGTCTGCACGCCTTGTTTGATTTCAACGGGTGCGCCGAGTCACACCTCTGCAGAAACGGGAGACGGTGATGGATCAATCCGTGGAAGACGAAATCAGAGAACTTCTGGCGTCCGGCAATAAAATTGCCGCCATCAAGCGTTTCCGTGAGGAAACCGGCGTCGGCCTCGCAGAAGCAAAGGCTGCCGTTGAAGCGCTGGAGGCTGGCAGGACACTCCCGGTTTCGGGCGAATCACTTCCGAAATCGGACAGAATGGACGAGTCCGAATTGACCGATCAGGTGATTCGTCTGCTGGAGCGTGGCGAGAAGATTCAGGCGGTGAAGCTCTATCGCGAACAGGCCGGCACCGGCCTTAAAGACGCCAAAGACGCGGTCGAACGGATTGGTGAGCAGAACGGAATTCCGTCAGCCTCAGGAACCGGCTGCTTCGGAGTCATCCTGCTGTGCCTGACATTGAGTCTCGCAGGGTACGTCCTGACGCACTTCGTTTAGCTCTGACGGGGCCGGTTTCCACCAGCCGATCGATGACAGACGGCCGGCAGGAACCGGCCCTCCGGCTGCTCTTTCAGTCCTGCAGAGCGTCGTCGATCTGTTGAGGACTGAGGTAACGACGCTGAGCCCTGAGAAACCGCAGCACTCGGACCGTGCCTGCATCGATCGTGTAAACGATGCGGAACACGTTCGGTCGAAGACCGAAGAGCAACTCACGAAGTTCAACGTCGGCCTTCGAGTTTTCCGACGCCAACGGACACCGATCGGGATTCTGGCCGAGCGAGTGAATCGTGCTCTGAAGCCGCTGCAGTCAGCGCTCCGCAGCACCTGGAGCATTCACGGCCGCTCTGTCATACACCTCGCGAATGTCCGCACGAGCAAGCCGTCCGACGACAACGTGAAACGTCATACCTGACTCGACTGCTGCTGGCCACGTCGAATTTCAGCAAAGGCCTCATCAACCGGCAGACCCTCGTCTCCGGATTTCCATTCGTCGATCGCCGCCTCAATCGCAGCAAGGTCAGCATCCGCTTCGCCAAGCGCCGTCAACGCAGCCCGAAGCACGTCGTCCTCGCTGTGATACCGCCCGGTGGAAAGCCGGTCTTTGACCTGCTGGTCAATGTCTGTCGGAAACTGATAGGTCATTGCCGCGTCCTCCTTCAGTACTCAATTCAACTGATTGTCAGCCAACATCAGATAAATGACAACCACGACTTCGCCTCACGAGGACGACCGTGAGCCACGTGGCCGGTTTCTGCCGGCCAGCTCAAGTCGGCCGGTAGGAACCGGCCACGACTGCTACCGGCAACGAATCAGCTCCATCGCTTTCGACGCTTCGAGATAAGCGAAACTCTGTGGGGCGCGATCGAGGCCGGCCGCGGACTTCAACTGGCGGGCTCGTGGCAGGCGGTGAGCGTGGCGGACGCGGATGGCGTAGCCGGTGTCCGATCCGTCGTAGTAGGCCAGAAACTGCGACTTCGAGATCCCGCCACAGTCGCAGAACTCCGACCAGAGCCTGGCAGGCGAGTCTGCTTTGATCGTCTCGACTTCAAACCAGCCAACAACCTTGCCGACCGGCTGCGTGGCGTAAATCACGACGAACGAAACGTCACGTGTAAAGCGAGTGCGACGAAATTCGACGCGCTTCGACCCATTGAGTATCGCTTCTGCGTATTCCGGTCGGATCGACAGCAACGCTACTTCAGGTAAGCCTCGAGCCATGTGTGATCATCTTCCTTGATTTGAACGATCGATTGCGGCGTGCCATTCAAGAGGCATGAATCAGTCAGCCCCTGCAACCGAATGGCCTCTTTGAGAATTGGAGCATATCGGAACAGAATCCCCAAGGCGTTTCGGCCTTCGGTCATGCTCTCGATGTCAGACCGTTCGTAGACTGTGCGTTTGCTGGCGAACTTCTGTAGTTGATCGGCGTCGGCAGTTCGGATGGTTTCTTCAACGATACCAACGGAAGTGACTTCCTGCCGGGCATGTGATTTGTAGAACAGCAGCACGTCGCCCGGCCGAATCTGCTTTGTCACCGCTTTACACAGGTAGGCTTTTCTCAGTGTGTTACCGCATGAGTCAGTTCCCTCGTAAAGACTCCGTTGCTCTTCGAGGTCCGGGAAAAGCATCCTGTGAAATCTCGGTTCGATCGGCACTACAAAGACGCGGACGCCATCGAGTGAAATCCGGTACGGCCCAAACTCCTGATGAAAGTCGAGTGGGGCGATGCCATGAGTCGAACCTGTAGGAACCATCAACTTGCGAAGTTCGATTTCACCGCTGTTGCCAGCCTTCTGTCCGCGCTGTCGAAATCCAAAGCATTCAAGCAGATAAATCAGAGCCGCCTGTTTGTCGAATGTCTCGATGAAGAGTGTGCCGTATCTGTTTTCGTTTGCATAACGGAGAACTGCGTGCAACAGCAGCTCGCCAAGCTTGGCTCCGACAGCATCTTCGGCAATTTTGAAGGAGCAGATCTTCAATGTCGGATTCGTCGCGTCTGCCCAGACGCGATCTTGTCGATTGACGATGCAGATGCCTGCGTACGTTGACATCCCCGGCAACTCGACGGTCCAGCACTGCCGATGCTCCTCTCGGCATTTCTTCAACCATGTGTCGAAGGGAGGATAATCGGCCCGGAAACTGTCGAAGATGGGGTCCGATTCATCGAGTTCATGAGCGAGGACTGGCCGAACAGCGGGGAGCCTTCCCGGCTTTGCGGGAAGTTCTTCTTTCAGAAGCTCAAGCGTTTGAGCAACTGTGGCACAGCGAGTCGCGAGATTCAGCGTTCGACACCTTGAATGGATCCCTCTGTCCTCAGTGACAAGTATCGAAACGAGATCACGGTTCAGAGCGGCGATCAGGTGGGCATCAATCCAATGATTTGTGGCAGGCTTCGGATTTCCGATCGACGCAAGAAATACCACGTCAGGAACCGGTGGTTTTGGCAGTGACGGGTACTTTTCGATCAATGACAAACGCAGTTTTCGGCGGTCAGCGTTTTTGTCCTGCTCGATATCCTGACGTTGAATTGGGTGAAGGTAGACAACTGAGCCTGCCTCCATCGCCAGTCTGAACATCTCCCGAGCTTGCTGTCCGCCTGGCTCCTCATCGGCGAGTACGCTCGGTTCCAGCGGGATCAGCACGTTCGTGTCTATCAGCAGTTTCATCGTTGTGCCCGTATTTCGTTGTTGCTGACTTCTCGAAACATTACTGGACGTGGCATTACGTGCGCGTATTTTTCAAATCGTCCAACAACTTGTCGAGGCAACCTCAGGGATGAGAGGAGCGAACGATGGCCCAGAACTCGAAGATCGGCTGGACGGACCATACTCAGAATTTCTGGTGGGGGTGTCATAAGGTCAGCGAGGAGTGCCGGTTCTGTTATATCTCGGGGATCATGCGCCGGGGTGGGTATGAGCCGTTTGGCGGGCCAATGCGGACGAAGAACTGGAGCAGTCCGGCACGCTGGAATCGCGAAGCCGCTCGGACGGGGCGGCGGGCTCGCGTGTTTACGTGCTCGATGTCCGACTTCTTTCATCCCGGAGCCGACGCGTGGCGCGACGATGCCTGGGAGATTGTTCGGGCCTGCGAGTCGCTCGACTGGCTGATCCTCACCAAGCGGCCGGAACTGATTGAGGACCGCTTGCCGAGCGACTGGAACGACGGCTATCCCAACGTGTGGCTCGGCGTGACGGCCGGTTGTCGGAAGTCGCTGGAGCGGGTTGATGTGCTGACTCAGATCCCCGCCGCCGTGCGGTTTGTTTCGGCTGAGCCGTTGCTCGAAGCCATTGATCTGCGGCCGTATCTCGATTCGCTCGACTGGGTCATCACTGGCTGCGAGCGGGCGAAGAAGGGCGAGCGGCGGTTGATGGATCTCGACTGGGTCCGCGTGATCGACGTTCACTGCTCGGCCTACGGTGTGCCGCACTTCTTCAAACAGTATTACGACAACGATCAGGGCGTCCCCTGCGAGGACGGACTGCTCGACGGCGAGGTCCGGCAGAGCTGGCCGCAGTCGCGAGACATTCAACTCGCACAGAGGTCCTTGGGATAACCGCCGCTTTCAGGTCGCACGTCGCCGGGTTCCGGGCGGCTGATCGTTGCCGGACTCCACGCCTCTGCACGAGAATCCTCGGTCCCCCAATCTCTGCGAGGCTTCTCCATGCGATCGTTCCTTGTCGTCGCCGTTGTTCTGCTGACCGTCTGCGATTCCGCCGTCGCTGCCGAGCGGCCGAACATTCTGTTCTGCATCGCGGACGATGCCTCGTATCCGCACTTTGGCGCATACGGCTGCGAATGGGTGAAGACGCCAGCGTTTGACCGGGTCGCCCGCGACGGCATTCTGTTCCGCAACGCGTACACGCCGAACGCGAAGTGTGCGCCCTCGCGGTCGTGCATTCTGACCGGCCGGAATTCCTGGCAGCTCGAAGAAGCCGCGAACCACATCTGCTTCTTCCCGGCGAAGTTCAAGGTCTACACAGAAGTGCTCGCCGAGCACGGTTATTTCGTCGGTAAGACCGGCAAGGGCTGGGGGCCGGGTGTCGATAACGACGCGAACGGCAAACCGCGGCAGATGGCGGGCAAGCCGTTCGACCGCCGTAAGACGCAGCCTCCGGCCAAAGCGATCTCGAGCACTGATTACGCCGCGAACTTCGACGACTTTCTCGATGCCGCGCCGAGCGACGGTCCCTGGTGCTTCTGGTACGGCGGGTTCGAGCCGCATCGCGCGTACGAATACGGAGCTGGTGTCAGCAAGGGCGGCAAAAAGATCACTGACGTCGATCGCGTCCCCGAGTTCTGGCCGGACAACGAAGTCGTCCGCACCGACCTGCTCGATTACGCCTATGAGATCGAGTACTTCGACAGCCATCTCGGCCGGATGCTCAAGGCACTCGAAGACCGTGGGCAGCTTGATAAGACCATCGTTGTCGTCACGGCTGACAACGGGATGCCGTTTCCTCGCGTGAAAGGTCAGGAGTACGAACTCTCGAATCACCTGCCGCTGGCGATCATGTGGAAACGCGGTATCGAAGCGGCGGGCCGCACGGTCGATGACTATGTCAGCTTCATCGACTTTGCGCCGACGTGGCTGGAAGTGGCCGGCGTCGAGTGGTCAAAGTCCGGGATGCACAGCTCGCCGGGCCGCAGCCTGACCGACGTCTTTCGCTCGCCGAAATCCGGCCAGGTGAACCCGGCGCGCGATCACGTGCTGATCGGCAAGGAGCGGCACGACAGCGGCCGGCCGCACGATCAGGGCTATCCGATCCGCGGCATCGTGAAGAACGGCTGGCTGTACCTGAAGAACTTTGAGCCGTCGCGCTGGCCGGTCGGCAATCCGGAAACCGGCTACCTCAACACAGACGGCAGCCCGACGAAAACGGAACTGCTGAACCGCCGCGAAGACGCCGCAACTCGCCAGTTCTGGCAGTGGAGCTTCGGCAAGCGACCGATCGAAGAGCTGTACCATGTGGCGTCAGACAGCGGCTGCATGAAGAACCTCGCTCAGCTTGCGGAAGCGTCCGAGCAGAAGGCGGCGATGATCAGACAGCTCGACGCCGAACTGCGCGCGCAGGAAGACCCGCGCATCCTCGGTCGCGGCAACGTTTTCGACCGCTACATCTATTCGGCCGAAGGGACGCGTGGCTTCTACGAACGCTTTATGCGCGGCGAGAAGCTCAACGCCGGCTGGGTCAGTCCGTCCGACTTCGAGAAGACGCCACTGACCGATGACGGGCTGCCGGTTCCGCGGTGACGTGAAGTCATCGAGGTAACGATCCTCGCGGTTGCAGGAGGAATAGGCCCCGCGGCGCTGCGGTTTTTGCCTCACTGAACTGGCCGCGGCGATTCTTCCGCCACGGCGATCGGAAGCGAGCCAGGATCAGGGAAACTGTTCGCTCGCATTCCTACGGTCTTCTGATATGTCCGCATCCGCGTTTCATGCCGGCCGACTCTCGATCGACGATCTGCTGTCGCCGGTCGCGTTGTCCGATCTGGCGGTCGATCTCGAATCGCCGCTGCTCGACGCAGCCCTGCAACTGGCTCGTTCTCCGTATCAGCACCTGCTGGTGCGGTCTCCGGACGGGCAACTCGCGGGTGTGGTTTCCGACGCCGATCTGTTGACGTTTCTGGCGCGGACCGGCATCGACGACCTGACCTCCTGGAAAACTCGCGGCGTCGAATCGGCCATGCCGGTTCGCTTTCGATCACCGAACGATGAATTGTCGATGACCGGCGACTTTCCGCCACGAGTGGCGACTGAGGCCGGCTGCACGATCGACTGCGTCCCGATCATTGCGGACGGTCGGCTGGTCGGTGTTCAGACAACAGACGATCTGCTGCTGAGCTGGTCTCACATGCAGACGCTGATCCGGTCGGCAACGACGGACGAACTGACGACGCTGACGAATCGCTCAACGTTTCAGCGGCGTCTGACCGAAGAGTGGGACCGATCGAAACTCTATAACGAGCCACTCGCGCTGCTGCTTATTGACCTGGATGACTTCAAGGCGATCAACGATTCGCAGGGACATCTGGCGGGTGACGCCGTGCTGGCGGAATTTGGAGTCTGCCTCCAACGGACCTTGCGTCTGTATGACGTTGTCGCGCGTTTCGGAGGGGACGAGTTTGTCGCTCTGTGCTGCAACTGCGACCCATCGAGCGTTGACGCGCCGATTCGCCGTCTGCTGTCCGCTGCTCACGAACTGCCGCTGCCGTATCGTCGAGGTGGATTTCGCATCTCGGCTTCGATCGGCGCGGCCATCGTTACAGACGGCTTCGATCAGCTCAGTACCGATGCGCTCATCGCTGCCGCGGACAAAAGCCTGTACGCGTCCAAACAGGCTGGCCGGGATTGCGCTCACTGCGTCACGCTCGATGGCGGCACCCAGACTGCTCCAGTTCTGATCGGCCGCGGTGACGAAACACACGGCACAGCCTGTCGGCAAACGCAGACCGTCGAACTCGCGGCGCCGTCTTCTGCAGACAAATGAGTCGCTGGCGGGACCTCAGCAGCCAGGCGATTCCGCGGCTCAGGACACTGTCGAGCCGCTGATTCAAGACAATCGTCGCGACGATTTCGGCAAAATGAGTTCCGTGTGAATGGTCGAGTACGGCTCTTGTGAGTGAGGCCGGGGAGAATTAGCATCGCGACCAACCTCTGAGGTGTTCGATACCGACACAGCTCTAAGTTGACCCTACAAGCATCCCGATGGGAGTCCCGTTTACCCGGCTTCGTGGCGTGCCGCTCTGGCGGAGGTCGTGTCCCGGGTTTCAGATTCCCCCCTTAATCGCACGGGTCTGAAAAGGCTGAGTCCTGCGGCACTGCGGAGGTTTTTTCGTGCGCGCATCGCGACGGCACTCATTCCGCGGGATCAGTCGCTCGGTCGACTGCACTGGAATTCGCCTGCGCGACGGCGAACGCGACCCAGCCGATGATCATCAGCGTGCCGCCGATCGGCGTGATCGCTCCCAGCCAGCGTTTTCCTGTCAGGACGAGCACATACAGGCTGCCGGAAAAGAAGATGATCCCCAGCACGAAACACCACGCCGCAACTTTGTGCCCGGTCCGGACCGTCGTGACCTGAGCGGCAGCGACTCCCAGAGCGAGTAGTCCCAGCGCGTGGTACATCTGGTACTCGGCGGCCGTGCTGAAGTCTCGCAGGTACTTGAACGTCGCCGGTACTTCGAGTCCACCGATCGTCTTCACCTCGTCACCGTAAATCTCTGCAAGCCGCCCTTCGAGACCGTGCGCACCAAATGCTCCGAACACGACGGCCAGTCCGGCGAGAATTGCTCCGAGGACAATCCAGTTTCGTGGAGTGCTCATGTCAGGTCTCAGATTTCCGGTCTCAAGGCTCAAATCACAGAACTTAGATTTCAGAACTCAGAACACTCGAACGGGCAGTCCCGCTACTTCAGTCGTTTCACATACGCGTAATACGCCCCGTAAACTGTGCCGTCGCCCGTCAGAAACCGGGCCGACAATCGCGTTCGGCCAGCTTTCAGTTTCAGTGCGAACACGACTGACTGCATCTCGTCAGCCACCGAGGGGAATTCAAGCTTCTGCCCGCCGATTTCAATTTCGGCCTTCATCGCCGGAATCGCTTTTCCCGGACGGGCTCGGTAAGCCTGCACGCCAGGGACGTCAGCTCCGGCCGGAATCGCGGCGGTGATCGGTTTGTTGATTTCTCTGGGCCAACGGCGGATTTCGATCTCGTAGTCGCCGTCTTTGTAGACGTCGACGTTCCAGTATCCCGTGTTTTCCGGGCCGGTCATTCCGCTGCGGACGCTGGCCTGATTCCACGGCGTCGAGCCCGTCGTGATCCAGTCGTGACACGTCAACCTCGCCGGATTATCCGCATCGTTGCCGAGCACGATCGCGACGTCCTGCTTGAACGTCGGTTCGAGTTCCTCCCACCACGCGTCGTAAAAACCGGACAGTCGAGCGACGACGTCAGCATGCTCGGACGCGACATTCCGCTTCTGCCCCGGATCGGCTTTGATGTCGTACAGCTCGGTCTGATTATTGAGCCGCCAGCGTGACGTCATCACGGCGCTCTTTCGCCACTTGATCGGATCCTTTACCCGCTGCGAGTCGGTAATGAGAATCCGGTCCGGCCACGATCCCGCGGCCAGCGAGACTTTGCCTTCCAGCAGCGGTCGGATGCTGGTTCCGTCGAAGCGAACGTCGTCCGGTTTCGGGACACCGCACAGGTCGAGCAGCGTTGGAACGACGTCGACGTGCGCGGTCAGGTCGGACACGTCGCGGCCGCCGGTCAGCCCGCCTTCCGGCCAGTAGACAAAGAACGGAACGCGGTGTCCGCCGTCGTACTCGCTGCCCTTTTGAGCCCGCATTCCGGCATTAAAGACCTTTGCTCCGCCCGCCGTTCCGTTATCCGTCGTGAAGATAAAGATCGTGTTTTCTGAGAGCCCCTGCTCGGCGAGAAACTTCCGCATCTGGCCGACGTTGTCGTCGATGTTGGCGATCATGCCGAAGAAGTGAGCGGTTCCCGTCCCTAGTTGCTCATACGGCGCGGCGGCAGTTTCCGGGGCGTGATTCGGACCGTGCGGAGCATTCGTCGCGATGTAGGCCAGAAACGGCTTGCCCGCTTTCTTCTGCTGCGTGATGAACCGTTTCGCATAGGCGAACCAGACGTCGGTGCAATAGCCCTTGACCGGCTCGGGTGTCGAGTTGTGCCAGTAGCTGCCGTCGAAATACGCGTTATCCCAGTAGTCGGGCGTCTGTCCGACTCCGCCACCGCCCAGACGCATGACTTCCGTAAAACCGCGGTCCTCGGGCCGGCACGGGTAGTTATCGCCCAGGTGCCATTTGCCGAACATGCCCGTCGCGTAGCCGGCTCGGCGGAACATCTCGGCGACGACCATCTCGTTCTCGCGAATCATCGAGCGGCCCATGATCGTGTGCCAGACGCCGGTGCGATTCGTCCAGTGGCCCGTCAGAAATGCGGCACGCGTCGGCGAACACGTCGGCGAGACGTGATAGTCGGTCAGCCGGATCGACTCACCATGCAGCGCGTCGATGTTCGGTGTCTTCAACACCGGGTTGCCGTGGCAGCTCAGGTCACCGTAACCCTGATCATCAGTGATCACGATGACGACGTTCGGGGGCTGAGCCGCGGAAGCGACAGAACCGACGGCCAGGCACAGCAGCACAATCAGCAGATGAGGCGGGTGCATCACAGGAACTCCGTTCGAGGCATCTGATCGATCAGGCACGACGGAGGGATTCTGGTTGCGAGGATTCACTGATGCAAACCGCGGCGACAGTCATCAGCGTCGCGTTCGGAGGCGTCAGCGCCGTCTGGAGGACCATTCCGCACGGCGCATTCGAGCAGTCCGGCGCTGCGACTTGCACAGCCGAACTATCTCCACTCATGGTCCCCATGTTCTCCAGTCATGTGTCTCTTAACAGAAACTCGATGATTCACACAGCCTCGGAGCCCGCAAAGTCTGCCACAGCTTCCGCAGGCGTTACAGCAGGTCTATCCGGAATCAAAACTCGCCGTAATTCATGGCTATTTCTGGAGTTACAAAGCTCAAGGCGTTGAAACAGAGCCGTCGATACTCCCGGCTGAATCTGTCGAACCGGCGTTGCGGATTGCTCCTCGGAGCACGGTTTCGATGGAACTTCGCTCGACGCAAGTCGGGGCGGTTTCCAGAGGGGGTAACCAGGAAACCATTCCCAGTCTGGGACGAAGAGGGCAAGTCAGCAGGTCCGCTCAGGCCTGTGGACTTCAACTGAAACCTGGAGACGAAACACGTTCCTGCCATTGTCAGGCACATCTGGTCCAGCCGGGAAGAAAACCAGTGACGTGTGTCACTGACGGAGTTCGCCCGGACGTCGGTATTCACTGCGTGGGTCGGCTTCTCAGGAAGTCACCGTGAAGGTCGTCGTTCGAGCATCTGGTACTAGGTATGAGCACCGTCTGTTGAAGTTTTCCCACCGGGTGTCTGACAACTTTGGTCAAGCGCAAAGGAGACGCTGTCCATGAAATGGATCCGAGTTCTTACAACCTGTACTGCAATGCTGGGGATGAGTGTCAGCGCTCAGGCTGGCCTGTTCTCCTTCGGTGGCCAGTGTGGCGCCGAGAAGTGCTGCGGTGCGACACGTACGTGTCAGCCGCGTTGCTGCAAACCGACGATTCAGCGTCCGTGTGAGTCGAAGACCTTCACGTACCAGCGCGCTGTCTCGAACCTGTGCAAACCGTGCTGCAAGCCGGACAACTGCTGCCCGGCCAAGCCGAGCTGCTGTGCTCCGGCTGCGAAGTGTGCTCCGGCGTGTGCGCCGAAGGCTGCTGACTGTGCTGCTCCGTGTGCCTCGAATGCGTGTGCTCCGGCGTGTGCGCCGAAGGCTGCTGACTGTGCTGCTCCGTGTGCCTCGAACGCGTGTGCTCCGGCGTGTGCGCCGAAGGCTGCGACCTGTGCCGCTCCTTGCGACAGCAACAGCAAGTGTGCTCCGGCCTGCGGCCCGAAGGCTGCGACCTGTGCCGCTCCTTGCGACAGCAACAGCAAGTGCGCTCCGGCCTGCGGCCCGAAGGACGCAAGCTGCGCAGCTCCCTGTGACAGCCAGTGTGCTCCGAAATGTGCTCCGGCCTGTGCTCCGAAGACCTGCTGTGGCGACAATCGTTGCTGTGCCGATCAGGCCTGCGAAATCGCTGAGCTGATCTACGAATCGCAGACGGCCTGCTACGCGAAGCATCGTGCCAAGGCGATCGATCGTCTGGGCGATCGTTACAACTGCTGCTGCAACCCCGAAATCATGTGCGCCTTTGTGTACGCTCTGAACGATTGCGATGAGCGAGTTCGTCACGAAGCTGCGGATGAAATCGGCGATCAGGTTCGCAAGAACGGCTGCTGCTGCATGACCGATAAAGTTGTCGAAGCTCTGACGGCTGCTCTGGCTGACTGCGATCGTGGCGTTCGCAAAGAAGCTGAAGAAGCTCTGGAAGAGTGCGGCTACGAAGTTGTCGACTGCTGCAAGCCGAAGTGTGGCGCCGCTGGCTGCTGCAACGACGGCTGCAAGCCGGCTGGTCCGGCCTGCAATCCGGCCTGCCACGCACCGGAAGCCGCTCCTGCGTCTCCGATGCCGGCTGCTCCGGAAGCTGCTCCCGCTCCGGCTCCGCCGGAAGAAAAGAGCGCTCGCTCACTGTTCCCGATTCGTCGGAACAGCAAGCTGGCCAACCTGTTCGGCCTGCTTGACTAAGCAGTATCCAGCGTCACGTGACGCTGATCTGAACTGATCTCTGAGTGTGTGTGACAGAGGCTCCGGTCGAAAGGTCGGAGCCTCTTTTTGTTTGGTCATTCGTCATCTGCCATTGGTGGTTCGTTTGGACTGCCAGTGATCAGCCGCGCCGCGATCTTTCTTCGTTCTCTTTGTTGCCTTCTGTTCAAAACCCAATACCGTGCTTCGTCCGACTGGGGGATGAACGAACGGCGGGATTGGCCGTCCAAGCATGAGAATCTGAGTCTGTCTGAATGGCCATCGTGCGACGTGCAACTCTGCTCTGTGGACTCGCCGGTTGTGCGGTGATGAGCTGGTTGGCAGCGACGCTCGATGAGTTTCTCGTTCTGAGCAGCGTGACGTCGTTGGCGGCAGGGCTGTCTGTTCGAGAGATTCGTGACGGCGTGGACGGCGACTCGTCCGACCTTCGGCTTGCTGCGGTCAGCATTGTCTGCCTGCTGTGCGGAGCTGTGTTCCTGCTGGCGTTGACAGGAACGACGTCGCTCGTCGGAATCCGCGAGACACTCGCTGCGAACTATCAGCCGCAGCGAATGGACCTGCTGGCCGGTCGTGCGTCGATCCTCGGTGCTGCTGCTGCGATATTCATTCTCGGCGGCGCCGCATTGGCCATCGGTCTGTTTCCGTTTCAGTTCCCTCAGACCGGACTGTTCAACACAACCCGCGGCTGGCAGGCACTCGCCATTGTGTCGCTGCTGCGTCTGCAGGGGCTCGGTCTGCTGGTTCGCGTTCTCGATGTCGCCAGCGTTGGCAGCGAGGACGCTGTGCAGATCGTGACGGGCATTTCCGGGGCAGCAACGTGTCTCGCCGGCGCCACGCTGTTGTGTCGGGTCGAATCGCTGCGTGCCATCGCTGGTTGCCTGTGGCTGACGTTTGGCGGCCTGTCTGTGGCCGCGTACTCCGTCTGTGTGACCAGCCCGACATTCCTGCCGGCTCAAAGCGTCGCTCCGTTTCCTGCGGGAGCGACCGCAGCTCTCGCCGTCACCCTGCTCGGTATCGTGATCTGTGCGAGTCTGCTGGCGCTCGATGCACGCCTCTCTCGCAACGGCCGGCCCCTCGGTCACTTTGACGAGCTGACCGGCCTGTGGCGACAGGCGCCCGGCACGGCTGGTCTGCTCGCCACAACTCTGCTGAGCTGTCTGCCGTTTCCGCCGCTGCCTCTGTTCTGGAGCCTGCTGATGATTGCCGGAAGTGCGTTCGTTCCCGGTATCAAGCCAGACGGAACTCAGCAGGAATTCGCCGGCGCTGTCCCGCTGCTGACGCTTGCCGCGACGAGTCTCGCGCTGCTGCTCATCGCCGCGCGGCTGGTTTACCCGCTGAGCCTGATGTTCCACCACGAGCCGCTGCGCCGATTCGAGCCTGCTGCCGGCCGATCATCGCTCATCATGGCCACGGCCTGCGTCGCCCTGCTGATTCTGACCGGCCTGCTGCCGAATCTGCTGTTCTTTAAGGTGGCTTCCTTCGTCGCCGTCACCAGGCAATAGTGTGCCGCTCTGTCTGAACCGACAGGTGCCACTGGCTCTGCTAGTGCCCGCCTCAATTCACCAAAGGGCCCCGCCATGCCGCGTTACGAGGTTCAACGCTCGATCACGATCAGCGCGACACCGCAGCAGGTCTTCAATACGGCTGCCGACTACAGCACGTGGACAAGCTGGTCGCCGTGGCTGTGCGCCGAACCGGACGCCAGAGTCACGGTCACCGACGACGCAAACTCGGTTGGCTCGATCTATGCCTGGCAGGGAGACCTGGTCGGCGAAGGCGAGATCGAGCACCGCGACCTGCAGTCTGGCCGGCTGATCGAAGACGAGATCCGCTTCTTCAAGCCGTTCCGCTCGAAGTCGAAGGTTTCGTTTGAGTTTGAGCCGGCCGACGGCGGGACGAAGGTGACCTGGAAAATGCAGGGCTCGCTGCCGTGGTTTCTGTTCTTTCTGACGTCGATGATGAAATCGTTTATCGCGATGGATTACGACCGCGGCCTGAAGATGCTCAAGGAGTTCATCGAGACCGGCGATGTCCTCTCGACAACGACGATCGTTGGCGTCGAACCCGTCGGCCCGCTGCAGATGGCTGGAGTTCGCCGGAGCTGCACGCTGGCGGAGATCGGGCCGGCGATGACGTCCGCGTTTGGCGAGGCCAAAGAGAAGTTCTGCCAGCTCGGCCTGCCGGCCGACGGCGGCGGAGCGATCTCGGTTTATCTCGACTGGGACCTGAAGACGCAGACCTTCGACTTCATCAGCGGCTTCCTGCTGCCCGAGTCGTTCACCGGCTCAGTCGGCGGCCTGACGCGCTGGTCGACTCCGCAGGTCAGTGCGTTCCGAGTCGATCACACCGGCCGCTACGACCACGTCGGCAACGCCTGGAGCGCCGCCCACCAGGTCGCCCGCTGCCGCAAGCACAAGATCAGAAAGTCGGGCACGTTCGAGATCTACCGCAACGACCCCGACCAGACCGTCCCCGCCGACCTCAAAACCGAAGTCTACCTCCCCCTCAAGTAGCCCGCGTGCAATGCGGCAGCGACGCTCCATACTTGCTCACAGGTTGCTGAGTGCGGCGATGTACGAATTCCAGACGTGGGCGAACTGCTTGTAGAAAACCGGAATTAGAAGGACGAATCCGACGAGGTAAAGCGTGAAACAGATCAGCCGCGCAACGCGGCCACGATACTGGTACACGGCACGCACATCTGAAAATGCACCGCAGACGTCTGGATCGCCGAAATTCAAAACCTCGAAACGCTTGTCGAAAGGGAGTTGGCCAGCCGGTGTTCCTTCACCACCCCTCAGCCGCGGTTCTAGTAGTTCAAAAAGGTCGTCTCGCCGTTCTTCATTCTCGATCCGAAGTAACTCAGGTTCAGGGCAAAGTGGAACACTTCTCAGCAATGGTCGAATTTCGTTCTTGAGTTTGGTACTTGTCCCAGCAGTACCGCTCGAGAAGAACTCGGAGTCGTTTTCATACCGTGAAATCAATCGAGGGCAAAACCACGAAAAGCAAATTGATGCGGCGGCAAAAAACATCGACGCGAAGTAGAGGTAGTGCCAAGTAAATGGCAGATTGAAATGTGGGTATATAACCCAGGAATGGCCAGCGAATCCAACGTGGATTTGTTCGGGTACTGAGTGAATGAAGCTTGCGATGACTGGGATGCCGGCAAACCAGAACACAGATGTTCGCATAATACGGCTCGTTCCAAGGACCCTTAGGACTTGCCACGTTGGTATCCAAAGACACGCCCGCTTTAGTTGCTTCTTTTTCACTGCAAGTAATCGTGTTTTCAGTTCAGGGATTGAAGATGTTCCAGTGCTGATGCCGAAACGATTGCACGCGACGGTGAGGGCTGCTTTATCCATTCGATGAATATCAATCTCGTGGATTGATTCCCTTCCTCCGTAGAGGAGCCGATCCAAAATCAACGTGAGCAGGCGTTTGTGCAGTTGCTTTACCTCAGACATGTCAGCGGCCCTTTTTATTCGAGTCTGTTCAGCGAATCTCACGCACGACGATCACGAATCTGCACGTTGTTTCACGGGAAGTCGCCTGAACTGAGCGATCACGAACTCTGCCGCGGTCTCGACCTCCTCCGGTGTGTTGAAGCGGCCGAGGCCGAAGCGGAGGCTGGACCTTGTTAACTGGTCGCTGCGGCCGATCGCTCGCAGGACGTGGCTGGGTTCGGGGTCGGCACTCGTGCAGGCTGAGCCGGAGCTGACGGCGATTTCCGTCATCGCGTTCAGCAGAGCCTCGCCGTCGACGCCGTCAAAGCTGACGTTGAGGTTCCCCGGCAGGCACTCGGTCGGATGTCCGTTCCGCGTCAGGCCGTCGAGACTCTCTGACAGTTGAGCCCACAACGCGTCGCGCAGCGTGGCGATGCGAACAGCCTCGGCGGGGAATTCGTCCTGAGCGATCCGGCAGGCTGCGCCGAAGCCGACGATCAGCGGGACCGGCAGCGTGCCGCTCCGCAGATGCTGCTCGTGCCCGCCGCCGTCGAGCAACGGTTCCAGAGCCACTCGCCGCCCGCCTCGCCGTACCAGCAACGCACCGACGCCCTTCGGGCCGTACAGCTTATGCGCACTCAGAGAGAGCAGATCGACGCCGAGTTGCGACCAGTCGACCGCAATCTTCCCCGCCGCTTGCACCGCGTCGCAGTGAATCAGCGTGCGAGGATTCGCGTCCCGGACAGCCGCGGCGATTTCTGCGACCGGGTTGATCGTGCCAACCTCGTTATTCGCCAGCATCACCGAGACGAGCACCGTCTGCGGCGTTACGGCCTCGCTAACCGACTCCGGCGCGACCTGCCCGAACTCGTCGACCGGCAGCACGGTGACGTCAGCCCCGCAGCGTTCGAGCCGCTTTGCCGGATCGAGCACCGCACGATGCTCGGCCGCGTTGACGATGAGGTGCGGTCGCGGCTGGTCCGCTCGACGCAGCAGCGGAGCGACAACGCCTTTCAACGCGAGGTTGTTCGCCTCGGTGGCTCCGCTGGTAAAGACGACCTCGCGCGCGGTCGCACCAACCAGCGAAGCGACCTGCTCACGAGCCGCATCGACAGCGTCCTTCGCGTCCCAGCCGAACCGATGCCCGACACTCGCCGCGTTGCCGTACCGTTCGGAAAAGAACGGCAGCATCGCCTCAACGACCCGCGGATCGCACCGTGTCGTGGCGTGGCTGTCGAGATAGATCGGCGCTGCTGGCATCTGAAAGCTCAGTCGGGTGCCACTGCTGGCTTGTTCAGAAGTGCGTCAATCCTGCTGCAAACACTGCTGGGCAAGCCAGCAGTGGCACCCGTGCGGGAAAACTCACACAACGGCACGAAGGCACGAAGGGAAGGAGCAATTGTGAAACTCTTCGTGCCTTCGTGTGAGACATTGTCTGCCTGAGAATTGCCGGAGCGACGCTGCGCTTGATCCGGCCTACAAATCCAGGACGCGGTCCATCTGAGCGGCGACGTCGGCGAGGTGGGTTCGGTCGCCGCCGGCGACTTCGGCGGTGGCCCAGCCCTGGTAGTTAATCTTCGTCAGTTCAGCCCGAACTTTTTTCCAGTCGATGCTGCCTTCCCCCAGCGGTTTGGCGAACGCCTTGCGCATCCCATCGTTCATGGCGACATTCAGGTCGTACTCCTTGATGTCGAGCTTACCGACTCGTTTGCCGAGCACTTCGATCCAGTGTTCCGGCCAGCCCCAGCGGACGACGTTGCCGACGTCGAAGTAGCACTGCACGAAGGGGCTGTCGAGTTCGTCGATGTACTTCGCCATGCCCAGTGGTTCGATGAGGAACGTCGCCCAGACGTTTTCCAGCAGGATCTTCACTTCGTTTTTCTCGGCATGGTCGATCGCCCGGCGGACGATGTCCTGAGTCTCCCGATAGTTTTGCAGATAGCCGATGTTGCGGTCGTAGCGCACCACATGGAGCACCGAAGTGGCGCCATATCTTTTTGCCAGGTTGATCGCTCCGGCAATGTCCGGATTGCTGGAATTGACGACGCCATGAATTGGCAGTCCGGTTACCTCGGACGCCTTCGCGATCTGCTTCACCTCGTCAACCTGATCTGGATTCAGCATGGCTCGGGGCTCGACGCCGTCGAAGCCCAGATCCACCAGCAGCTTGAACTTATCGAGTGCCGACAGCTTCTCAGTAATCATGTGGTACTTGACGGCCTTGCGAATCTTCCCGGTGAACTCGCCGGCCATTGTTGTCTGGGGGGCCGTGGCGGCGAGAGCAGCTCCGCCAGCCAGCAGACTGGTGGCCGTCTGTAGAAACTCACGTCGATTCGATGGCTGATTCATGGAGAGCCCTCAGTGTTGTGGATTGGCAAGTTGTTGAGTGGTGGGATTCTGGACGTCGCTGGATTCCCGGGAATACAGGAGCTGCTCGTCCAACTGAATGGCTGCGAATCCAGCTACGTCGTCACAGTAGCGATGCCGCGAGACAGTACCACTTCGGACCTCAGTCCGCACGCTTGCTTCCGTCGATGGGCTCGATCAGCGACAGTCCAGGCGGTCTGATTCCGTGTCCTTTTCGCAGAGACCTTGTCGTGAGATTCCGTCGTTTTGCAGGCACCGTTATTCGTTCGCTGTTGATCGCTTTCCTGTTGTCTGCTGTGGCCGAATCAGCTCAGGCTCAATCCCGTCGAGAACTCAAGCCGATCCCCGATAAACTGGTTGTACTGACATTCGACGACGCCGTCCGCTCGCAGGCAACGGTCGTCGCGCCGATCCTCAAACAGTATGGCTTTGGAGCGACATTTTTCATCAGTGAGGGCTGGGACTTTGCGACGAACAAACGCGACTACATGACGTGGGAGCAGATCGCCGAGCTGAACCGCGACGGCTTCGAGATCGGCAATCACACACGCGATCACATGGGGGTGACGGAGAAGTCTGTTGGAAAGCTCGACGAACAGCTTCGGGGCATTGAGGAACACTGCGAGCAGCACGGCATCCCCATACCCGTCAGCTTTGCGTGGCCGGGCAACGCAACAACGCCGTTGGCGTTTGAGATTCTGAAGCAGCACGGCATCCAGTTTGCGCGACGCGGTGGTTCACCCGAGTACCCCTACACGGAGGGCCGCGGCTTCGCATATCAGCCGCACGAGGATCATCCGTTACTGCTACCGTCGGCCGGAGATTCGCGTCCCGTCTGGACGATGGACAACTTCGTGCCGGCCGTCAGTCAGGCGAAGGACGGCCGCATCGCCATCCTGCAGTTTCACGGCGTACCGGACACGGCGCATCCTTGGGTGAGCACTCCGCCCGAGCAGTTTGAAGCGTTCATGAAGTATCTGTCGCTGAATGATTTCAAAGTGATCGCGCTGCGCGACCTGGCCGAGTACGTCGATCCTGACCGGGCAACTGACGACTACGAGAAGCTGATTGCGAAGCGGACCGAGGTCGCTCGGCAGATCGTCGCTGCCGAAAACGACGAACTCGCAGCGTTGTGGCCGGCTGAACTGTCCGTGCCGAAAGCCGGCAAACTCGCCCCGCTGGACGGCGTTGAGATTCATGTGATCAAGGCACGCGTCCCGGAAGAGGATGGCTACAACTGGCTGCACGGTATCGCGCTCGCGTTTCACAACGATCGCCTGTTTGCTTCGTTCGGCCACAACGCCGGCGCAGAAAACACGGCGAGCGAAGTCGCCAACGGCACCGTTAGCCTCGACCGCGGCAAAACCTGGGGACCACTGTTTCAGATTGACGCCGGCGCTGACGAGAATCTCGCTGTCAGCCACGGCGTGTTTCTGAATCACGACGGAAAGCTGTGGGCGTTTCACGGAGCGTTCATCGGCCGGATGCAGGATGTCCACACGCGGGCGTATCAGCTCGACAATGAAACAGGGAAGTGGCAGCCGCGTGGGATCGTGGCGAAGGACGGCTTCTGGCCAATGCAGGAGCCGCAGAAGATGGCCGACGGAAACTGGATCATGGCTGGTATCGCGGTCACCGATGGCTACGGTGGCCCGAACGATCCTGCGGCGGTCGCCATCAGCGAGAACGTGAACTTCACGAAGTGGACGGTGATTCGCATTCCAAAACCAACGGATCTTGAGATGTGGGGCGAGTCGACCGTGCTTGTTGACGGCCCTGAAATCCTGCTGATCTCGCGCTACCGCAAGCCGGTCGCACTGACATCGATCAGCCGCGATTACGGCCGCACCTGGACGCCGGTCCGCGAGAGTCGCCTGCCGATGGCCGCGTCGAAGCCGTACGCCGGTGCGCTCTCGAACGGGCAACGCTACCTGATCGGCACAACGACCGCCGACAACGGTAATCGTCGCTGGCCACTGACGGTCGCGGTCACTCGACCGGGTGAAAAGCAGTTCTGCCGCGTCTTCTGCATCCGCGACGCCATTCACGCCAGCCCCGGCGAATCCAGTGAGAAGGCCGCGCTGGCGTATCCGTACGCGATCGAGCACGACGGCAAGCTGTACGTGGCTTACTCCAACAGCGGAGGCCGAGGCGGTAACCGCAACAGCGCCGAACTCGCCATCATTCCGCTTCAGAGTCTGAACGTTGAGTAAGAACGTCGCGTCTGTTTGTGTTGGCGTTTCACGCAGAGGGTGAGCTACAGATCTGAAGTTTCATCTGATCGACACGGCGAGGTCGGAACTGCGGGCAGCTCTGCCAGCAGGCTCTGCGTTCAGTCCCGGTCTGAGTCAGATGGAACTGGCTCTGGATCCGCTGCTGTTTTCAATGAGACCTGCAGCTTGAGTGGAACCTTCTTGAGGACCGTGCCCTTGAATCTGCGCTTGCCGATGCGGACCTGCCAGACATCGGCTCGTGAGATGTCGGCGAGCCAGGCTTCGAAGGTGCCGGCGTCGGAAGCCTGTTTGAGCATCAGCAGTTTGTTGTCGGACATCGCCGCCACCCAGGCGTTGCCGACCGGTCGATCGTCCTCGTCAACCAGTGCGGCCTGCATCGACAGCGTTCGCGGGACGAAGACTTTGACCTCGGCGCGTTCGTCGTCCGGCTTGACGTCAAACGTCTGGACGCGAAAGCGACTGAAGCCGGGGATCATCGTCCTGGCAGTCACCTGATAGTGACCAGGGGGAACGACGGCCTGGAACCTTCCATCGCCCTGAGTTTTGACCTCGAAGACCTGCTGTGTCTGCATCCATTGGGCTTCCTTCAGTTCAATCGTTGAATCGCCAAGCAGTTCATTCATCTGCCGGTCGATGACGTAACCGTCGACCGGGATGCCCGGTTTCAGTTCGCCGGCATACTCGGTGACACCCCCGGGCTCAATGTTCAGGTTCACGACAGGGCCATGCAGCAGCCAGACCGTTTCTTCATCAATCACCTGATGCACAATCAGACCTCCCGGTGGGAGTCCGTTGACTCGAAAGTGACCTTTCTGATCCGGTTGCACGGTGACGGGCTTTGAGCCTGGTTCATGCACAATCAGACCGACACCAGGCAGTCGCACAGTCCTTCCGCTGGAACTGACTTCCAGCTTCAGATGGGAAAGCTGTTTTGGGTCGGTACAGCGGATTTGTCCGACGACCGATCCCTTCGCTTTAAAGAGCAGATCAAACGTCTCTCCTTTCTCTGCAGACGCAGCAACAGCCGTGGTCAGAACGCCGAACTCAGGAGACGTCGCCGTAATCTGAAAATGGCCCATGCTGCCGACGATCCCCGGAAACGTCGCCACACCGGAGTCGTCAGACTTGCGAATGCGGAGTTTCAGAATCTCCGACGGCGGTATCAGTAAGGACTTGTGACCGAATTCTGTCCCAACCCGCACGTCCACTCCCGGCAGCGGTTTGCCTTCCGGTGACCAGACTCGAAAGGACAGATTGTGACCTTTCGTCAGCGATGCCTGTGGCAGATCGGCACTCCAGCCGTCCTGTTCCCGCAGCAGGAACGACTGCATCGAGACCGGACGCCCGGCGACATGGACGAAGCACTGGCAATGCACCTGAGGGTCAGCCCGCTTCTGTCGCAGCGGCGCATCGCGGAACTGGTCGGGAATCTCGATCGAGAATCTTCCGGCCATATCAGTTTTTCCGGTCGCCGCTTTGAGGTCGGGAACCCTGCGTTGCTCGGAGACAACTACCAGTGCGCCCTCGATCGGGTTTCCGGTGTCGTCGACGACTCGCCCGGTGACCGTTCCCGCGGCGGCATTTCGGGCTCGCTCGGTAGCAGATGTGCGATCCTCTGCGGGCTGCGCCGACGGTTGTGCCCGCAAAACGCTGTCTGGCGAGACGGTGATCCATACCAGGAGCGACGTCAGCAGCAGCCGTCGGAGTGGCTGGCGTTCTGTGCGGCCTTCGCTGTGACACGTCGTCATCTCTGCGTCCCTCCGGAGCCGTCGGATCAGGGAAAGCATTGTGATGGTTACGCACGATCAGTCCAGACGGGATCCGGCAGAATGATGAGGGCCTGAAATCATTCTGCCCCCACTTCACGCTGCTGGTCCTCAGTCGTAGATGACGACCAGAAACGCGGTTGCGGCGCTGCGGCCGGTGTTGGCGATCGAGTGCGGGACGTCGGCGTGGTAACTGGCCGAGTCGCCCTTCTCGACGTCGACGCAGTCGTCACCGGAAGTCACTCGCAGGCGACCTTTCTGCACGGTCAGGAATTCCCGCGTGCCTTCAAAGTGTGGAGCGCTCTGCAGGCAGGCGTCGGGTTTGAGTTCCAGTTCGTAAAACTCGACATCCTTCTCCAGGTGCAGCGGCGAGAGCGTGCGGAGGCTGCAGGACTTGTCGGAGCGGTAGTGGTACTCGCGGTCGTGCGCCCGGATGACGTGGATTGATGAACTGGCCTGTGGCGACTCGACCAGTTCGCCGAGTGTCAGTCCAAAGGCCTGCGCGATGCGCACGGTGACAGCCAGCGTCGGGTTGGCTTCGTTGCGTTCGATCTGACTGAGCATCGAGCGACTGACTCCGCAGGCGTTCGAGAGGGCTTCGAGCGACCAGCCGCGCGCCTGACGCAGTTCTTTGACGCGGCGGCACAGTTCGGTGCTGACTCGATCGGCATTGACCGGCGACGGTGCAACGACCTGGCGGGGCTTCGATTTCTTTTTCACACAGTCTCCAGTATTTCGGACGCCCTGTCTTGTATCTCAGAAAGAGGTGTCTACTATACCGGACGATTTGTCCGGTTCCCAGCACAGTGGAGAAGGTATCGTGAAGGCACTCGTCAAACTGGAAGCGGCCCCCGGACTGTGGCTGCAGGATATTCCCGAGCCGCAGATCGGGATCAACGACGTCCTGATCAGAGTTCATCGGACCGGCATCTGCGGCACCGACGTGCATATTTACAAGTGGGATGCCTGGGCGCAGAAGACGATCCCCGTACCGATGGCCGTCGGGCACGAGTTCGTCGGCGAGATTGTCGACGTTGGCTCGAACGTGAGTGACTTTCACCCTGGTGAGATCGTTTCCGGGGAAGGGCACGTGGTCTGTGGACGCTGCCGGAACTGTCTGGCCGGGCGTCGGCATCTGTGTGCTCACACAGTCGGCGTCGGCGTCAATCGGGCGGGGGCGTTTGCCGAGTACATCTCGCTGCCGATGACGAATGTCTGGCATCACGCACCGGGGATCGATCCGGACATTGCGTCGATTTTCGACCCGTTCGGCAACGCTGTGCATACGGCGCTGTCGTTCCCGGTGCTCGGCGAAGACGTCCTGATCACGGGGGCGGGGCCGATCGGACTGATGGCTGCTGCCGTTTGCCAGTTTGCCGGAGCTCGCTACGTCGTCGTGACCGACGTCAATCCATACCGCCTGGAACTCGCGAAGAAGATGGGAGCGACACTGGCCGTTGATGTCCGGTCGCAGTCGGTCGAGGATGTCCAGAAGCAACTGGGAATGCACGAAGGTTTTGACGTCGGCCTCGAAATGTCCGGTAACCCATCAGCATTCAAGAGCCTGCTCGCCAACATGTGCCACGGTGGGAAGATCGCGATGCTCGGTATCCCCGAGCAGGAGATTGCCATCGACTGGAACACAGTGGTGTTCAACATGCTGACAATCAAGGGCATTTACGGTCGGGAGATGTACGAAACCTGGTACAAGATGACGGTCATGCTGCAGGGCGGTCTGGACATCTCGCCGGTCATCACACACCGCTTCCATTACACCGAATTCGAGAAGGGCTTTAAGGCGATGCTCAGTGGCGAGTCGGGTAAGGTGATTCTGAACTGGGAGGAGTGAAGTTGTCTCGCGCCTCGGCACTGAATCGGGACGGAGGGGATTACGATTACGATCAGGAGTACGAGTCTGTGACTGATCGACCGACACCGATCTGGCAGCCGCGTCACTGCTGAGGAATGTAGAGGAAACTAATTCCCCGAGATCAGCCGGCACGCGCTAGCGTCCGGTTCCTTTGGGTGCCGTCAGAACCGGACGCTAGCGCGTGCCGGCTAATGCTGCTCGACCAGAATCGGAAAGTTGTTTCCAACGCGTCACTGCTCATCGCGCATCGCTCAAAAGGAGCTTCCCGCCATGTCGCGCCAGTTGATGAACCATCTTGCGACGGAACTCGACCACATCCGATCGCAGGGTCTCTGGAAGGGCGAGCGGGTCATTGCGACGCCGCAGGATGCGCACGTCGCGGTCGGACAGGATGCTCAAACCAGGAAACAGGTGCTCAACCTGTGTGCGAACAATTATCTCGGGCTGGCGGATCATCCGCAGATGATTGCGGCGGCGCACGAAGGATTGGATCGGTGGGGCTATGGGATGGCCTCCGTCCGCTTTATTTGCGGAACGCAGCAGGTGCATAAGCAGCTTGAGCAGCGGATCAGCTCGTTTCTGGGGACCGACGATACGATTCTGTATTCGTCGTGTTTCGACGCGAACGGTGGCCTGTTTGAGACTCTGCTCGATTCGAATGACGCGGTGATCTCCGACGAGCTGAACCACGCGAGCATTATTGACGGCATCCGGCTCTGCAAAGCTCAGCGGTTCCGGTACCGCAACAACGATATGGCGTCGCTGGAGGAGCAGTTGAAGGAAGCCGAGTCTGCCCGGTTCCGGCTGATCGCAACCGACGGCGTGTTCTCGATGGACGGCTACCTGGCGAATCTGCCGACGATCTGTGAGCTGGCCGACAAGTACGACGCGCTGGTGATGGTCGACGATTCGCACGCTGTTGGTTTTGTCGGGCCGAACGGAGCCGGCACGCCGGATCATTTTGGCGTTCGCGACCGCGTCGACATTGTGACGGGCACGCTGGGCAAGGCACTCGGCGGAGCCAGCGGTGGGTACACCAGCGGCCGGGAGGAGATCATCGCGTATCTGCGGCAGCGGTCGCGGCCGTATCTGTTTTCCAATTCCGTCGCACCGCCGATCGTCGCGGCATCGCTGAAGGCTCTGGAACTGGTCAGTGGCTCGGACGAGTTGCGACAGCGACTGCGTGACAACTCGCAGTTCTTCCGGACTGAGATGACGAAGCTGGGCTATGACCTGCTGCCGGGCGAGCATCCGATCATTCCTGTCATGATCGGCGACGCCGCTCCGGCCGCCGAACTGGCCGATGCTCTGCTGGCCGAGGGCGTTTACGTGATCGCGTTTTCGTACCCAGTTGTCCCGCTGGGGAAAGCTCGAATCCGCACGCAGATGTCGGCAGCCCATTCGACGGAAGATCTGGCGTTCGCGATTGAGGCATTTGCTCGAGCGGGACGGGCGCTGGGGCTGATTGACGCGTAGCGACATCACCGAGACCTGCAGTCAGTTCCGATGCGCGGTCGGGAGACTCGCGCACAGCGGTGCAGCGTCATGAGGGCTGATTGCCGGTTCGGCAAGTCTGGTTGTCGGCTGCCAGGCAGCCGGGTTTTGGTCGTCTGGGCGGCGCGCTGATTGGCTCATGGCAAACGTTGCCATTTCGGGATTCGTCGAGGCGAATATGTTGCCCGCCGATTGAGACGGTCCATCGAGCGGCGATTCCGGTCGGCGACGCAGCTCGCTTACGAGGCTCAGATTCGGCCAGTGACTTCAGCGGGAAGGCGACAGTGAATACAACGACGCAGGACACGCACGCGGATGCAGAGATTCTTGACGTGCGGACAGAACTGTTGGCAACGACGCCGGACGGTGGCATGGAACACAAGATGTATGGACGGCTGGGGGCTCATGTGGAGACTCGCGACGGAGTCTCAGGTGTCCGGTTTGCAGTCTGGGCTCCCAACGCGAGAGAAGTCTGCGTGCTGACCGACGGCAACGGCTGGCAGCACGGCTATGACTGGCTGAACTCCAGCGACAGCGGCGTGTGGAGTGGCTTTATTCCTGGCGCCGGCCTCGGGACGACCTACAAGTACAGCCTGCGAACGCAGTCTGGCGAGCTGCTGACGAAGGCCGACCCGCTCGGCTTTTACTGCGAACTGCCGCCGAAGACGGCGTCTATCGTTTACGACCTGAATCAGTATCACTGGGCCGATGGCGACTGGATGGCACGTCGGGCTCGGACGAACTACCTCGAAAAGCCCGTCTCGATCTACGAAGTGCAACTCGCGTCCTGGAAGCGTCCCTGGGACGGACGCCGTTATCACTCGTACCGGGAACTCGCTGAGCAGCTCGTCGAGTACATCAGGGAACTCGGCTATACCCACATCGAGCTGATGCCGATGGCCGAGTACCCGTTTGATGGCTCATGGGGCTATCAGGTCACCGGATACTTCGCGCCGACCAGCCGCTTTGGCACTCCGGATGACTTCCGGTATTTCGTCGACTACTGCCACCAGAACGGCATTGGCGTGATTATCGACTGGGTGCCGGCTCACTTCCCGACTGACCCGCACGGGCTGGCCCGTTTCGACGGCACGGCGCTGTACGAGCACGAAGACCAGCGGAAGGGATTTCACCCGGACTGGAACACGCACATCTTCAATTACGGGCGGTTTGAAGTCCGCGAGTTTCTATACGAGTCCGGCCGCTTCTGGCTCGACCAGTACCACATCGACGGACTGCGCGTCGATGCCGTCGCTTCAATGCTGTACCTGGACTACTCGCGCGACGAAGGCGAGTGGGTGCCGAATCAGTTCGGTGGGCGTGAAAACCTGGAAGCCGTCGACTTTCTGAAGGACTTCAACACGCGGGTGCATGGCGAGTACCCCGGCGTGCTGACCATCGCTGAAGAGTCAACATCGTGGGGCGGCGTCTCGCGGCCCGTGTACGACGGCGGGCTGGGCTTCAGCATGAAGTGGGACATGGGCTGGATGCACGACTCGCTGAAGTACATCGCGCGCGAGCCAGTGCATCGTCAGTTTCATCAGAACGAACTGTCGTTCCGCTCGCTGTACGCGTTCAGTGAGAACTTCGTCCTGCCGCTGTCGCATGACGAAGTCGTGCATGGCAAGGGGTCGCTGATCCGCAGGATGCCCGGCGACGACTGGCAGAAGTTCGCGAATCTGCGGTTGCTGTTCGGCTATCAGTACACGATGCCGGGCAAGAAGCTGCTGTTCATGGGCGGTGAATTCGGGCAATGGGACGAGTGGGATCACGAAAGCGAACTCGACTGGTGCCTGCTCCGCTTCCCGTTCAACGACGGGATCAAAAAGCTGATCGGTGACCTCAACCGCCTGTACCGCGACTATCCGGCGCTGTACGAACTGGATAGCTCGCCCGAAGGCTTTTCGTGGATTGAGGCCGACGACGCGGCTCACAGTATTTACTCGTACTGCCGTTACGCGAAGAACGGACAGACGATCGTCGTCGCCCTCAACTTTACGCCGGTCGTGCGGTACGAGTACCAGATCGGCGTGCCGCACGCGGGGCAGTACGTCGAGCTGCTCAACAGCGACTCCGAGCTGTACGAAGGCAGTAACGTCGGCAACTGGGGAACACTGACCGCGACCGATGAGCCGTCGCACGGCCGTGAGCACAGCCTCAAGCTCAACCTGCCTCCGCTGGGCATGGTCATCCTGCTGCACTCACCCGACGCTGAGTAATCCGCTGAACGAACACAGGCTCTCTCAGAGCGACTTGTGGCCGACACATCAGATTCTCTGGACCAGTTGATTTGCGGCGAGTTCAACATCTGCTCGAAGAATCTCTGCGCAGGATCCACCATTGCGCCGGTCAGCTCAGCGACGAGCAGCTCTGGCAGCGACCAGCGGCAGGCATGAACAGCGTCGGCAAGTGGATTCCCGAAGCGAGGCGTGGAGGTGTCCCTCTCTGAACTTCGGCTGTGAACAATTGCAGTCGTGCTTTTCTGCTGCAGTCAACGACAGCCACTCAAACTATTCGCGAGAATTCTGTCATCGTTCGGAAGTTTTTCTGCACAGGAATCTCCACCCTGCCGAATCCCACAACAGCTATTGGACGTCGAATTCACAGCGGGTTGATCAGGCTCAATTCGAGACGATCGCGTGCGCGGAGAACGACTTCCGGGCACGGAAAAAGTCGCCCCGACGTTTTTTATCCGTGGTCGGCAAACCGGAGCTTGACACGTTCCGGTCGTTCAAATAATTAACCGCGCGCATTGCAGAGGATGGGTAAGCAGCCCGCTCTGCTGAACCTGATACAGCGTCACTTGATTACGACTTAGACTGTCAGAGCGGAGCACCGGAAATGCCTCTGTCATGGGAAACCACCGACTGGAAACTGACTGCCACCGATGCCTCAACCGGCAGCCGATGCGCTGTGCTTGATGCCCGTCTGGAAGACGAAGAAAACGACGAGTCCTTCTACGACGACGGAGATGAAGACGACGTCGACGGCGACGACGAATGGGACGACGACGACGATGATGACCTGGACGACGATGATGATGAGGACGATCTGGAAGACGAGGACGATCTCGACGACGACCTCGATGATGATGACGACGACGAAGACGATGACTGGGACGACGACGACTTTGGTGATGACTGAGGTTCCGTCCTGAACGGGAAGCGATTCAAGAACGACCGCCGCACTGCTGGCGGTCGTTTTTTTGTGCGCGGCGCGGGGGGAGCAGGGAAAAGGCAGTGGGCAGTAGTGGCTGCGGAACAGCGGACAGGACGAGTGTGACGTCCATGAACTCACCTGCTGCCCGTTTCCCACTGGCTACTGCCTGCTTCCCGCTACCTCCCTCCAACTGCAGACAATCCCGCCCACGTCGTTAAAATCGGCCCGTTCAGCCGCAGTCACGCGACAGAGTCTGGCTGGCCTGGGCAGTCGGCAGGAGCGGGAAGGTTTTGCCAGCCGGAGCGATGAGGCGATTCAGCGATGCAGTTGTCGCCGTTCGGCGTGAGGGTTACTGCGATGCACAGGTCGGCTCGTACCTCGCGTCGATGAAAACTGGATTGGGCGGGCAGCAAATCATGAGAGGTCCATGTCGAGTGAATCCAGCACGTCGATTCACAACTCCGACAATGTCACGGCGAGCGCGTTCCGGTATGGTGGCGATTGCCGGTGAGAGCGCTCGACTCGACTGGGACAGGTTCGAACGAGAATCAGCATGACGCACTTTCTCGAGAAGAAAGATCCCTGGGGGCACGGTATGGGCCTCTGGGTGCTCGTCCTGATGGCAGCGGTGCTGCCTCCAGCGATCTGGGCACTCGGCGGGATCCACATGGAAAATGACATCCGCAAGTGGGTGCCTTCCGATGATCCCAATACCGTCGCGCTGAACTGGTATCAGGAGCACTTCCCGCACAGTGAAAGCGTGCTTGTCTCCTGGGACGGCAGCACACTGAATGACCCGCGCGTTGGCTGGCTGCACGATCGACTGGCCGGAGTACCTGACGAAGACGGTGTTCTGCGCGGCGGATCGCGTTATGTCGACGAGGTCGTCACTCCTCAGAGCCTTTTGCGTCGTGTCGAAGACGAGGGTGTTTCGCACGAAGAAGCACTCACGCGGCTGCAGGGCGTTCTGATCGGAACCGGACCTCTGAAGCTGAGGCTTACGGAACTGGGGGTCGAGCGCCAGCGGTCGACTCTGAAGACGATCAAGGACCGCCTCGCGAACGAACTCGGATTGACAATCGACGTACTCGATCCCGTCGCCGAATGGCTGCCGGAAAAGTCGATCGACGACTACCCGCGTGCCGTGTCGATTATCGAAGATGTCGAAGTGCCGGAACCGTTTCCTCCAGTCGCCGAGCATCACGCGCAGATTCGCTGGGAAGGAATGCACGCGCGCAGCGAGCAGGCCAGGCAGGTGATCGCCCTGATCGAGTCTCTGACTGTCGACGGCACTGCCAGCTCACCGAAACTCGTGGAGGCAGCGTTCTTTGCACCGGGATCGCCGCTGACTGTCGCCGTCATTCTGAATGAAGCCGGCGAAGCTGATAAGAAACTGGCGATTGCAGAGATTCGTGAGGTCGCCGCGGAACTCGGGATTCCATCCGGCATTCTGCATCTTGGAGGGCGGCCTGTTGCCGGAGCGGTGCTGAACGCAGCCGTCAAAGAAGCCGGCTGGAACCGTGACTTCCCGATCTGGAATCTGCCTCGCCGATCGATCGTGCTGTTTTCCGGTCTGGTGGGAATTGTGCTTGCGTTTCTGATGCTTCGCAGCGGCGTGCTTGCCAGCCTGGTGCTCTGCGTCTCGTATTACACCGTGCTGCTGACGGTGTCGACAGTTCCGGTCACCGGCGGCAGCATGAACATGGTGCTGGTGGTCATGCCGACGCTGCTGCTGGTCCTGACGATTTCCGGGGCCATTCACATTGCGAATTACTGGAAACACGCCCTCCACAGTGCGCCCGGTCGAGCCCCCGTCGCCGCTGCCGTCATGGCTGCGCGACCGTGTTTCCTCGCCAGTCTGACAACGGCGCTTGGTCTCCTGTCGCTGATGACAAGTCCCCTGAAGCCGGTGTCGGACTTCGGACTGTATTCGGCGCTCGGGTGCTTCGTCGGTCTGGGGGCAATTCTGTATGCACTACCGGCAATGCTGCTTTACCTGCCGCAGAAAGCCGAAACCAGCGAGTGGGTCATCAGAAACCAGTGGCCGGAGGTCGGACGCTTCATCAGTCGCCGTCCCGTCACTGTCGCGACGACCTGTCTGGTTGCATTTGCCGTCTGTTCGCTCGGCCTGCGGAACTTCGACACCGAGACGAAGGTAATTCGTTATTTCCCGGACGATTCGCAGATCGTTCGGGACTACAAGTGGCTGGAAGAGAACATCGGAGGAATCATCCCGGTCGACGTCGTCGTGAGGTTCTCGCAGGAGAGCCGGGCGCCGCATGAAGGCGGGCGACTGTTTGCCGAGCGGCAGGAAATTGTCCGCCGCATTCAACGGAGACTGGTCGGCGGGCATCCGGACGTGACCGGAGCCCTGTCGCTTGTCTCGTTCCGACCGGAACTTGCGGAAGAGGAATTGACACGGCGGGCAACCAGTCCGCTGCTCCGCCGGGTCGATACGACCACAGAACAGAAGGTCCTTGAAAACGCGTCGGCAGCAAACTTCATTCGGCTGGCAAAAGATCGGATGTCGCTGACACTGCCGGATAACGAGGCCGTGTCGCGGACACCTTTTGAGCGAGTTGCTTCGCAACTTGGTGTCGGCCCGCGACCGGAGTTTCGTTCGGTGGATATCAGCGAGACCGACGAGCTGTGGCGCATTACCGCGCAGGTCAACATCATGACCGACTGCGACTACTCGGTCCTGACGCGCGAGATCGACGACATTGTCCGCAGCGAAACGAAATCTGTGGCCGGGTCCAATCACATCGTGACGGGCATGGTCCCGCTGTTTCTCGAAACACAGCAGGCCATCCTGACGAGTCTGATCAAGAGTTTTCTGATCGCTTTTGTCGTCATCGGCGCCGTGATTTCCTGGGTGCTGAAGAGCGTCCGCGCCGGCCTGATCACAATGCTGCCGAACGTGCTCCCGATCAGTACCGTCTTCGGAGCAATTTCGTGGTACGGTATCAAAGTCGACATCGGCACGATGATTACGGCCTCCGTTGCTCTGGGGATTGCCGTCGATGGTACGCTGCATCTGCTGACGTGGTTCCGTGAGAATATCCGCAACGGTCTCGACATTCCTGAAGCCGTCAGCCAGGCACTGGGGCATTGTGGTCCGGCGCTGTGTCAGACGAGCATTGTTGTGGGAACGGGCTTGCTGGTGCTGATGCCCGCCGAACTGTCTCTGATCAGCCGCTTCGGCTGGCTGATGGCTGCGATGATCGGAACCGCTCTGTTCGCTGACCTGGTCCTGCTGCCCGCACTGCTGAACTGGAAGCTCGGCGCTCTGATTAGAAGCGTCGATGCCGCGGCTTATCAGCCTGCAGCACCGGCCCCTTCAGCGAACGCGCCCAGCAACGGAATCTCGCCGGTAGTTGCAGACTCGCCGGTAACGACGGGCGTCACCACGGGCGATGACGACTCTTCAATTGCCGACATGGAGACCGTGTACGAGATCCGTGCCGAAGATGTCGGCATAAAGGAAGGGCTGCCGTCACAGCCCGCTGATAAGGCAAATCCGCCTTCGCCTCACATGCTGCGTCCCGATGACTCAAAAGCCGTCCGTCGCCCGGATCGCGATGAGTCCGTCTGAAACACCGCTGGCTGGGAACGTTTCTTCGAGAGATAGGCTTCGCAGCAGCATCCACAGGGTCATGCTCACAGACTCGTCATTTTGTGACGCATGATTCTGTACCCCGTCCGAGCAGGATCCGTGACTTTCAGACCTCCGCGAGTCGTTCGGTGGAATCGCCGAATTTCTCCAGTGGCAGGCCGTAGTGATCGAGCAGTGACAGAAACAGGCTGCACATACGGCGGTTCGACTGGCCCAGGTAGTCGAGCGTGCGTCCGGTTTCGAGCTTCCCGCCGGCGCGGCCAAGCATCACGACCGGAAGCTGAGTCGCGTTGTGGCTGCCGGTCAACATGCTCGAACACAGCATCAGTACCGAATTGTCCAGAGCCGTTCGCTCGCCTTCCTGCACCGCATCCAGACGGCGGGCGATATAAGCAAGCTGCTCGACGAAGAACTGATTCACCTTCAGCCAGTCGTCGGATTCCTGATGCGACAGCAGGTGGTGAATCATGTAGTCGACGCCCAGGTTCGAGAATCGAAGTGACGAATGGTCGTTGTTGAGCTTCAGCGTGCAGACGCGTGTCGTGTCCGTCTGAAACGCCAGCACCAGGATGTCACACATCAGCCGCATGTGCTCGCCGATGTCCTGCGGAATCCCGTCCGCCGGGCGCGGAATGTTCGGCTCACTGAGCGTCGGTCGCCAGCCCTGCAGTTCGCCACGCTGCCCGGCGCGTTCGATCCTCTGCTCAACTTCACGCACCGAGTTCAGATACTCGTCGAGTTTCTGCTGATCCGTCTTGCTGATTGACCGCCGCAGATCCGTTGCGTCCGCCAGAATTGCGTCGAGCACGCTGCGATCACCGAGGTTCGCTTCCGTCTTGAACAGCCGGTCGAAGGCCAGCGCCGGATAAACTTCCAGCGGCGTCGGTGTCGTCGGCGAACTCCACGAGATGTGGGAGCTGTATATCATCGAGTAGTTTTTGTGGACGGACGGATTCGACTTCTCACAGCCGAGCACCAGGCTCGGCACTTTGGTCGAACGTCCGTATGTCTGCGCCAGCAACTGGTCGATGCTCGTGCCGGAACGAATCTCACCGCCGTCAGACAATGGCGCTCCGGAGAGCAGGTTACCCGTCTGCGAGCTATGGATGTTCCCCTTCAGAGCTTCCTCGTTATACAGCCCGCGAATGAACAGCAGCTTCTCACGGAAGTCGGTCAACGGTTCGAGCACGCGGCCGAGTTCCATGTCGCGGCCCGATCCCTTCGCCCACCAGTGGTCCTTGTGAAAGCCGTTGCCGGCGAACAGAACGCCAAATCTCAGCGGTGCCTGGTTTACGGCGTTGCCATCAGAGACTTCGGCTCCGAAGACGCGGACCGATTCCATCCACGGTAGCGCCATCGACACACCCAGGCCACGCAGCAGAGTCCGGCGGGAAAATCGGTTGCTCATTTGAACTTCCAGTTGGTGACTGCTCACGAGGATTCCGGACGCAAAGTCGCTAAGACGCAATGATTCGCCAAGAAAAAACACACAGAAGTGACAGGGGGCTTATTGCAAACTGAAGTGTCGTTTCATGCTGATTCTCGGCTGTTCTTCTCTTTGCGCTGCTTTGCGGCTCCGCGCCTTTGCGTCAGATGATCACTGACGACTGACCGTTGTGCCGTAAGCCGCTCCCCGAATCATGCGGAACTGCTGACTGCGGACGATTGTCTCGACCGCCGTTTGAAAGCGGAAGTCGTTTTGTTTGAGCTGCTGCCGCATTTCGGCCAGCAGCGGCTCGTCAGAAAGTTGCACCGACCGCCCCAGCGCATAGCCCAGCAGCTTCCGGCAGAACTGACGGAGGAAGTCCTCGCGCCGCTTCGTCAACAGATAATGCTGTAGTCCGGCGAGGCCGTCGAGTTGCGTGCCGTCGGGCAGAGTTGTTTTCGTATCGACCGGCTGACCACTGGCATCACGCTCGCGCAGCCGGCCAATGGCGTCAAAGCGTTCGAGTGCAAAGCCGAACGGATCGATCCGCTGATGGCACTTCGCACAGGCCGGATCGGAACTGTGCCGCTCGATGAGCTGCCGCTCGGACAGACCGGCAGGGACATCTTCCGGCAGGACGGGCACGTTCTTCGGTGGCCGCGGCAGCCGCTCGCCAAGAACCACTTCCGAGAGCCAGTTACCGCGCAGAATCGGGCTCGTCCGCGACGCGCCGGACTGCTTCGACAGAATGCTCGCCTGAGTCAGAATGCCGCCCCGGTTGAATGCACGCGTCCCTTCCACCAGTCGCCACTGCGGGCCGGCGACGTCTGGAACTCCGTAGGCCGCCGCCAGCCGCTCGTTCAGGAAGGTGTGATCGGCATCGAGAATCTGGAGGATCGAACGGTCATGGCGGAACAGATCCGCGAAGAAGCGGATCGACTCTTCATACATGTCGCTCCGCAGGCTGGCGAACTCCGGAAAACGCTGCTCGCTCTTCTCGTTGTGCTGATCGAAATCGCGAACGTGCAGCCACTGACAGGCAAACTCGATGGCGAGCCGCCGCGCGTGCGGCGAGTCGAGCATCAGTCGCATCTGTTTGACCAGCGTGTCCGGATCACTGAGCTGCCCTGCGTCGGCCAGGCGGCGGAGTTCGCCATCGGGCAGCGTCGAACTCAGAAAATAGCTGAGCCGCGTCGCGAGTTCATGGTCATTGACCGGGACTCGTTCGCTACCCGATCCCGGTTTCTCGGTGCGAAACAGAAACGCGGGCGACGTCAGAATGCGGGCGAGTGTTAATCGGGCAGCCTCGTCATGCGGAACCTCTTCGTTGCGCAGTCGCCGGTAAAGCGAACGAATTCGGGCAACCTCCGACTTAGTCAGCGGATGCCGGTACGCCCGGTTGGCAAACTCAACGAGCGCATCGACGTGTCGCGGTTCAGCGTCGAGCAGCGTCTGCCGAAACGCGGCGGCACGATCGGCAATCGGCTTGCGCAGTGGCTCGAACACGCGCGGATCGGCATCCTGCGTCGCAAACTCCATCAACTGTTCAAAGCCGGTGACCATCGTCAGCGCGTCCTGACTGACGAACCGCAGCTCTTCCCACAGTCGATCGAGTTCCGCTCGCTCGGCATCGCTGAGCATCAACCGGCCGAGGTGGTCATCCTCACGGTGAAACAGGACCAGCGTGACAACTTCGTCGACGGGAACAATTCGGGCATGGCACATCGCTGTGGGGAACAGACCGCGGAATTCGTCAAAGGCGGCAGTCGCCTGGGACTCGGCCGGTCCGCCACGGCGCACGGTCAGCGGCACACCGGCCAGCAGCGAGTCGTCGGTGAGTTCCGTCGTGACCGCAAGCTGCACACTGGCATCGGCCCCCGCTGAGGCGTGCAGTCTTCCAGTCGTGACGAAGCTCGCCTCAGCCAGCAGGTTGCGTGGCAGACGCACGGCAATGACCGACGGCGCGCGAACGACGATGTTCGCCGAGCCGCTCTCGTTCTGAACTGAAAACACATTTGGATCGACGCCCAGAGTCGATGCTGCAAGTTGCTCGGCCGTCGCGCGGCCTGCCAGTTTCGAACGGTCGAGATTTCCAAACAGCGGTCCCGACAGCGACCGCAGTTCCTCCCACAGCAGCGCATCTCCAGCGTCCAGCTCGGCCGGAAGCGGTTGAGTCAGCAGCGTCGTCAAGGACTTCGCGATCTCCGCCGCCGCGGCGCTGTCCGACGTATCAAGCCACTTTGCAGGCAGGGAGTTTTCCGGAATCACGCTCTGCAGTCGCGGTTCGTCAACGAGTCCCGTGTAGAAATGCCAGACAGCGGGATTGCCGAGACGGTCGGCGAGCGGATTTCCCTCCGCGATCGAGTCTGCACAGTCGCCGCTCAGCGACCAGCGCCGCGGCTCGGCCTGATCGCTGCGCAGCTCCGTGATCGACAGATCGATGTGCGTGAGATCGCAGACGTGGTTGCGGTCGCGAGAATCGATGATCAGCGAGAGCAGGTCGCCGGGGCGCACGTCGAGTTCGCGGATCGGTTCAATCGTCGCCCGGCTGCCGAGGTTGACGTCGCCACTGCGAAGCACACGTCGCTGCGAACCTCGCCGCAGTTCGACCGACCAGCGAATCCCGTTGCCACACGCGTTGTGCGCATCGGCGACGGTCGGTTCAACACGTACACGGCTGGCCAGCGGGCTTTTCCAGCCGACGGCGACCCAGCGCTCCGGCCGGGGATGCACCGCGACAGTGTGTCCCGGCAGGTCGCCGGGAATGTTGACTTTCTGGTCCGACGAGTTCGCAACAATCGACAGCGCATCGGCGCCGGGCAGTCCCCAGCCTTTGACGAACGGATACCCGCCCGTCTGTTCGAGTCGCTGATGCAGGTAGTCAGGAATCTGCACGTCGCCCGCTGCCGCGATTCCCAGGAGGTTGAGCCACGCACGCAGAACGTCTGCATCGACGCCGTGCTTCGTCGCGAGCTGCTCGACATCCGCGTCTGCTCCCACCTGCTTCGCGTCAAAAGCGACCGCCAGGTAGTCGGCCGTGCGGCGCAGTTCGGCGTCGCGCATCTGCTGCAGGACGACGGCCACCGCGCGAACATCTCGTAACGGAGTTGCCGGTCGGCCGGCCTGTTCGAGCCGCGGGTTAACCCACTCGACAACGTCCTGCTCACTTTCGGAACCCGCTGATGAAGCGATCAGATACAGCGTGACGATCTCTTCGCCACCGGTGTTTGATACAGCAGCGTCCTTCAAGGGAAGTCGCACGTCGACTGTGTCCCGCAGTGGCGTCACAGCTTCCTGCCACGGTCGAATGCTGCCGAAGTGGCCGACAGTATTGAACTTCCAGAGTTGATCCTGCCACGCACGCACATCGGCGGCGAGTTTTCCAGCGTCGTCGATACCCACTGTATGAAAACGCCGCCTCAGGTCGCCGAGCAGCATTGACTCCGGTTTGTCACCGAACAGAGTCTCGGCGATCAGACCGAGATACTTCGTGTTGAGTTGCGACTCTTCAGCGATCTGTGCAACTGCCGCAGTTCGATCGGACACCGAATTCAATTCGGCTCGATGCTGCAGCAACGCGGCGAAACAGCGGCTCAAATCGACACGACCATCGGCCAGCGTTGAAACTCGCGGATCGGAAACGCTCCAGTGATCAAGCTGGCTGACGTCGGCATTGCCGCTCGTATATCGCAGATAGAGCCCGCGAATGTGCCGCACCAGATCGTTGACGGCATCACGCCTCGTCGTGCCGGCGATAAAGCGGATGCCTTCCGGTGTCAGCACGGCGTGACGAGCAATCTCCTTGCCAGCGTCCAGATACTTCTGCACCAGAGCTGGTGACATCGACAGCGCATTGCCCGTGTTTGTAAAACCCTCGCCCGCTGCTCCGTCGACGGGAAAGTCGTGCGCCGGATCGAGCGACTCAACGCCCGTCAGATCCCGCACCGTGTACGTGTACTCGGAGTTGTTGAGCCGCCGCAGAACGACCGGGCCAGGGTCGCCCGCGTTGGCAAGAGCTTCCGTGTCGAGATACCGCTGCGCCCAATCTCGCAGTTGCCGCTTCTGATCGGCTGAAAGCTGAGGACTGTCTTCCGGCGGCATCTCGCCGTGATCGAGCATCTCAACGACGCGTTGCCACGGCGCCGGGTCTCGACGCAGATCGGCGAGGGTCGCATAGCGCTGCAGATCAAGCTCGCCTTCCTTCGCCTCAGTTGAGTGGCAGTCGAGACAGAACTTTGTGACCAACGGCCGAACATTCGTGTTCCACGCTTTGGTGAGGTCGGCAAACGAATCCGATGCGGCAGCGTGGCCAGGTAACGTCGCAACGCTCGACAACACCCCGCAAGCCGCTGTCACCACGGCAATCCGGAAACGCGTATCAACAGGCCGGCAGCGAATCATGCGGAAATCCCAGAAATGGCCAGACAATTGAGTAAGGCCCGACGCTGTTGGCGATCCGAGCCAGACGTCCGACGTGTATGCTTTCAGTGTTGCTTATGCCTCTGTCTTACCACGCGGATGGATCAAGCACGACGTGCTTGACGCGCCGCCGTTTCCACGTATACGTCGCGTGAACCTTGCCGTCCGATGTCTGAATGATGGCCGGGTAGGAATACTCGCCCGGTTCGTTTTCCAGCGTGACGACCTGCTTCCAGTCAGTGCCGTTCGTCGAAACCGCAACGTTCAGCGGACTGCGACCGCGCTTCGTGTGGTTATAGATGAGCAGCCCGCGGCCATCTTTGAGCGAGACTGCGTCGATACCACTGTTCGGGTTCGGCAGGTCGATCAGGCTCATTTTGCTCCACGATTTGCCGCCATCGGTGGAGGTCGCCGTCGAAATCTGCCCCTGCCGGGTACGACACAGAATGCGAATTGTGCCGCCGAACGTCAGCAGCGCCGGCTGAATCGCGTCCATCTCGTCCTTCGTATTCAGCGGTTCGGTCACCGTCCACGTTTTGCCGTTATCCGTGCTGAGTTCCATGTGAACGCGCCAACCGTCGTGTTCCGTGCTGGAGCCAGACAGAATGGTCCCGTCTTCAAGCTGAACGGGTTTGTTCTTGATCGGCCCGTAAATGCCGTCCGGCAGTCGTTCCATCTTCGACCATGTCTTTCCGCCATCGTTCGAGCGGAGTAGTTCGCCCCACCACGTGCTGGGACTCGGGCCGTTTTTGTAGAAGAGCAGTAGCGGCCCGGTCTTCGGCTGGAACAGCACCGGGTTCCAGGTGGGATAACGTTGTTCGGCGCTGACGACACCGTTCGCCACTTCGACCGGTGTGCTCCACTTGCCGTCGCTCCTGCGAGACACCCAGATGCCAACATCGGGATTCTTCTCGTGCGTGCCGCCAAACCACGCGGCCACCAGGCCGTCTTTCGTCTCCTCGATCGTCGACGCATGACACTGCGGGAACGGCGCGTCCTCATAAATGAACTCGCCGAGGACGTATCCGGGCTGTTTTGTAAGGTCGTCTGCCGCTTGCAGACTGGTGAAGGATCCGGCGAGAACGGCGGCAGTCAGTGACAGAATAATCTGTTTCAGCATGGTCAACTCCGATGATGGTTCGCTGAGTCGAGAGTTCCACAGGTTTCGAGCAAGACTCTGACGGGCGACGATCGACGCCGTCAACTCGACGGCGCAGGCATGACGTTCGGACTGGCAACTCACTCAGTGGAGATGTCGCCGAGCCTCCACTCTAATGGATGACCTGTCGATTGCTCCCCGCTCCATCTTCCTCTCGATTGAGGCTCCCTATGCGGACAACTTTCCCAACGCTTGCTCGCCTGCTGACGCTGTTCGCACTGGTTGCGGTGGCGTTTCTCAACCAGGCGTGGACTGCTGACGCGGCGCCGGATTCGGTCTCGTGGACCTTCGCGGACGGTGACGCCGGCTGGAAGCCGGTCACCGACGTCCAGCTCAACGCTAAAGACGGACATCTGATGGTCATGGGTACCAATCGCGATCCGCATTTTGCGACAACGCTGCGGGCGTCCGGCGGAGCGAAGCTGCTGAAGATTCATGCAAAGTTCAACGGCCGACTCGACGGACAGGTCTTCTGGAGCGAAGCCGGCAACGACGGTTTCAGTGAGCAACGATCCGTTCGCTACGAAGTGCGCGGCAACGGCGAGTTCAAAACGATCCACGTTTACTTTCATGCCGCTGCCGACGTCACGGCGCTGCGCATCGATCCGCACGCTGGGAAATGCCACTTGGAGATTGCGAGTATCGAACTGGTCAGTGAGGCGCCGCCCGCTCCGCAGTCAACGCCTGCCGACCAGATTCGGCTGGCTAAGGGCTTCAAGGCGGAACTGCTCTATTCCGTGCCGAAGGAACAGGGTTCGTGGGTCAGCCTGTGTGTCGATGGCAAAGGCCGACTGATCACCTCGGACCAGTACGGCAAGCTGTACCGCATTGACGTGACTGAAGAAGGTGCCAACGGCGAGGTTGCGGTCGAGGAGATTCCCGTCAACCTCGGGATGGCTCAGGGACTGCTCTGGGCGTTCGACAGTCTGTACGTCATGGTCAACGGCAAGGGATCGGGCCTGTACCGCGTGCGGGATACCGACGGCGACGATCAGCTCGACGATGTCAAACTGCTGCGGGAAATCAAAGGCGGTGGCGAACACGGGCCGCACGCCGTGGTGCTCAGCCCGGATGGTCAATCGCTCTACATCTGCGGTGGCAATCACACCGATATCCCCGATCCGGAAACCTCGCGTCTGCCGCGGAACTGGGACGAGGATCAACTGCTGCCGCGCATGTGGGATGCCGGCGGCCACGCGGTTGGCAAGCTCGCTCCGGGCGGCTGGGTGGCGAAGACGGATCCCGAAGGCAAGTCGTTCGAGCTGATCGCGGCCGGCTTCCGCAACGAATACGACCTCGCGTTTAACGCTCAGGGTGAACTCTTCACATACGACGCCGATATGGAGTGGGACATCGGCACGCCGTGGTACCGGCCGACGCGAGTCAATCACGTCGTCAGCGGCGCCGAATTCGGCTGGCGATCCGGCACCGGTAAGTGGCCGGACTACTACCCGGACAGTCTGGGAGCCGTCGTCAATATCGGCCCTGGCTCGCCGACAGGCATTACGTTCGGCACGGGAGCGAAGTTCCCCGGCAAATACCAGCAGGCACTCTTCATCTGTGACTGGAGCTACAGCGTCCTGTACGCCGTGCATCTCGAAGAGGACGGGGCCACCTACAAAGGGACGGCTGAACGCTTCGCCTCGGGCGTCCCGCTGCAGTTGACCGACATCGTCATCCACCCGCAGGACGGCGCGATGTACTTCACGATCGGCGGCCGCAAGACCCAGTCAGGGCTGTACCGAGTGACCTACGTCGGCGACGAATCAACCACTGTCCCGCCGGTCCCGCCGGTGCATCGCTTCGTCGAACTGCGACGCAAGCTCGAAGCTCTGCATGAGCCGGGGCACAGCGACCAGATCGGGGGCATTGTTGCCAACCTTTCGCACGAGGATCGTAACGTTCGCTACGCCGCAAGAGTGGCACTTGAGCACATCCCGATCAGCCAGTGGGGGGATCCGGCCAGGCTGATTGGTCTCCCACTGGATGCCCGGATCGGAGTCTCAATTGCTGGAGCTCATCAGGCGGCGAGTGTTCCAGAGAACGAGCATGCCCACGCGATCGCCGCGACTGCGCAGCAACTGGCACAACATGACTGGTCCCAACTTACCGAGCAGCAACAACTCGATCTGTTGCGAACATACTCACTATTGCTGATCCGGTTTGGCGAGGTGTCTGATAAAGCTCGCGAATTGCTGGTGTCGGCCGTCGACGACAAGTACCCAGCTAAGTCGACACGCCTGAACCGCGAACTGTCGCAACTGCTGATTTACCTCAACGCTCCGAACGTTGTTCCCCGGACGCTTGATCTGATCGAACAGTCGCCGACTCAGGAAGAGCAATTGCAGTTGGCGCTGTGGCTGCGGGCGGCGAAGGAAGGCTGGTCGCTCGATGATCACAAACGCTACTTCGCGTGGTTCAACAAAGCGGCCCGGCATCGCGGCGGGCACTCGTTCGGCGGGTTTCTGAAGAACATCCGCAACGAAGCGATCGCCAATCTGAGCGACGAAGAAAAGACGCAGCTCGCCGAGGTCCTCGCTGCCGAGCCGCAGCCGGAAGCGGAAGTCATCGAGCCGCGTGACGTCGTCAAACAGTGGACCGTTGCCGAACTGCTGCCGCTCGTGCGGACGAAACTCAGCAGTCGCGACTTTGAACGCGGACGCCGCATGTTCTCGCAGGCCGCCTGCTTCAAATGTCACCGCTTCGCCGGCCAGGGTGGCATCGTCGGACCGGACCTGACCGGAGCCGGCCGGCGGTTCAACGACCTGAATCTGCTGGAAGCACTGGTCGAGCCGAGTAAAGTCGTCTCGGATCAATACGAAGCAACAACATTCGTGCTGGAGAGCGGCAAAGTCGTGACCGGTCGCATCGTCAACCTCAGCGGCGACAACTACCTGGTCAGCGAGAACATGCTTGACCCCGGCAACCTGACGTCGGTCAACGTCAATGACATCGACGAAACACTGCCGTCGAAGGTCTCGATGATGCCGAAAGGTCTGCTCGACACGCTGGCGCAGGATGAGATTCTCGATCTGGTCGCGTATCTGCGGGCTGGCGGCGATCCAGGGCACGAGGTCTTCAAACCACAGGCAGATTAACCGAGGAAAACCGTTCCCATGACGCAGGACGTCGAACTGCAGAATCGCCTGGTCGCACTCACACGCGACCTGATTCTGATTCCGAGCACGGAAAACCGGCCGGGTGAACGGCAGCGCTGCTTCGAGTTCCTGCACAACCACCTCGACAGCCTGCCCGGCGTCGCGGTGCGATATTTCGATCAGCACGGGCATCGGTCACTGGTGGCCGGACCGGCAGGTGTCGATGTCCCGGAGATTCTGCTGTGCGGCCACCTTGACGTGATCGAGCATCCGCAGACGGACTGTTACCACTCGAAGATCGTCGACGGTCGCATCTACGGTCCCGGTTCCGGGGACATGAAGGGGCAGGACGCCATCCTGGTCGAGCTGTTCTGCTCGTTGCACTGCCAGCATCCGGGCATTTCCGTCGGCCTGATGCTGACTTCGGATGAGGAGCGCGGCGGCGCTGATGGTGTCCGTTACCTGCTGGACGATGTCGGACTCCGCTGCGGTCTGGCGATCATTCCTGACGGCGGCTCGCTCAACGATGTCACCATTGAGGAAAAAGGCGTCCTGCACGCGAAAGTGCGAACGTGCGGCCATGAAGCTCACGGCGCACGCCCCTGGCTCGGTGACAACGCCGTCGAAAAACTGATGGACCGTCTGACGGCGCTGCGACAGCATTTCGCCGCATTCTGGCCCGACGCTCCCATCGACGAGCAGGTCAATCACTGGTTCCCGACCTGCAGCGTTACGATCGTCAATACGCCCAACACAACGCCGAACCGGATTCCTGATCACGCCGAAGCAGTGATTGATATTCGCTTCCCGCCCCCGCAGTCGGTGGCTGAGTTACATCGCGAAGTGGAAACGATTCTCGGATCAGACTGCGTCCTCGAACCGCTGATGACCGCCGAGCCAACTCACCTGGATCCCGATCCGCTGTTCAGCGCAGTGACGGCCGAACTCACCGGCGATCCGGTGCGGCTGGTCAAGGCATCCGGCGGCAGCGACGGCCGCTTCTTCCGCCGCTACGACATCCCGGTCAATCTTTCGCGACCACTCGTCGGCAACCTGCATGCCATCGACGAGTGGATCGACATCGCGTCGATGGTGACGTACCACCGAATCTGCGAGAGCTATATCCTCCGCCGATTGCAAATACCCTCGTGTGACCAGTAAAGGCCTGTCAGTCAGTCTCCGGCAGCCTTTTGCAGCGCAAAGGCGCGAAGATGCAAAGGAACGCAAAGTCTTTGCGGATCTCTGCGTCTTTGCGCTGAGTCCTGCTTCCCCAATACAGGCACGAACCAGCACGAATCACGATGACAGCTCCCGCCATCAACTTCAGTCAGCGTCGCCGATGGGCGGCGGATCAGAGCATCAGTTTTCTGATGCAGCAGGGTCTCGAAAACCGGGACGTCATCTCGCTGGCTGCCGGTTTCGTCGATCCGAAAACGCTGCCCGTTTCGGAAGTATCTTCGGTCGTCAGCCAACTGCTGGCCGATGAAGTGACCGGGCAGTCCGCGCTGCAGTACGCAGCGACCGCCGGCAGCGGTGAACTGCGCACACTGCTGCTCGATCATCTGGCCGGTGTCGAAGGGCACTCGGTCGACTCGCTGGGTGTGACAGTCGATGACGTTGTTGTCACGTCCGGCTCGCAGCAGTTTCTGCAGCATTTAACCGACGTCCTGTTCGACCCCGGCGACATCTGCCTCGTCGCGGCTCCGACCTACTTCGTCTATCTCGGCACGCTGAACGGAGCCGGCGTCGAGACGATCGCCATCAAAACCGACGAACATGGCATCTGCCCCGACGCGTTGGACGCAGAACTCACCCGGCTGGAGCGGACCCGTCAACTCGACCGGGTCAAACTGATTTACCTGGTGACATGGTTTGAAAATCCCAGCGGCGTCACGCTGGCAGCCGAGCGGAGGCCGCAGATCGTCGATATCGCGCGGCGCTGGTCGAAGTCGCAACGTCTGCTGGTGCTCGAAGACGCCGCGTATCGCGAGCTACGGTACAGCGGCGAGGAAATCCCCAGCGTCTGGAGTCACGACACCTCGCACGAGCACGTCATCCTCGCGCAGACATTTTCCAAGAGTTTTTCGCCAGGCATTCGCGTTGCCTACGCCGTTATGCCGAGTGACCTGGTTCCTGCGATTCATGATGTGAAAGGCAACTTTGATTTCGGCTCGCCGAACTTCAGCCAGCAGATCATGGCCGAAGCGCTGCGTACCGGAACGTACCGCCAGCACGTTGAACTGCTCCGCGATTCGTACCGCATCAAACGAGACGCGATGCTGGCCGCCGCCGAGAAATACTTCTCGGACATCGACGGCGTGAGCTGGCTGCGTCCAGAAGGTGGCCTGTATGTCTGGATGAGCCTGCCCGAGCAGATCGACACGGGCTACTCGGCACCACTTTTCCAGCGAGCGACGAAAACCGACGGCGTGATGTATGTTCCCGGCGAGATCGCCTATCCGAGCGGCTCGCCGCTGCAGAAGAAGAATCAAATGCGTCTGAGCTTCGGCGTTGAGACGCCCGAGACCATCGACGAAGGCATGCACCGCCTGGCGACCGCCGTCCGCAGTGTGCTCTGAGTGGAACCTGATGCGACGTTGACTCAACTGACGATGCCTGAATCCTGATCACAACGCTCCGCCAGTCGACATTCTGTCCAGCCACCCGGGCTCCGGTGGTTTCGGCTCATTTTTCACTCAGCTCTGCGGGATCGTTGCGTCCATGAAACCAGTCATCATCACCATTGCGCTGCTGCTGTGCAGCAACGTTTTCATGACGATCGCCTGGTACGGCCATCTGAAAGATTTGAAGGACCGACCGTGGCTCGTCGCGGCATTGATCAGTTGGGGGATCGCTCTGTTCGAGTATCTGATTCAGGTGCCGGCCAACCGGATTGGCCACTCCGTCCTGACAGTCGGTCAGCTCAAGATCATTCAGGAAGTCATCACGCTGTCGCTGTTCGTGCCATTCTCGGTGATCTACCTCAAAGAGAAGCTGTCGCTGGACTATCTGTGGGCCGGCCTGTGCCTGATGGGAGCCGTGTTCTTCCTCTTCCGTCGTCACCTGCTCGGGTAAACGGAAGGCGTCATCGGCCGATCGTTGGGCTAAGCCGCGTCAATCGGATGGGCGACTTCACTCATAATCCTGCTCGGGCTCGGCCCACACCTGGACCTCGTCATTGAGAAAGTCGACATGAATAACGCTCGGGCGGCAGCAGACCGGGCAGTCCTCGACGAATTCCTGATGGCTCCCTTCCGACGGATCGACGGGGATCACGATCTCTTCACCGCACGCATCGCAGACGTAGGTCGCTTCGTCGCTCATTTCTGCTTTGACTTTTCTTCCGGCGGCTGCCGTTTGTGGCCCAGCAGCCATTCGTAGAGTTTCGGATTCCCGTAGGTCGCGGTCCATGCGTCGTGGCCCGCTTCGGGATAGATCGTCAGCTTCGGTTCGCTGCCTGCTTCTTTCAGAGCTTCGATCATCTCTTCGGAACGTTCTGGCAGGACGCCCGTGTCCTTCGCTCCGTGAAACGCCCAGACGGCAACGTTTGCGAAATACTTCGCGCGCTGACGATCGCCACCGCCGCAGATCGGAGCAATCGCCGCGATTCGTTCCGGCGCGTACGCGGCCAGGTACCAGGTGCCGAAGCCACCCATGCTCAACCCAGTGACGTAAACGCGGTCCTCGTCGACGTTGTACTTCGCGGCCAGGTCGTCCAGCAGAGCAACCAGTTCGTACTCGCGCCACCAGCGATCTTTCGGGCACTGTGGCGAGGCAACGATGAACGGAAACTCGTGCCCGGCGGCAATCAGTTTCGGCGGACCGTGCTTCTTGACGAGTTCCAGACTGTCGCCGCGTTCTCCGGCTCCGTGCAGAAACAGCAGCAGCGGCCACGACTCTTTCTGTTCGTAGTCCTTCGGCAAAGAGAGCAGATAATCGAGCTGCACACGCGTCTGAACATCGAGTCGTTTCACCTGCTGCCGCGGCACGTCGTCCGCTGAAGCGACGACGGCAAACGCTGCGAGGCACAGTCCGGACAGAACGATCACAAGAGTCTTCATTGCCGGCAGTCTCCTGGGGATTAAGGATCGAAACGGGAATTCTATCGGGCCTCTGTCACACCCGATAGAATCCGCCGCGACGCCTCAAACGCCTCCACTTCGTTCCTGCGGAAACACGCCTCGGCATGTGCGGTCTGACTGGATTTCTCAGCCTCGATGCCGCCGGTCGGATGCCGCAGCGCAGCCGCGACGAGTCGCGAGCCATCCTCGAACACATGGCGGAGACACTGCGGCATCGAGGCCCCGATGACGGCGACGTCTGGCTTGACGAAACCGGACGTGTGGGGCTGGGACACCGGCGGTTGTCGATCCTCGATCTCTCTCCCGCCGGCCATCAGCCGATGACGTCGCACTGCGGCCGATACGTCATCGTTTACAATGGCGAGATTTACAATCACCTCGACCAGCGATCGCATCATGAGAATTGTGGTGTCAGGTTTCGCGGGCATTCCGATACCGAAACGCTTCTGGCGGCAATCTCAGAATGGGGCGTCTGCGAGCACTCGCTGCGGTCCTGTATCGGCATGTTTGCCTTTGCCGTCTGGGATACTCGCGAGCAAACGCTGACGCTCGTCCGCGACCGCCTGGGCATCAAACCGCTTTACTACGGGCTCGCCCGACGAGCGGATGGAAGCCGAACGCTGCTGTTCGGCTCGGAGTTGAAGGCGTTCCGTGAGCATCCGGACTTCGATGCGACCATCGACCGCACGTCGGTCCAGCTTCTGATGCAGCATTCGTATGTACCCTCGCCGAGGTCGATCTACTCGAACGTTCGCAAGCTGCCACCGGGGACCATGCTCACCGTGCCGCTCGACGGGAACAGGACCAGTCTGCCGGAGCCTGTGGCCTGGTGGAACGCTCGATTACGGGCTGAGCAGGTTCGAGGCACTGACAACCAGAGCAGCGTCAGCGATCCAATCGAGCATCTCGAAACGCTGCTGCGGCGCGCCGTGGGATCGCGAATGCTCTCCGATGTTCCGCTTGGCGCGTTCCTCTCCGGCGGCATTGATTCGTCACTCGTCGTCGCGCTGATGCAGCAGCAGTCGTCGCGGCCGGTGCAAACCTTCTCGATCGGCTTTGAAGAAGAAGGGTACAACGAGGCGACGCACGCGAAGGCCGTCGCCGAGCACCTGAGCACCAAGCACACCGAGCTGTATGTGACCGCGCAGCAGGCTCGCGATGTCATTCCCAGCCTGCCGACGATGTTCGACGAGCCGTTTGGTGATTCGTCACAGATCCCGACATTCCTCGTCTCGCAGCTCGCTCGTCAGCACGTCACGGTCGTGCTCTCGGGTGACGGCGGTGACGAACTGTTTGGCGGATACAACCGCTACTTACACCTGTGGAATCGCTGGCAGAAGCTCAATCGCATTCCTGGCAGGCGAGCCATCGCCGCGACGTTCGGAGCGATCGGCCGTGCTTTGCCGAGTGGTCGCTGGCGGGACCGATTTCTGTATCGCGCTCAACTGGCGGGACTGCCCGATGCCGGAGCTCTGTACCAGCACGGCAATCTGCACTGGCCGCAGACTGATCCGATCGTGATTGGTGCCGGGCCGGCGGACACACTGTACTGGCAGCGCGACCGCTGGATCGGACACGATGTTCCGATCGAGCCGATGGAGCAGTGGATGTGGCTCGACGCTGCGACGTACCTCCCGGACGACATTCTCACCAAGATCGACCGGGCAAGTATGGCGGTCGGTCTTGAAGCCCGCGTCCCGCTGCTCGATCACCGAATCTTCGAGTTTTCGTGGACGCAACCGCTCGCGTGGAAGGTGGCCGGCGGCGAGGGCAAGTTGCCGCTGCGCGAGATTCTGAGCAGGTACGTTCCGCGTGAACTGTTCGAGCGACCGAAGATGGGCTTCGGAGTCCCCATCGACGCCTGGCTCCGCGGCCCGCTGCGCGACTGGGCCGAAGCCCTGCTCGACGAGAATCGTCTGCGCCGCGAAGGCTTCTTCCATCCGACGCCGATTCGCCGGAAATGGGCCGAGCACCTGTCTGGCCGGACAGACTGGCACTACCACCTGTGGGACGTCCTGATGTTCCAGAGCTGGCTGGAGACGCAAGCGTAGTTGGACAGCGCCACTTTCGGTTGCCGTACAAGCACGAAGCGCAAGCGAGTGAATCCTTTATGTCAAACACACTCGCTTGCGCTTCGTGCTTGTATCCTCGCAGATTCCGCCAAAGTGGCGCTGTCCAAGCAGGTAGCGATCCGGGCGCCGGAATCAGTCAGCGAAGGCGTCGTCGAAGCGGTGCGCGGACGGAGCGAAGTCGACGTTCTTGACGAACTGGCACGACTCACGGGCTCCGTGTTCGCGATCCATCCCGATGTCTTCCCACTCGATTGACAGCGGGCCGTCGTAACCGACGACGTTCAGAGCGCGAATGATTTCCTCGAACCGAACAGCTCCCCGGCCCACGCTGCGGAAGTCCCAGCCGCGACGCGGATCGCCCCATGGCATATGGCTGCTGTTGATGCCGGTCTTCCCGTTGAGCGTTGTCGCCGCGTCCTTCATGTGAACGTGGTAGATGCGATCCGGGAAGGCCCGGATGAACTCGACCGGATCGATACCCTGCCAGATCAGGTGGCTGGGATCGAAGTTGAAGCCGAACTCTTCACGGTTGTCGAGCGCCTTGAGCGCCCACTCGGCCGAGTAGATGTCGAAGGCGATTTCCGTCGGGTGAACTTCCAGCGCGAACTTGATGCCGCATTCCTGGAAGACATCGAGGATCGGATTCCAGCGGTCCGCGAGGAGCTGGAAGCCGGCTTCGATCATCGTCCGCGGCGTCGGCGGGAAGTCGTAGATCAGATGCCAGATGCTCGAACCAGTGAATCCATTGACGACGCCGACGCCGAGCTTCTGAGCGGCTCGCGCGGTGTTCTTCATTTCCTCGATCGAGCGTTCGGTGACGCCGTCGGCGTTGCCGTCGCCCCAGACGTACTCGGGGAGGATCGTCTTATGACGCTCGTCGATGTTGTCCAGCACGGCCTGGCCGACGAGGTGGTTCGAGATCGCGAACAGTTTCAGATCGTGCTTGGCCAGCAGGTCGCGTTTTTTCGCGCAGTAGGTGTCGTCGCTGAGGGCCTTGTCGACCTCAAAGTGGTCACCCCAGCAGGCCAGTTCGAGGCCGTCATAGCCAAAGTCGCGCGCCTTCTTGCAGAGTTCTTCGAGCGGCAGGTCGGCCCATTGCCCGGTGAACAGAGTGACTGGTCGCGCCATGACGGATCCTCGTGATTTCCAACTGTGAATCTTCGCTCGCAGTGCGGAGCGTCCCTGCAACCCGGCAGAGATGGTTTCAAACAGGGGCGGCACGGTATCACTCCCCGACCGAACGTTCAACGGTCGCGGGAGTGGTCGCCGTAACCTCAAATCATGTAAGAGGTTCAGACGCCGGCGCCGGTCGTGCCACCAGCCGGAGCCTTGCCGCCGACCCACGGGCCGCCGAGCGCCATGTAATCGGGTTCTTCCAGCAGACTGCCGTGATCGCCGGCCTTCCAACCGGGGATATGATGAGGCTTCTGGCGGGTGTGCGAGAGCTGCTCCCAGCCCTTTGACCATTCGCCGTTGCCGTCGCTGATCGAGCCGGTCTGGCCGTCGAAGTGGAAGACCTTGCCGTAGCGGTAGCTTTGAGCGCCGAGGTTCACGACGGCGATCGCGGCCGCCCCGAGGTCCGGCGGGTTGTTGCAGAGCTGCTGATCGCCAGCTTCCATCGCCTTGATCCAGTTGGCGAAGTGAGCGTGCGTGGTGTTGTCGATGGTGCCGCAGGGAATGGTTTCCAGTTTCAGCTTGCTGTTACCGGTGACCTGAGGACGTTCGGGCACGAACTGGAAGGAATCGAAGCCTTCGCCGTTGCCGAAGATGAACGAACCGTGGTGGCCGCGAATGAGCTGCTGGATGCGACTCTCCTGGCAGCACATGGTCGAGCTGATCAGCCCTTGCACGCTTTCGCGGAAATCAGCAGCGACGGTGGCGACATCCGGCACGTCCCGGCCGTCGTACTCCATGAAGATCCCGCCGGCACCGACGACACGGCCAGGGAACCGCAGGCCGGTCGCTTTGAGCATCGCCGTCGTACGATGGACGAACAGGTCCGTGTACATGCCGGCTCCGAAGTCCCAGAAGCGGCGCCACTGACGATAGACCTCACGGTCGAACGGACGATCGGGAGCCAGACCTTCCTTGACACCAAGCCAGCGCTGCCAGTCGATTGTTTTGGGATTCATCCGCTCTTCGAGCTTGTAATACCGCCACTGCCCCATGGACGAGTTGCGGAAGTACTCGGTCTGAAACATCAGCACTTTGCCGAGCTTGCCGTCGTCGAGCATCCCCCGGACCTGATTCCACAGCGGCAGGCTCGTTGACTGGACGCCGACCTGCATGATCCGACCGGTCCTCTTCCACGCGGCGACGACATCCAGCGCTTCCTGCACCGAGTGCGTCATCGGCTTTTCGCAGTAAACGTGGCAGTCGAAGTTCATCGCGTCGATCGTCTGCATCGCGTGCCAGTGGTCCGGCGTGCCGATGCAGACTGCGTCGAGATTTTCCTTCTCCAGCATCTCGGTGTAGTCGACGTACGCCGTGGCCTCGAAACCGGTTTCCTTTTTGATGTGATCGAGCGTCTTTTCGCGGGCGACGGAATAAACATCGGCGGCGGCAACCAGCTCGATCTTCGCACCTTCCTTGTGCAGATTGCAGAGCGTCTTGACGTGAGCCCCGAAGCCGCGACCGCCGGGACCGATAAAGCCGATCCGGATTCGCTCGTTTGATCCAGCCGCTCGCGACCGAGCCGGAGCGGCGAACGACGATGCTGCGGCGACGGCAGCGGCGGTGCTGGTGGTTTTCAGAAAGCTGCGGCGGTTCAGATCGGACATGGTTGTCTCCGGAAAGTCTGTTGAGCCGGTTGGCGGCGGCTGGTAATCGGTTTGCTGAGGCGGCATTGTCGGCCGATCGCCGTTGATGTTTCAACCTGTCCGACACACTCGCCCGGTGTTCAACCCGCCGGAATGCACTGCTACGATCCTTGACTGTCGATCTGAAGTCGCAAAAGCAGTTACAGATAAACGCAGACCATCTGCGCGAACCTGTGGCTCAAAACCGTTTCCTCGACTGGCCAGTACCCCCTGTCTGATTTGAAGAATGGAGAGATGATGCGTCGTTCTGGAGTTTGTCTGCTGATCGTCCTGTTTAGCGTGGTGACTGTGATTTCCGGCTGCTCTGACCCGGAATTGAACAGCATGGAAGCGCCGCCAGTGGCGACAGCCGGTTCCAGCACCGAGGATGATTCGTCGGCAGGAGACGCCGCCGCCGAGAAATCTGGCGAATTGGCCGGGGATGTGACGACGCGCGAGTACGCCGGGATCAGCTTCGACATTCCGGCTGCCTGGAGCGAGATCCCGAATCAGACGATGGTCGATTCGAAATACATCGTGCATACCGCGCAGGGCGACATGGAGTTGACGCTGACGTCAATGGGTGGCGGCATCGAGGCGAATCTCAACCGCTGGGTGGGACAGGTTGGCCAGGCTCCCGGTGACGAACCGACCTGGTCGACGGTCGACGTGGCCGGCATCGAATCCCGCATGGTCGACGTGCGCGGCAGTTTCGACAGCCGACTGCCGGGCCAGTCGGGTACGCAGGACAACTGGCGTCTGATCGGCATCGCCGTCCCGCTGCCGCGCGACTTCTTCGTCAAACTCGTCGGCCCGCGCGAGGCCGTCGCCGAGTTTCAGGACGACCTGACGGTGTTTCTGAAAACGGCGAAGCAGCCGTAGTCCGGTTTCTCCGAAACCGGAAGCTCGTCAGCGGCTCGGTCGGGACTGGTTCGTTGTCCGTTGGAGCGGCGATTGAACCCGGCCTCAGCGTAGCTCCAGGTTTTGGAAAAATCTGGCTACGGCTGGCTGGCTGGCTGGTCAGTCCTGTCCGATCGACTCTTCATCCGACAGCAGGCCGCAGTGAGTCAGCAGAGCAGTCGTGTCGGGCTCGCGGCCGCGGAAGTCGCGGAAGACGTCCATCGGGTGGCGGCTGCCTCCGAGGGCCAGGACGGTGTCGCGAAAGCGGCGGCCGGTCTGCTGGACGGCGGCTTCATCGTCGAGGCTGGCTTCTTCAAACGCGGCGAACGCGTCGGCACTCAGGACCTCGGCCCACTTGTAGCTGTAGTAACCCGCCGCGTAACCGCCCGCGAAGATGTGCGTGAACGAGCAGAGGAACCGGTCCTCCGGCAGCATCGGCAGGACGGACGTTTTCTCGGCAACGCGGCGCTGGACATCAAAGACGGTTTCGCCATCGGAGCCGTCAGCGGGCGGCTGATAACCGCCGTGCAGGCGCAGGTCGGTCATGCCGAACGTGAGCTGCCGCAGCGTCATGGTGCCCGAACGGAAGGTCCGCGATGCCTTCAGCTTCTCGAAGAGTTCGTCCGGTAGCGGCTGACCGGTTTGGTAATGGCCGGAGATGCTCAGCAGCGTCGGGTGGTGGTAGCACCAGTTTTCCATGAACTGACTCGGCAGCTCGACCGCGTCCCACTCGATGCCGTTAATGCCGGCTGCGTCGGCGTCGTCGATGACCGTCAGCATGTGCTGCAGGCCGTGGCCGAATTCGTGAAACAGCGTTTCAACCTCGCGGAACGTCATCAGAGACGGCTTGTCGCCGACAGGCGGTGTTGAGTTGCAGACGAGATGAGCGACCGGTAGCCGCACCTGGCCGTCGATGATGCAGCGGCCCAGGCAGTCGTTCATCCAGGCGCCGCCGCGCTTGTTCTCGGGCCGTGAGTACGGGTCGAGATAGAATGCCGCGATCTGCTGGCCGTTCTCGTTGTCGACCTCGAAATAGCGGACGTCCTTGTGCCACAACGGCGCGTTGTCGGACTGTCGCACTTTGATGCCGAACAGCTTCTCGACGAGCGCGAACATCCCGTCGAGGGCCTTTTCCAGCGGGAAGTACGGCCGCAGTTGCTCGTCGGTATAATCGAACTTCTGTTCGCGCAGCCGCTCTGCCCAGAACGCGATGTCCCAGTGAGCCAGCTCGCCGTCATGTCCACTGGCGGCGGCCAGTTCGCGGACTTCATCGAGGTCCCGCACGGCGGCGTCCCAGGAGGCCGCACGCAGCGTCTCGAACATTTCGTCGATCGCCGCAACGCTCGGCGCCATCTTCTTCGCGAGACTCAGCTCGGCGTAATTCGCAAAGCCCAGCAGTTCAGCCTTCTCCTGCCGCAACGCCAGCGTACGGTTGATTGTCGCGGTATTGTCGAGTTCGCCCTCGCCGGCTCGCGTGACGAAGGCGCGGTACATCTTCTCGCGGAGGTCGCGGCGGCGGCAGTGCTGCAGAAACGGCATGACGCTCGGCGCGTCGAGAGTAAACCGCCACGGCCCGGATTCCGGCGTTGCTTCGGCCGCTCCTTCGCAGGTTGCTGACGATCCGGCATTGCTCGACGCGACGGCCACTTCGGACTGCTCGCTCTGTTTCGCATTGTACGACTGAGCGGCCATCGCGAGCGCACTGGCCGGCATTCCATCGACATCGGCCGCATCGGAGATGATCAGCTCGAACACCTTCGTGGCGTCGAGCACGTTGTTTGAGAACTTCGTGCTGAGCTGCGACAGCTCCTGCGAAATTTCGTTGAACCGTTCCCGCTGCTCGCCTTCGAGCCCGATGCCGGACAGCTCGGCGGACTGAATTTTCTTCTCGACGATCCTCTGTCGCGCCGGCGTCAGCTTCGGCCAATCGTCACCGTCGCGGATGGCGAGACACGCTTCGTAAATCGGCTTGCTCTGTGAGGCTCGCAGTCCGAACTGCACCACGTCGTCGAGCACCGCTTCGTAGGCTTCGCGCAGCTCGGGCGAATTCTTTACGCCGAACAGGTGCGCGACCGGTCCCCAGCCATACTCAAACGGGCGATCGAGTTGCTCCAGCCGCACGAAGCATCCGCCCCAGGTTGGCTCGATCGTCGCTTCCAGGTCGGCGAGCTGCTTCTCGGCCTCGGCCAGCAGGTGCTTAACGGCGGGCACGACGTGTTCGGGACGAATGCGGTCAAACGCCGGCAGCCCCGACGAAATCAGCAGTGGGTTGTCCTTCAGATCGGCCGTCTGCAGCGTGTCATCCATAACGTTCTCCTGTTCGTCCTGAGTGCAGTTCGCTGACTCTCTTTCATCGATCGCAAGCGAATGATTGCAGAGGATCGATCAGGAATCGATACCGAGCGGACCTTTCCGCCATGTTCCGTCCACGTGCGGGAAAGCAGCATCTTGCTTCCCTGAAGTCATTCAGAATCTCTGAGTCCCTTTACAGGCCACTCTGATCCGTGAATCTATTGTCGTGAACAACGTTCGCCGAACTTCGTCAGTTGGACGGTGTCGGCGGTGATTTCGTCAGGAACCCGTCAGTAAAGAAGACCATGAAGCAAGTCATTGTCATTTCAGTCGTCGTGCTGCTGAGTCTGAATCCGGTGTCTGGTGCCGATCAGCCTTCACTGCGGGTGAAACCGCTTTCACCGGAAGACTCGCTGAAGTCGATGGTTGTACGGCCGGGCTTTCGAGTCGAACTCGTCGCGAGCGAACCTCTGATTCAGGATCCGGTCGCCGTTGATTTTGACGCGCAGGGACGGATGTATGTCATCCAGCTCCCGCCGTACAACGCCTACGCAGTGCCGGATTTCAAGGAGTCTGGCTCCATCGTTGTGCTCGAAGATGTCGACAACGACGGTCGCTGCGAGAAGAAGTCGGTTTTCGTCGACGACTTAAAGTACCCAAGTGCGATTGCGTGCTGGGACGGCGGCGTGTTTGTCGGCGACGCTCCGGACCTGCTGTATCTCAAGGATACCGACGGCGATGGCCGGGCCGATCGTCGCGACGTCGTATTCAGCGGGTTTGCGACGGATAAGGCCGGCGAGTCGCATCTCAACTCGATCCGCTGGGGACTCGACAACCGCTTCCATCTGTCGACGAGCCTGGCGGGCGGCAACATCGTCGCGACGGCTGCGAAAGACGCGAAGCCAGTGTCCGTTCGCGGTCGCGGATTCATTTTCGATCCGCGCGACCTGACGAAGTTCGAGCTGACATCAGGTGGTGGCCAACACGGCATGAGCATGGACAACTGGGGCCGCAAATTTACCTGCGGCAACAGCGAGCCCGGCCTGTCGTACATGTACGACGACCGCTACGTCGCCCGGAACCCGCAGCTTAAGGCTCCGGCGGTCATGGTCGACATCACGCCGGAGGGCAAGTTCACGCACCTGTTCCGCATCAGCCCGCCCGAGCCGTGGCGCGAACTGCGGACGACGCTCCGCCGTGAAGGCAAATTCCGAGGCTCGGACGAAGGCGGCAAGCCGTTCGGGTTCTTCACCGGGGCGACCGGAATCACGATCTATCGCGGTGACGCCTGGCCGGCGGAGTATCGCGGCAACGTGATTGTCGGCGAGGTCGCGAACAACCTCGTTTACCGGGCACGCCTCGAACCGAACGGCGTCGGCGTGACGGCGGTTCGGGCGGACGAAGACGCCGAATTTCTGGCAGCGAAGGACATCTGGTTCCGACCCGTGCAGTTTGCGAATGCACCTGACGGGACGCTTTATATTCTCGATATGTATCGCGAGCTGATCGAGGGAGCCGCGTTTCTGCCGCCGGAGTTTCTTCAAACGCTGGATGCGATGAGCGGGCACGATCGCGGCCGCATTTACCGCATTGCTCCGGCGGACTTCTCCAGTCGACGCGGGCAGTCAGACCTCGGTGATGCGTCGACGGCCGAACTCGTCCGTCTGCTCGAACATTCCAACTGCTGGCACCGTGACACGGCTTCGCGGCTGCTCTATCAGCGGCAGGATTCGTCGCCGGTTCCGGCACTGGAAGAACTGGCCGTCAGCTCGGCACTGGCGGAAGGCCGCGCCGCCGCGTTGACGTCGCTGGCTGGCCTCGATGCGCTCGAAGAAGCGACGCTGCTGACGGCTCTCGACGATGCGTCGCCGCAGGTCCGAGCACATTCGCTGCGGCTGGCCGAGTCGCTCGCCCCGCGGTCTCAGGCGATTCGTGCGAAGCTCGCCGCGATGACCGAGGACGGCTCTTTGACCGTCCGTTATCAGCTCGCCTTTTCGCTCGGAGCCGCTCCCGGATCGACCGCGACGCAGGCGCTGGTGAAGATTGCGTTGCAGGACTCAGGCAACAGTTGGATGCGGCTGGCGGTACTCAGCTCGCTGCAGCAGAACGCGGGGACGGCTTTCGAGTCGCTCGCCGCCGACGCTGCTTTTCGACAGAGCCCGCATGGAACAACTCTGCTATCGACGCTCGCCGAGCAGGTCGGCGGAGCTGGCAACGAAGGTGAGATCGCTCTGATTGTTCGGGCCGTTGCCGGGCTGCCCGAATCCGAAACGTCGCTCAAGGAGACACTTGTCAAAGCGCTCGTCGCGCGGCAGAACGATGCTGGTCGCAAGAAGCTGCTGGCTGCTGCGGGAGGACAGACATCCGAACTGCTGGCCGGCGTGGTCGCTGCTGCAAAGGCCATGGCGATTGACTCGAAGGCCGACGAGGGGAAACGCGCGGCTGCTGTTCAAAACCTGCGCCTGGCGGGATTCCCGGAAGTCCGGCCGCTGCTGGAGAAACTGCTGCAGCCTGGCGAACCGCTGGCTGTTCAGGCGGCGGCGATCGAGTCCGCGGCGGCGTTCCGTGACGGCGGCGTTGCGGAACTGCTGCTGGATGCCTGGCCGGTTCTCAGTCCGGGGCTGCGCACGCGAGCCGGCGAGACACTGCTGTCTCGCCCGGCATGGCTCGATCGCTTTCTAACGGCCGTTGAAGATGGAATCGTCAAGCCATTCGACGTCCCTGCCGCCCGAGTCGATCTGCTGCGCCGGCATCCGGATGCCGATGTGGCGGCGCGAGTGAATCGTCTGTTTGTTGTCTCGCGATCTTCGCGGCAGGAAGTCGTCGACCAGTACAAGGCAGCTTTGAAGGCAACGGGCGATTCGCAGCGAGGTAAGGAAGTCTTCAAAAAGAACTGCTCGGCATGCCATCAACTGGAAGGCGTCGGGCGTCGGATTGGTGCCGAGCTGAAGGGTATCCGTCAGCGGGGAATGGCGTCTGTCCTGTTGAACATTCTGGATCCGAATCGCGAAGTGAAGCCGGAGTTTCTCGCCTACACATTGCTGACGACGGATGGCCGCTCGGTCGCGGGCATGATTGGTTCGGAAACCGCGAATGATCTCGTCATCCGGCAGTTGGACGGAACGGACACCGAAGTGCGTCGAGCGGACATCGAACTGCTCCAGAATTCCGGCCTGTCTTTCATGCCGGAAGGTCTGGAGAAAACGGTTTCGATCGAGCAGATGGCCGATCTTCTGAGCTATCTGAATTCACTCGAATAACGATTGCTGGATGCCTTGTTCTGTCAATCTTCAGCAGCCTGTCCGTGCCGTTTGAGAGGCGTTGCGGGTGTTCTGGCCCCCAACTAAAGTTCGACCTCGACGCAGTTTTCATACGGAGAGACCGAACGCATGCGCCCGCAGCCGATTTACGATCTGGATCAGCTTGACCTCAATTTCGACAAGCCGTTGTACGACATCAACGAGATCCGCAAGATCAATCCGCAGCGGCACGAGATGGAGCAATTGACTGGCGTCGTTTATATCGACCGCGAAAACGACGGTCTGATCGGCTTCAAGGACATCACCGATCAGGAGTTCTGGATTCAGGGTCACATGCCCGGTTTTCCGCTGATGCCTGGCGTCGTGCTCTGTGAATGTGCCGCTCAACTGGCCGGCTTCTACGCCCGCAAGTACCAGCTTCTGGCGGGCGACTTTCTCGGCTTTGGCGGAATGAGCGACGTGCGGTTCCGTGCTCCCGTCTTCCCGAACTCGCGACTGGTTCTGATGGCCAAAGTGGAAAGCGTCCGCGCTGGCCGCCGCGCCGAGTTCGCCTTTCAGGGCTACGTCGACGGCAAGCTGGTCTTCAGCGGCACGATGATCGGCGTCCCGATTCACCGCGATCAGAAGATCGACTGATCGTTCAGGCAGACATGTCTTCTGACGCAAAAACGCTGAGTCGCAAAGAATCGCGAAGAGAATGCCGGGTCAGGTGCCCTCAGTTGTGGAGTTCTGAATCGCGTCGATCTCTTACGGAGTAAACTCCTGCTGCTTTGCGTCCCTTGTCGCCTTCGCGTCAGAGATTGAACCTGCTTTGCTCACATTGAGTACCCGTCATGCTGCTATGCGATTATTCGCCCTCTATCTGCTGAGTTCGTTCGATGGCCGACGTGTGGGAATTCTGGATCGACGTCGGAGGCACATTTACCGACTGCATCGCACGCAGTCCGGACAATCAGCTCCTGACTGCGAAGGTACTCAGTTCTGGGATTACAAAGGGGCAGGTCGACGAGATTGTCGGCACCGATCGGCTCGTTGACGAAACTCGGCGCGGAGATACAGACGGCTTCTGGGCTGGCTACAGGATTCGATTTCTCGACGCTCACGGACAGGCAGTGCATCAGGGCGTTGTCCGAACGTCTTCTGCAGCGCGGCGGATGCTGCAGATCGAGCAGCCTCTGCCGGAGACCGTTCGTCCCGGCATGGCTTATGAACTCGATGCCGAGCAAGAGGCGCCGATTCTCGCGATCCGTTGGCTGCTTGGGCTGAAGCGCGACGCTGTGATCCCACGCGTCTCGGTCAGGCTGGGCACAACGCGCGGCACGAACGCACTGCTGACACGAAGCGGAGCCCGCACGGCGTTCATCACGACGAAGGGTTTCGCGGATGTTCTGCTGATCGGGAATCAGGATCGTCCGCGGCTGTTTGACCTCGCGATCAAAAAACCGGATCCGCTGTTCGAGCGAGTGGTCGAGATCGACGAGCGGCTCGCGGCCGATGGTTCTGTGCTGCGGGCTCCCGACCGGGAAACCGTGCGGCGGCAGCTTGAGGAACTGCGGACGACCGGCGTCGAATCAATCGCGATCTGCCTGTTGCACTCGTTCGCCAACCTGCAGCATGAGTACCTGGTCGAGGAGATCGCACGTGACGTCGGCTTCACGGAGGTCAGCACGTCGAGCCGTCTGGCGCCGCTGATCCGCATTGTCTCACGCGGTGACACGACGGTCATGGACGCGTATCTCAACCCGATCCTGCGCGACTACGTACGGAAGCTGCGAGACTCTCTGGGCGACAGCGACCTGCGGCTGATGACGTCGGCTGGTGGACTCGTCGACGCGGACAGCTTTGTCGGCAAAGACAGCATCCTGTCCGGGCCCGCGGGCGGAGTCATCGGCTTTTCCCGTGTCGCTCAGCAGGCGGGTTTTGAGAAGTCGATCGGCTTTGACATGGGCGGGACCAGTACCGACGTCTCGCGCTTCGACGGTCGTTATGAGCTGGAGTTTGAGACTCAGAAAGCCGGTGTCCGCATTGTCTCGCCGATGCTGGCCATCGAGACCGTCGCGGCGGGCGGTGGCAGTATCTGCGGGTTCGATGGCGTGAAACTGTTTGTCGGTCCACAGAGCGCCGGGGCGGATCCCGGGCCTGCCTGTTACGGCCGCGGTGGTCCACTGACAGTGACCGACATCAATGTTGTTCTCGGTCGAGTGCTGCCCGAGCACTTCCCGTTTCCGCTGCATCTGGAACGCGTGCAATCGCAGCTCGAATCGCTGTGCGACGAGACCGCCGCGTCGCCGCTCGGCCAGCGTTACTCGCCCATCGAACTCGCTGACGGTTTCCGGCAGATCGCCAATGCGAACATGGTGCGAGCCATCCGTCGCATTTCGGTCGCAAAGGGCTACGACCCGGCCGACTACGTGCTTGTGAGTTTCGGCGGAGCTGGTTCGCAGCACGCTTGCGCGCTCGCTCGATCGCTGGGCACTCCGCGCGTACTCATTCATCCGTACTCGGGAATCCTCAGTGCCTACGGGATCGGACTCGCCGATGTCCGCCGCTTCGCAGAACGCTCGATCCTGGCCGAACTGAATCCGTCCGAACTGTCGCACATCGAAGCCGTCTTCTCCGAGCTGGCCGCCGAAGCGCGAGCGGAAGTCGAACGCGAAGGGCTCCCGGCTGAGCAGATCGAGTTGCCGGTCCGGTCGCTCGAACTGCGATATCGCGGCACCGAGTCATCCATCCTGATTCTCGAACCCGACGACAGCGACTGGCGGTCGGCGTTCGAGGTTCAGCACGAGCAGCTTTACGGATATCGGCACGCGTCGCGTTCGCTGGAGGCGCTCGTCGCGCGAGTTGAAGTCGTCGGCCGAATGCTCGACCCACCAGACACTATTGCCGAACGAAGACCACGTCAGCCCGAGCCATCATCTGTCACAGCCGCGTGGTTCGATGGCGAAGAACTCGAATGTGGTGTCTTCCTGCGAGCAGACCTGCGCAGCGGCGACGAAATCACTGGCCCGGCCATCGTCTGCGAACCAACCTCGACCGTCGTCATCGACCCCGGCTGGATTGCCACGATCGAACCCCGCGGCGAACTCCTGCTGACCGATCACACACGACCGGGTGCCACTGCCGGCCTGCCAGAGCAGGCAAGCACTGCCGGGCAAGCCGGCAGTGGCACCCAGACTCTCAACTCTGGACCCTCGACTCTGGACTCCTCTCCCGATCCCGTTCTGCTCGAAATCTTCAACAACCTGTTCGCGTCCATTGCCGAGCAGATGGGCGTCACCCTGCAGAAGACGTCGTTCTCGACGAACGTCAAAGAGCGGCTCGATTTCAGTTGTGCGATCTTCACCCCGACGGGCGATCTGGTCGTCAACGCGCCGCACATTCCCGTTCACCTCGGGGCGATGAGCGAGACGGTCAAGCAATTGCTCGCAGAGGTTCCGGACATGGCCCCCGGCGATGTGTATGTCACCAACGACCCGTTCCGTGGCGGCTCACACCTTCCCGATGTGACGGTGATTACGCCGGTGCATGATCCGTCGAGTGGCCAACTGATCTTCCTGACCGCCAGCCGTGCTCATCATGCCGAGATCGGCGGCATCGTGCCGGGAAGTATGCCGCCGTTTTCGAAAACACTGGCCGAAGAAGGCGTTCTGATTCGCAGCTTCCGGCTGGTTGCGGGCGGTGAATCGCGCGAGGACGAACTGCGGGAACTGCTCTCCAGCGGGCCGTACCCGAGTCGTTCTGTCGAGGACAATCTGGCCGATGTGTCCGCTCAGGTCGCGGCGAACAATGTCGGCGTGCGGCAGCTTCGAGAACTGGTCGAGCGGTACTCGCTGGCGGTCGTCCACGCCTACATGCACCACATCCAGGCGGCGGCTGCGGCCAAGATGCGGCTCGCCCTGACGCGGCTCGACGACGGCACGTACCAGCGAACCGACCATCTCGACGACGGAGCGTCGATCAGCGTTGCCATCGAGATTCACGGTGACTCAGCGACAGTCGATTTCACCGGCACGGGGCCGGTGCTCGATACGAACCTCAACGCGAACCGAGCCATCGTGACGGCGGCGGTGCTGTACGTGTTCCGCTGCCTGATTGACGAGGACATCCCGCTCAACAGCGGCGTCCTGGAACCTGTCCAGATCGTCCTGCCCGAGTGTCTGCTCAACCCGCCGTCACACGACGATCCGGCAGACTGCGTTGCCATCGTCGGTGGTAACGTCGAGACGTCGCAACGCGTTGTCGACGTCCTGCTGGGAGCGCTCGGGCTCGCGGCCGCCAGCCAGGGCACGATGAACAATCTGACGTTCGGCGACGGCACGTTCGGCTATTACGAAACGATCTGTGGCGGCAGCGGTGCGACACCCGGCGCCGACGGCGCCGACGCCGTGCATACTCACATGACAAACACGCGTCTGACTGACGCCGAAGTCATCGAACGCCGCTACCCGGTCCGTCTGCACGAGTTCTCAATCCGCCGCGGTTCCGGCGGATCGGGAAAACATCGCGGCGGCGACGGTATCGTCCGCCGCATCGAATTCCTGAAACCCCTGACCGTCTCGCTGCTGACTCAACGCCGAGGAGAGTACGCTCCCTTCGGCCTCAACGGCGGCAGCAACGGAGCCATCGGCCACAACACCCTGCAGCGAGCCGGCAGCAACGAAGTCGAACAGCTCGCAGGCCGCGCCCGAGTCGACATCAACGCCGGCGACATCCTCACCATCGAAACCCCGGGCGGCGGCGGCTGGGGCTGACAGCCTGCCTGCTGGATGAACTCTTGATTTCTAAATGCCAGAGACAACACTTGCGGAATTCGTGTCCTGCATAAATGACATGGCTGTCATTAAGAAACCTGTTGCACACGCACCGAGTCGGTCTTGATTGCCCTCGTGGTTCTGCGGGCTGTCTCCGCGTAACGCATCAAGCGACAACCGTCAGGCGGACTCAGGTCTGATCAAACAGGCCAGCCCGGCACTGCGGACCGTCGTGATCGAAGCAGCGCACCGGCTGATCCGTCACGAAGTTCGCTGGCACACCTTCGCCGGACGCCTGCGAGCTGCCGGCAAGCCCGGCAGCGTCGTGGCCGCGGCGGTCGGCAACCGCTGGATACGCTGGCTGTACCACCGGCTCATCGAACACGCTTTGCCACCGGCCGTGACAGCCTGAGCCCCGATCAGAAAACACAGAGCCGATGACCTCTGCGACCCACTGACTGAATTGCAACCACAATCTCCGAGGAACCACTGACGACCATTCCTTCCGCTGCGCTGGTGAGCTCGAGTCCGGCCTGGGCGGCCTCTGATGTCCGCTCGCACGTAGGTGGGGCAGCCAGCGCATCAGGAAGCACCCACATGGGCTATCCCCGCCTGCCAGTACCGGCTCCGGAGAGACGCTCGGATAGAAGAATGGGAACGGCGGCAGAAACTCCTCAGAAAACACGATGACGATGGCGGCGAGGTTCCCCAATGCCTGGTCTCCACACCAGTCCGGCCTGCTGGCAGCCGTCCTGAAAGAAAACCGTCGCTACCAGTCCATCCGCAACCCGCGTTTGATCGAGCAGTACCGTCTCCGAAAGGTCAAAGGCGAGTGGCGCTGCAGCGACGAACTCAGCCAGCAAACCGGCGGCCTGACCTGCGCCGAGATGATCACCCTTGCTGAACAAGCCAGCCTGCGCCACGCCCTGTGGACGATGGGAGAATCCATCGCCACCCTCTTCGAGCAGGTCATCGAACGAACTCCCGCCCTGCTGACTCTCCCCACCACCACCGGCCCCACCTGGTCCGAGATCACGTCACGATGGACCCCGTAAACGTAGGCCGGACCAAGCGCAGCGCCGTTCCGGCAAAGCCAAGATCAACCGCAACTTATTGATCTCGAAGACGAAGAGCGGTGGTTATCAACCGGAATAGTTCTCGGACCTGCTCGTCAACAGCCTCGTCCACCAGTGGAGAATCAAACTGTTTTTCCACGACGTGATACGCCACCGCACGTTTGCTAGGGACTCCGACGCCCTTCGCCTCACACCAATCTTCGAGACGTCGCGGACGATTGGGGCGTGGCAAGTCCTCTGCTGTGATCTCCGCGTGGCATCCAGATCGTCGCAACTCTTCCTGCACCGCAGCAAGGTACGCATCGATTCGCAGGTAGTCTTCGATGACTGTTTCCTCGCCGTCGACTTGGGGGAGTTCGAGGATCATCTCACGGGCCACATGGGCTTCTGCGATCTTGGCCTTCATTTTTCGACCGGCATCATCGCCGTCGACCAGATACGCCGTCCTGACTGATTCATTGTTCAAGATTGCTATTTCGCCTGATGTGCTGCTTGAAAGCCCAGGCACAACTTGGAAACCGAGGCTGTCGAGTTTCAGCGTGGCTTTCAGGATCGCCGGAACGAGAATCAAATCCGCTGCGCCCTCCGCAATCAACGCATATCTCATCGGCAGGAATGCCAAGGTCTGAGCGCCCATCGAAAACAACAGAGGGGAGAATCCAGGGCGTCGAGAGTCCCAAAAGTAGTTTTCGACCGTGCTGTGCGGATCCTCTGTCGCAACCATCCTGACTCCCGATCCAAGATCCTCAGGCAAACAGCCGATCGAATGCGTCGTGTAGACTACCTTTGATGCAAGTCGCTGCTTTGCCAGCACTTGGACAAGATCGGCTTGGCCGTCGTAGTGGAGGTGACGCTCAACCTCATCAATCAAGACGATCGGACGGCATTTCGATGCCGGTTGCCGCGCAAGAAACAACAGGAGTGCTACAAATTGCCGGAGACCATCACTCCGTTCGATGACTTTGACATACTCGCCCTTCTCCGAACGAAGAAGAAGCTGAAGTCGGTAACCGTCCAACTCAAGGCTGAGTGACAGCTTGTCTTGGGTCCATGACTTCTGCAGCAAGTCCGTCAGCTTTATCTCAGCCCTTTCGAGCAGTGTCTTTACTCTGCCTCTATCGTCGTTGGACTGGGCCGCATAAAGATCATTCAGTTCTAGCGAACTCGCATGTGCCAGATTCTGCAACGCGATGGGAATCTCGTTTCGCCAGATCTTCTTCTTGGCGTCTTCCGTCCGAAAGAATTCATTCAAGTCGTATTCAGATTCCAGTTCTCGATCTTCATTGCTGAAGAAGAGTATTTCTGGCTGTCGCTTGCTCAGGACTGCAGCGGCGCGATCCGAAGGGGATTCCATCGACTCATTCGCGTGCAATTCCGAAAGTCGACCCGCGACCGTGTCCATTCCGGCTTCTTGAGCCGACGTTACAGCAGTTGCAATCTTGTCAAGGACACGACGTGCCAGATCGTCGTCGTCAGATTCCAGTTCAGCCGCAAGATCACGCAGCGTTTCAATCAGACGGTCGTCTTCCTGAGACTCAACCCGGTCGTCCGCTTTCTCGTTCGATCCCTGCTTGTTTTCAATCGCAGAGACGAGTTCGATTCGAACAGTTTCTCTCAACTCAATCGATCGGCGAGGCAACGGCTTCAGTGAGTAAAACGCCGCACCATCTACCGTTTTCTCGATCGCGTACCAGCGGAGTCCCTTGGCCTCTGGGATCTCCTTCAATGCTTCGCGATCACCGTCGTCGACCGCGAATGTCCATTCCGCGACGGTGTGTCGCTTCTCCAGAGTGATCCCTCGTGTCAATTCCTGAGAACCACCAGCGGCGACGAATGGCTCTCTGTGATTGAAGTGGCGTAAACATCGCAGGAGTGAGGTCTTTCCAGCCTCATTTGGGCCAACGATCGCAACTAGCTTCTCACTCAGATTGATCTTCGTGTGTTTCGCAAATCGCTTGTAGCCGCTCAGTTCAAACCAAACTAACTGCATCTCAAACCTTCCTTCTACTACGCCAGTTGACTACGGCGATTGTAAGCAGAAGGATTCCTATGTGCATGTCGGCGACTGTCAGACGCATACTGCCTGAGCGGAGTCGCTGCGCTCCTTGGTCCGGCCTACTTTCCGTGGTGGTGGTGCTTCAGGTGTTCGGGGAGCTGGTAGCCGCCGTCTTCTACGAAGGCGTGGAGGTCGAGGAGTTCGTCCTTCGTTAACACGTTGGCCAGACCGACGGGCATCGGGGAGACCTTCGAGGCGATCTTTTCGTCGATGTCCTTCTTCGGGACGGTCGTCAGCGACGTTGGGGTGAGCAGGTTGGTGGCGACCTCGTACGCGGCTTTGGTTTCCTTCATCACGACACCGGCGACAAGGCGGCCGTCGTTGAGGATGAACTGCCAGGTCTGGAACTTCTCGTTGATCTTCGCGGACGGTTCGAGAATCTGACGCAGCAGTTCTTCGCCCTTCAGCTTCTTGACGGACTCGGTCAGGTCGGGGCCGAGGTTCACTCCGTGACCGGCGATGACATGGCACTGGTTGCAGCGGGCTTTGACGAACGCCGTCATGCCGCGCGTCACGGTGGCGGCGTCGGGCTTGCGGGCGAGTTTGTCGAAGTCTTTGAAGTCGGCCATCGTCCACTCTTTGACGACTTTCGGCTGAGCCTCGGCCAGCAGGGCGTCGGCGGCGGACTGGGTTTCGGCGACGACCATCACGCCGTTCATCACGACCCAGTGGCCGGGGAACGTGCAGACGTACGGGTAAATGCCGGGTTCGGTCGGCGCTTCAAACCGCAGCACGGAAATCTGAGCGGCTCGCGTCGGGCCGATCATCTTCGAGGCGTGCAGGATCAGGTCGCCCTTCTCGCGCGGGATGAAGTCCGAGGCGGCGTTGCGCGGGTCCTTGGCCATTTCGTTGGCGGCCATGCCGACTTCGGCGAGCGCTCCGGGCTTCACGACGACGAAGTTGTGATCCGTCGCGTCGGGGTTCGTGAACACGACTTTGACCGGCTGCCCCGGCTTCGCGACGAACTGCCGGATCGAGAACAGCATCCGCTCGGGTACGCAGGTCACGTCGACTTTCAGCAGACCTTTCTGGCGATCGAACTGAGCCTGCGCGGCGGTCGGCGTCGGTTCTTTGATCGCCTTTTCTTTCGCGGCTTCCTTCAGGATCTTCGCGATCGTCTGGTCGGAGTCGTTCTCCCAGAACGGTCGCAGCGTTTTCGCGCCGAGAGCGCAGGTGATCGCGTACTGCAGGTGCCCGTGGCGCGCGTGCTTGAGCGTGTCGAGCATCGCGTCGAACGCCGGACGGGTGCCGATATAGCTGGCGGCAATCGCGGCCTGCATCCGGACGATGCCGTTTGCATCGTTGGCGGCTTTGCGGAGTAGTTCCGCGGCGTCGGGCATTTCCGAGTGCCAGTAGCGAAGCTGTTCGGTCGCGGCGGCTCGCGCGTGGTGATCGTCGCAGGCAAGCAGTTCACGCAGCAGGTCGGGGCGTGATTCGCCAATGCCTCGGTACAGCCAGACGGCTTCGATCTGGTGATGCCGCAAACGCGGATCATCGGCGTCGAGGTTCGTCACCCAGCGATCGAGGGCTGCGGCAACAGCGGCGGAATCGCGTTCGCGGAGTTCGCGTTTGGCCCAGTAGCGATAGCGGTACTCGGGACGTTTCAGGATGCTGAGCAGGTCGTCGATCGGAGCGCCGGCGATCGGTGGCGGATCCTGCAGCGGGCGGCCTTTGGTCGTGATCCGCCAGATGCGGCCCGAGTGGCGGTCACGGCGGTCGTCACGCAGCGAGTACTGCATGTGGCCCTTGATCGGGTTGTACCAGTCGCAGACATACATGGCTCCGCGCGGGCCGAACCGCAGGTCGACGGGGATGAAGCTGAGGTTCGTCGAGAAGATGACGTCGCCGACGTATTCCTCGTCAAAGCCGAACGGGCCTTCTTTCCATCTGTGGATCTCGACCCGATTGGTGGGCTTGTAACGGACCTTGATAAAGCCGCCGCGAAGTTCGTCGGGGAACGTGTCGAAGTCGATGAACTCGTGCCCGCAGACGCCCGAGTACGCCTGCAGTCCCTGCGGTCGCGGGTGCTGCGTTGGATACGGCGGATCGAGGGCGTGGAACGCGGTGGCGTAGACCGGGTGGCTGGCGACGTGCTGGCCCCAGTCGTCGAACGTGACGCCCCACGGGTTGGTGCTGGGGTACGTGCCGAAGCTGATCAGCCGCTGTTCGCGCGGCGTGAAGCGGAACCAGCCGCTGTTCTGCTGCCGCACAGGACCATACGGCGTTTCGACCTGCGAGTGATGAAAGATTGACTCGCGGAAGATGAGATCGCCGTCCGGTGTCCAGACGAAATCGTGCAGAGAATGATGTGAGTCCTCGGTGCCGAAGCCGGTCAGCACGATCTCGTGGACGTCGGCCTTGTCGTCGCCGTCGGTGTCTTTGAGGAAGCTCAAGTGTGGCTGCTCGGAGACGTAAACACCGCCGTCGCCGAACTCGAACGACAGCGGAATGTGCAGGTCGTCGGCGAAGACGGTGGACTTGTCGGCGCGACCGTCCTGGTCAGTGTCTTCGAGGATGACGATTTTGTCGTTCGGTTCGTTGCCCGGATAAACGTGTGGGTAGGTCAGCGAGCAGCTCACCCACAGCCGGCCGCGAGCGTCCCAGCGCATCTGAATCGGGTTGGCGATGTCGGGGAACTGCTCCTCGCCGGCGAACAGGTTGACCTCGAACCGCGGGTCGACCTGAAATGCCTTCTGCTCATCCGCCGCCGTCATCCACTCGTTGGCTCCCCGGTTCTGAATCGTGGCTGGGAGTTCGGGTGCGTTGGAGTCGTCGGGCGTTGCGGGGACCTGCTCGCCGCGAGCAATCCGCCGGATGCGGTCGTCGCGGTTGGCGACCATGATGTCGAAGTTCCGCATCGCCGGCAGGAAGTCGAGGTAGCCGTAATCCTTGTTGCGACCGCCGGTGTAATAAAACGTGTTGACCGGTCGGAAGCGGCGGAAGAACTGACGGTTCTTATCGACGATCGCCTGCCGCAGCGGCTCGCTGATCGCGGGAGCTTCCTCGCCGAAGACCTGCTGAAACAGAGCCCCGGAGAACACCGCGTCGCCCTGCTGCGTGAGATGGATCCCGTTGATCGTCAGGTCCGAACCGGGGCTTCGCATGGCCGCTTCGGTCTGCACGAAGACGTCCGCGAAGCCGACCTGCTGCTCGGCCGCGACCTGTTTCATCGCCTGCGTGTAGAGGCGGATGTGCTCGTTGTTGAGGTCAGCGGCGGCGACGCGTTCGACGTTCTCGTTGGCGATCGGCGAAACGAGGATGACTCGCGGAGCGGACTCGCCGTTGAACGCTCGCGACTTCAGCCGAGTGACGTAATCAGTGAGCCGCTTCCGGAAGTCGTTGAGGCCATCCTCGCCCGCGAACGATTCGTTGAAGCCGTACGCCGCGAAGATGACGTTGGCCTTTTCGTGCGTCAGATGCTGCTCGGTATCCGCGAAGTTGTCGGGGCGAGGTTGGTTGTCAATCTCGTCCGCCGACCAGGCGAGGTGTCGCACAGTGAGGTTCAGGTCGGGAAACCGTTTCTGCAGTTGAGCCTCGAAGTTGCCGAACGCCGCCGCACGATCAAACAGCGTGTTACCGATCAGCGCGATCCGGTCACCTTTTCGCAACTTGAGTGGCAGCGTCGTCGCGACGAGTGTTGCGTCGGCAGCTCGCGGAGCCGTCTGCTCATAGATGCCGAAGCGGTCAAACTTTTCTGTCGTCAGCGGCGTGGCCTGTTCGATCTTGACGTTCTTGGCATCCTCCGGCTTGCCTGCGTTCGTCTGCGATGTTGGCTGCTGAGCGGCCAGTGGGCGATCGACGGAGCCGAGGAACGAGAGAGCAACGGTGACGGACAGGGCGGCGAGTAGAACGGTGAATGAGCGCATGAGACGAAGACCTCAGAAGCAGAGAGTGCGGAGATGCCACCGTAGCCCGATCAAAACACCTCGACAAGTCGCGCGGCATCCAGACGGAAATGCTAAGCCGGCAGTTTTTTCAGCCGCAGATACACGCAGATTTTCGCAGATGAATCACGGCAGGCTTCCTGTCTGAAATCTGCGTCTATCTGCGTGCATCTGTGGCTGAAATGAGATTCCTGTCGTCCTCGTCAGCGCAGCAGAAAACCCGACGTCTCAAGGTGAGGCGTCGGGCTTCTTGATTTCGGCTGCTGTGTTGCACGCGCCCTGCAGAAGCGAATTGTCTAGCTGCTTTCGGCGGCGAGTTCGCTCATACGGATGGCGGGTTCGACGACGCGTTCCCAGTTGGCCCGCAGATAGTCTTCCGGGCCGCCTTTGTTCGCGACCTGCCAGCCAACTTCGATCGTCGGCACCATTTCGATCGCATCCCAAGGGCAGACAACCAGTTCGTATGGGTCGGATTTCTTGCCGGGAATGTGAACGCAGACTTCGCAGCCGACGCAGCGTTCGACGTCGATTTCGCACCAGGACTGCAGGCAATCAATCGATTCACCGTCGACCTTGTAAATACAGTCGACGGGACACACTTCGAGGCAGGATTCGCAGCCGGTGCAGTTATCCGCGTTGATAATTGCGACCTGCTTCGGCAGTTTTTTGCGTTTGGCCATGGAAAACCTCGGGGCCGTAATCGGTCACTTGAAGCGTCGCCACCACTCATCAGCGACGACAAACTCAAATCCTGACAGGACTTCCGTAGTTTCGTCAGGAAGCGGCGGACAACTTCAGCCTCTCACCGCAGTGGGCCACTTTGACAGAATTGTTGTCCTGAATCCGCGCGCCGGCAAGGCAGGCATCGGCGAACTGAGCGAATTGCTACGTCTGAGAAACTCAGATTCCCGGCTGAGATCTGCGACCTGAACACCACAGATGGACAAGTTTTGTACGGTTCCTGCAGGTTACGTTCGCCCGACGACGGTGGCAGTCCCGGACTGAATCACGTTCTGGAGCGCCATCGAGACGAACTCGACGTCGTCATCGGTCATGTCCGCGTAGATCGGCAGCGAGATTTCCCGCTGGAACTCGTTTCGCGCGACGGGAAACGTGTCCGGACCGAACGCGTACAGTTCCTGATAGTGAGGGTGCAGCGAAATCGGCACACATTGAACAGACACGTCGATGTGCATGTTCTGCAGTGCGGTCGCGATGTCGTTTCGCGAGATTGCCGAACGCAGCAGGTTCAACCGCAGCGGGTAGCCTGTCCAGCCGTGAATCTCGCGGCCTGATTCCGGCGGCTCGTCGACTTCCGCCATGCTTGACACGTTGGCCGAGTAACTCATCGCAATTTCACAGCGCCGCCGCCAGTCGCAGTTCACGAAATCGAGGCCGGCCAGTGCCCACAGCGCATCGACCTCAGAGAGCTTCGTCACATAGCGGAGCCCGGCAGACGGCAGGACCGGTCGGGCGACGTGCGGCTCCGGAGTGATCTCGATCCTCCGACGCCGGATGGCAACCGCCAGTTCGTCCGAGAAGGTTGTGATCAGGACGCCCCCGGTCGCTCCGGATCGGTCTGGCGAACGCGCGGCGAGCAGACATGCGACCTGGCTTGTGCTGCGAGTGCCCGGCAGGATCCCCGGCGGGCAGGTGCTGGAGTCGATTATCAGCGGAAGATTCTTCGACGCCGCGTGAGCGATCAGTTCGTCGCTGGTAACGTCGCGGCCGGCAATTGACACCGCAATGACGGCTCGTGTCTGGTCCGTGATCGCGTCGGCAATTCCATCCGTGTCGATCAGCAGCGAATCGGTGTGAACGTCGACCGGGATCGGATGCGCATCGAAGTGGCGAATAACGTCAGCAATGGCCAGCGGAGAATATGCCGGGACGATTACTTCGTCGCCCGCCCGCAGATCGATAGCCTGCAGCGTCAGATGCAGTGCCACGTTTCTTGTCGTCACAGCAATTGCGTGCGGCATGTCAGCCTGGCGAGCGGCCTTCAGTTCCAGCTCTTTCAGCCAGCCGTGATTCGGTGATGCGCTGTCGAGCAGTTCGCGAACCCGCTGCGTCAGCCGGTCAACGGACGACTGCGCTGGTCGACCGTCCGTTGCAGCGCGGTGAGGCGCATCCGGGCGGCTTGCAGTTCCACGCAAATCGTGAATGGGAATTCCGGCTGGCATAGCTGACTGACGAACAAACGACGCGACCTGCCCGCGGGACAACGGCCCGACCTGAGTCGTGCTGCGCCGCCATTCGGTCTGTCAGCAAAGTCATCTGAGTCACAGAACGGAACGACGAACGGGCTGTAAGCATCGCAGCGGTTGCAGGATGCGTACCGCTGCCGTCAGTCGCCGAGCCGTCCGTCGCGGAACTCGGCAGCGACATCGTCAATCACGTCGTTGATCGACAATGTTGGTGACCATCCAACGGCCAGTCGGATGCGCTCGATCGACGGAATACGGCGCTGCATATCCTCGAATCCTTCGCCGTAAGCCTCGCTGTAGGGGATTGTCCGGATCTGCGATGGGCTTTCGAGACGCTGGACGATCAGTTCGGCAAGTCCACGAATTGAGATTTCCTCGGTGCTGCCGACGTTGAAGATCTGTCCCCAGGCCGTGCTGGAGTTAACCAGCATTATCAGCGCCTGTACGACATCGTAAACATGGCAGAAACAGCGGGACTGCGTTCCGTCTCCGTGAACAATCAGGTCGTCGCCTGCCAGGGCCTGCTCGACAAACCGCGGGACGACCATGCCGTACTGGCCGCGCTGCCGCGGACCGACCGTGTTGAACAGGCGCACGATGGCGACCGGCAGCCGCGTTTCCTTCCAGTGAGCCAGCGCCAGAAACTCGTCAAGCGCCTTCGCGCAGGCGTACGCCCAGCGATGCTTCGTCGTCGGACCTTCCACACGGTCGTCGTCCTCGCAATACGGCACTTTGGTCGACTTGCCATAGACCTCCGACGTGGACGTAATGAGCACGCGGTTGCGGTAGCGCCGCGCGAGTCGCAGGACGACTTCGGTTCCCTGATAAATCGTGTCGATCGTCGCGACCGGCTGTTCCATGATCAGCCGCACGCCGACAGCACTCGCGAGGTGGTAGACGGTACCGCACTCCATCATCAGTTTCTGCATCAGCGACACGTCCTGAATCGTGTCGACATACAGGCGGAAATCTGGATTGGCTTCGAGGTCTGCGACGTTGCTGTGCAGACCTGTCGATAGGTTGTCGATGACCGACACCTGCTTGTCGGCGGCGAGCAGCGCGCGAGCGAGATGGCTGCCGATAAAGCCGGCGCCTCCGGTGATCAGCACGTGGTTGTCGCGGTCCATCCCGTCGTCCTCGAATTCGAAATCTCAAATCTCACTGGGGCTCATCGTGCCGAGTTGTCGCGCCGCTGTCACGATTCAACTCGCCGGACGAACGCACCGGCGAGCGATTCCTCGCCGAATTGTCGGAACATCTGCTTCCAGGACCGGCGAAAACTCGGATCAGGCAGCTTCTGCGGACAGGGACTCACTCAACAAAAACCGCCCCGCGACTCAATACCGTGCCGCAGGGCGGTGATCAGAACTGTGAGGTCATCAGTCTCGTAAACTGACGCCGAGCGCTATCAGTACTCGCGCTTCTTCGTGATGCCGGGCATCGGGACCGGATACTTGCCGTTGGGCAGTTTGGCCAGCGGGGCCGGGCCGCCGAGCACGAGCTTGTCGGCGTCCGGTGCGAACTCGTGCTCGTGGTTGAGCATTTCGTCGAGCGTCATGACCTGGCCGGTGTGAGCGGCGAAGCGGCCCATTGCCGTGACGAGGCTCGCCATCGCGCCACGTTCGACTTCGTTGTACGGCGTGTCGTTCCTGATCGCCGTGACGATGTCTTCCCATTCGACCTGGTACGGGTTCGGTTCAGGCTTGTCGTATTCCCAGACCAGCTTGCCAGGATCGATGCCGCCGTCACCCTTGTCGACTTTATAGCCGCTGAAAATGCGGCTCTTTGCGGGCAAATGGCCGGCTGTTGAAAAGATGACCGAGCCCTTCGTGCCCTGTGCGTAGGTCGCGAAGTCCTGATGGCAGCCCGCGATCGTGCGGCCGTTAACGTTCATCTTCGTGCCGTCCTCGAACGTGTATTCGATCGAGTAGCTGTCGAAGTTCTGGTCGATCATGTCTCCACGGTAGTGGCGACCGCCCGACGCCTTTGCCTGAACCGGCCAGGCTCCCTTCAGCCAGCAGCCTTCGTCGATATTGTGAATCAGGAAGTCGCTGACGGCGCCGCCGCTGGCCCACAAAAACGCATGGAAGCGACGAATCTGCCACTCGAGATCGCCCATGCCTTCCGGAGCCGGCCCCGTGGCTGCCGAACCGGTCGGGCCGGCCATCCGGTAAGCCCGGATGTTGAGCACGTCGCCGATCTCACCGTCGTGAATCCTTCTGGCCGCTTCGCCGCGCGCCAGGCAGTGGCGGCACATCAGACCAACGCCAACCTTCAGGTTCTTCTCGATGGCCTTCTTGTTGAGTTCCAGCATCTTGCGGGTCGTCGGGCCTTCCGTCGTGATCGGCTTCTCCATGAAGACGTTCAGGCCCTTCTCGATCGCGTAGCCATAGTGAACCCAGCGGAACGCGACTGGCGTCGTCAGAATGACGATGTCGCCAGGACGCAGCGTGTCCATGGCCTTTTTGTAAGCGTCGAATCCGATGAACCGCGTATCGTCGGTCACCTTGAAACGGTCTTTATGCCGGTTCTGCAGCGCGTTGAAGCTGGTGCTCTGGCGGTCTTCAAAGACGTCGGCCATCGCGACAAGTTCAACACGACCAGCCTGCGCACTCATCGCATTATCAGCCGCACCCGTCCCGCGGCCACCGCAGCCGACCAGAGCAACGCGGATCGTGTCATCGCCTGCCGCGTAAACGTGCTGTCCAGCAGCGCCGACCAGAGCTGCCGCTCCCGCCAGTCGGCCGGAATCCTTCAGAAAGTCGCGACGCGACGCATTCGCAGGTGACTTGTCAGACATGGTGAGGTCTCCAGATCGAGAATTTGGTGATGCGTTTTCGTACGGAAGATGCCCGGCATGAGCAGTCGCGCAGAGCCCGCGTCGTCACGGGCCGAAGGCAAATGATGGGCGGCGGACCGCAAAATCGCCAGTCGGCGGAGTGTCGAGCATCGTCTCAGTCGAACTTGCGGGCACTCTCCACGTCCGCCTTCGGAAAGTCCTGCGGAATTTCCTGCGTGACCTTGCCGGTTGCGGCCCATTCCGTGCCCCGCTGTAGCGAGACGATAAAGCCGACGCACTCCTGCGAGTAATCCGCGTGGCCCATTGGCGTGTGGAAGATGCGACCTTCGCCGTAGCGGATCGTCATCAGCATCGGTTCGTGACGACCGGTGCCGCCGAATTCCGGACTGGCGTACGCCGTCGCCAGGATCTCCATGTTCGCGGCTGGTCCACGAAGCTTGTCGTACAGTTCATCCTTCGCGTGCATCCATTCGCGAGGCATCCCTTTCGTGATCGGATGAGATGGATCGCGAACGACGATGGCAAAGGGATGCTGGCTCCCATGATGCCCGCCTCCGCCTTTTGATTCGTCGCGGACGAGTTTGCCATCGTCGTCGAGATACACGTACGGACCGCTCGTTTCATTCCGACCACCCCAGCCTCCCAGGCCAATCATTTCGTTGTACTCCGGCCAGTCACCGAACGAGTTATCAGCCGCGTGGATGATGACCAGCCCGCCGCCGCCTTTGACGTACTTCACGAACGCGTCCTGAGTTTCCTGCGGCCAGGGAGCCGCGCCGTGGCCGAAGTTCGAGATCACCACGTCGTACTTTGAAAACGGCGGTTTGAAGTCCGGATCGGTCTGAGCCGACTTGACCGCCGTCGACTCGATGCTCGGCAGCGGGTACTTCGCGACCAGATCGCCGCCGTTGACCGTGAACTTCGTCCGCGCGACGTCGACGGAGAACAGGCCGGTCTGTTCGAGATACGACTTCATCATGACCGTCGTCTTCGGCCACGCGCCGTGATTGTTCTGCCCGTCGATAATCAACGCCTTCAACGGAGTCGCTGCCAGTGCAGACCCGCCCAGCGAAGCCACCATCACGGCCACCACAAACCTCAGACAACAACGCAGCGACATGAGCGTCTTCCTTCAGACAGAGGAACTCGATCCGTTTCAGCCATTACACACAGTCCACGAGTATAAGAGGCTGCCGTTCGACGTCGAACCATCATGATCGACCACTCCCGGTCAGACATCACTTACACCAGCGCGAGACCGTCAGCGCAACACATCCGTTTTCCACGCCCAGTTGGAAACAGCAGTGTCCAGCGGAGTTATTCGAGTCGCTTCCGAGCACGTTCGCGTGCTTTTTCGAGCAGACTGCTCATGTCAACATTCTTCGCCGGCTCTTCGGCAGCGACGGGCGGCGCGGCCGAGTCTGATGGAGCGTCGCTGGCTGACAATCCGGTGCTGGTCCGCGCCGGATTCGCATCCTGACTGGCTGTCGGAATTTCCGACCGTTTCCCGGACACCGGACGGCGGCTCTTCCAACTGCTGAACCAGCCAGCGGACCCTGGCGGACGGATTGCCGCAGTGGCTGGTGTTTTCTCTTCCCGGCGAAGTGCCGACGCAGCCCGCTCCCACAATGAGAGTCGCCGACCGGCGATTTCCAGCAGCAGCAGCGCAATCGCGGCAACCAGCAGCGGAATCAGCAGTGAGACCGAACGCGGCGATCGCGGCGGATTATTGAAGACACTCAAGACATCCGTACGAAGCTGGCCGCCGCTGAGTTCGGTGATCTGCGTCAGAGCTTCGACGCCACTCGGCAGGCCGTCGCGCGGTGCGTACTCGGGCGAGTACGGCAACGTGACGGACGGTCCGCGCGCGATCTGCTGCGGCCCGTTCTGAATCAGAGTCCGCCACGTGCCGGTTCGATCGAGCCGCACTCGCGCTTCCAGCGAATCCGGGCCGGTCCAGACGAGATCGGGTTCGATTGAAGCGACTCGCTCACTGCCCGGCAGAACGACGATCACTCGTGGCGTCTGCGATCGATCGCCGCTGCGATCGGGATCGAGTTCGACGGTCAGCACTGCGTCCTGGCCGTCCTGCCGCAGCGCGACGAAGGCTTCGTCTGGATGCTCGCCGCCGAGCAGCCAGCGAACGTGAGTGACCAGAAAGTCGGCGTAACGCTCCCAGTGTCCGAACTCGCCGGAGAACTGGCCATCGACTTCCAGCGAGATCGCCGCCGCCCGGCCGAGACCGCGATACCAGAATGCCGACCACGGCGCCTCGTACTCGTCGCGCGAGACAACGGCCGCCGTCGCGTCCGGTTTCAGATAGCTCAGGTTGTATCCGCCGGCTTTCGGAAACGGCCCGGTCGACAGTTCGCCCATCAGACGAGCATCGGGCAGCAGGTCGCCGCTGATTCCGCCGGGCTGCGTTTGAGGATCGGCTTCAAGGAACGTGTTTCGTGCGATACTCATCGTGTCCTGGGTAAACAGTCGCGGCAGTTCCTGCGCGTCCTCAGTAAACATGATGTTGCCGCTGCCGAGTTTCGCGACGTCCTCGAGCAGTTTTGCGTCCGGGTCAGACGGTGTTCCAAGACCGATCACGCTGACGGTGATGCCGCTGTCAGAGAACTTCTTCAGCAGGCTCCGGTATGCACCCGGTTCTTCACTGTCGGCTGCGTCGGAAAACAGAATGATATGCCGCGTCGAAAAACCATTGGCCTTCATCAGCTCCTTGCCGGCCGCGACCAGCGCTTCGTAAACGAAGATGCCGCCCCCCGTGCTTTCGATGCGGAGTACCCTGCTGTTGATTGCGTTCGGATTCTCGACATTGATCAACGGTTGAATGATGTGCGGCGAGCTGTCGACGGCGATGACTGAAACCATGTCCTGCCGAGACAGCAGCCGGACGCATTCGGCGGTGCCCAGATTGGCGAGGTCCATCTTGGTTTTGCCACCTTTGACCGGCGCCGCCATGCTGCCGGATCGATCGAGTGCGATGGCGATCGCGACGCGCGTCTTGCGATGCTCTTCACGCAACTCCATCGAGACAGGCAGAACGTCTTCGAGCGGACTGCGGAAGTAGCCACCGGTGCCGAAGCTCCGCTTGCCGCCGGTCATCAGCAGTCCGCCACCGAGGTCCTCAACAAACTGAGCGAGCCGCTCCATGCGCAGCCGACCGAAGTCGTCAGCGGGAACGTTTTCAAGAACCACGGTGCGGTAACGATCGAGCGACGCCTGCGTCAGCGGGTGCGTCTTCGCAGTCACTGCGTCGAACGGAATTCTTGCCGCGTCGAACGCTCGTCCGAGATTCCCCGGCTGGCCGTCCGCATTGAGGATCAGCACGCGCGGTCCGGCGTCGACGCGCACCAGTCCGGCACTGCGGTTGTTCTCGGGAACTGGATCGTCATCAACGGCCAGTTCGACCGAGTACGCGTGCGAACCGCCTTCGTCGAGCAGATCGCGAAACAGCAGCCGGTTCATGCCGACACTCAGCTCACGCGTCTGCGTCGCGATCGTCTGTTCGCCGCGTCGCACTCTGACAGTGCCGGTCGTCTGCCGATCCGAATGAATCCAGACAGCGTACTGAAACGGTTCGCGCGGTTCGACGACATCCGGCAGCAGCACGGATTCGATCGAGACATCACCCGCGTGCAGACGCTCGAAGACGCGTACGTCAATCGGGACGCCGCGTTCTCTCGCACGCCGCGCGGCAAACAGAGGATCGGCACCGTTCGACTCGCCGTCCGACAGCACGAGGATCCGAGCCGGGCGGTCAGGATCGACTCGGTCCAGTGCGGTCAGCAGTGCTTCGCTGAGGTTGCTGCCGTTCGGGTTGACGTCTTTGGTGAAGCCAGTCGTCGCCAGCTTGTCTGTCAATTCGTACTCGACGCGCGGCTCGGCACCGAACGAAACCAGACCAAGCCGGTTGCCGTCCGAAGCTCGACCACCCAGGTCGGTCCAGCCCCGTTCGGTCAACCCGTTCTGCAGATTGGTCAGCAGTTCCTGAATCCGCGTCTGCGCTTCGGCCGGCAGCGACAGCGAACGGTCGGCAACGACGATGACGTCGAGCCCGCGTCCTCCGGGATTCCATCGCGGCGCTGCCAGCGCGAGCAGCAGCAGGCTCAGCAGGCTGATCCGCACCCAGCCGCCGGGACCGCGAACATGCCCGACTCTGCGGTACACGAACCACAGCGGAATCGCGAGCAGCAGCAGTTCGGGATACTCAAATTCCATCGGGTTGCTGTCGGCGATCAGCCGATCCGGCGTGACGCGATCTCAGAACTGCGTCGTGTCGAACGAGTCCGGGCCTTCCGGCGGAGGCGGCGGGTTCTGGGCTTCGTGCAGCTTCTGCTGGTACTGGTTCCAGGAATGCTTGAGCGATTCGAGCAGTCGCGGCACGTTGGGAGCCGACAGGAACACGCGGTTGGACACGACACTCTTCGGAAAGAAGGTCGTGATGAAATCGAACGAGAACTCCGTCGGCGTATGACCGATCATGACCGCGTTGGCGTACGTGCCGTGCATGTCGGTCTGCCCCCACTTGAGCTGCTCGTACAGTTCCTGCGCGTTGACCTGCTGCTGCTGATTCTTCTGCTCGGGTTTGGGCTGAGCCGCTTCCGGCAGTTTCGGGTCGCCAAAGCGGCTGCGGTAATTATTGAGGTTTTCTTCCAGCGCGTGGATCATGCGCGGGACGACCTGAGGCGGCAGGACGACGCGGGCCGCGACCTGATGCGGTTTCGTCATGCGCAGCAGGAAGTCGACGACGAATTCGTGCGTTCCATTGAGCACAACGGCGCCTGTGCTGAACGTGCCGCGCGCGACTTTGTCGGGGACGAGCGCGCCGACCTGGCTGTGCTGAATCTGCTGGCTCTGAATATCGGAATGCTCGTCATCGGAAGAATTGTCGCGCGGCTCGGGGGCGAAATCATCCGTGGGGTAGTCGTCGTTCATGGAAAGTCCGTTTTATTGTCTGTCTGAGCTACCGCGGGCGGCAGCCGCTGCGGCTCGTGAAGCGGGAACTGAAACCGGAAAGACGTTGTACCGGTGAGCCAGGGAGCGTCAACCCTCCCGGCATGAACAAAAGTTGTGAGCGACGGTGCGGAAAAGTGTACGACCGGATTTGAAGTCTTTAAGCTGTGCGAGATTTTACACGCGGACAATCCGCCAGCATCGCTTTCTGCGCTGGAAGCGGCAGTCTGACAGATTGGCCAGAGAGAAGCACGTCTACGTTCAACGGTCTGAGTTCGTACGCGTTGCAGTGACAGTCGCCAGCGATATCCGTCTGCATGATCGAGCGGGACGACTGAATTCACCGACGGTAACGAGTCAGCCTGACTTTGATGGTCGCCTCGCGACTGCAGAAAAGGAGTTGCTCGTGCTGCACAGTACCCCTGGGGGCGAGAACGGTCGTTGCTCGATGGACGACGTTCGCAATCTGCTGAAGACTGAAGTCGAGTTCGGGACGGCGGAGCTGTCGCTGCTCCGCAAGGCTGTTAACCGACTGCAGGCGGTCGAAGTCCGGCAGGAAGTCAACGCGGCCGTGCGTCTGGTCGGCGATCCGACATCGGCCAGCGAGCCCACGCTGACAAAACTCGGCGTCGCTCAGCATCTGCTGGGAAATCATGGCGACGCTTACCGGTTACTTTCCGGTGCGAAGAAACATCCGGTCGCCGCGATGTATCTTGGGCATGTCTGCATCGCCCTCGATCGTCCAGCGGAAGCAATCGACGCGTTTGCCCGGGCTGCGGCGCTGGGATACGACCCGATTGAGGCCGAGCTGCAGCGGGTCGGAGCGCTGCGGGCGTCCGGGCAGATCGACGAAGCTCAGGCCGCACTCAAGGCGATTGCGTCGAAGGCCGTGTCCCGCGCGGATTACTCTTTCCAGTTTGGCTGTATCCTCGCGGACCGAGGCGACACGCTGGGAGCGATCGAGTATTTCGAGCGGGCTGTCGATATGGACCCGTATCACTCGCGGGCTCTGTTCTGGCTGGCGAATGAGAACGCCCGGCAGGGGAACGACGACGACGCGATTCTGCTTTATGAACGCGCGCTGTCGAAGCCGCCGCTGCATGTCGGCTCGCTGCTTAACCTGGGAATCATTTATGAAGACACCGAACGTTACGACCAGGCGGCGTTCTGCTATCGCCGCGTGCTGGAAGCCGATCCGCAGAATCCTCGTGCGCGGCTTTATCTGAAAGACATCGACGCCTCCGAAGGCCAGTTCTACGACGAAGAATCGCTGAAGGCCGAACAGCGGCTGCAGCACACACTCAGCCGTCCGATCGCTGACTTTGAGCTGTCGGTTCGCAGCCGCAACTGTCTCGACCGGCTGGGCATCGTCACGCTCGGTGATCTGACAGAGATCAGTGAGCAGGAGCTGATGGCCAGCCGCAACTTCGGTGAAACGTCACTGACCGAGGTTCGCGAACTGCTCGAACAGAATGGACTGCGCGTTGGCCAGGCTGTCGAGTCCAAAAAGCCGGACTCGTTTGTTCCCCCGACCGATATGTCTCCCGAGCAGCGCGCAGCAATCGAACAAACGATCTCGGACCTGCAGCTTTCCGTCCGTTCGCGGAAGTGCATGTCACGATTGAATATCACAACGGTCGGCGAGCTGATCACAAAGACCCCGGACGAACTGCTGGGGTCAAAGAATTTCGGTGTGACGTCGCTGAACGAGATTCGCGGCAAGCTTGCCGAAGTGGGATTACGACTGCGTAATGACTGATGGCCGGCTCCGTTGAATGGGGGGTGATGCCGGTACGTCTGCCTGGACCTGGTGGCTGAGAGCCGACGGAAAACTGCATGGACGCCTCACCGAACTATTCGCGTCGCCGGATGCTGGCTGCAGCCGCGGCGACCGTTGTGCCGTTGTCCGGTGCCGCGTGGGCTCTGCTGAGTTCATCGTCGAATGGTCAGCCATCGACCAGATCCGAACCGGCACTCACACCCACGGATACCTGGAACCCGATCATTCGGGTCAATCTGAATCCCGACCTGTTTCAGGAACTGCGGATTGCCGTCGATGGACCGTTTCGCATTTCCGCTCCCGGCAGCCCGCGCGTGCTCGCTCAGGAGCAGCGCCTTGTCGAGTCACTGGTCACGACCGACGGCCAGAATATCCGCCTGCGTGACGCGTCGTTCGCGATCAGTCAGATCGAAATCATTCCCATCCGCTCTCCATCGATCTGGATCGGCGACAGTCTGTATCGTGGATCGATCCGTATCTTCCGGCAACCGGACCGTCGACTGCTGGTCGTCAACGTCCTGCCCCTCGAAGAGTACCTGGCCAGCGTGATCAACAGTGAGATGCCGGCGGCGTTTCCGCGAGCAGCCCGACAGGCACAGGCGATCGTCGCGCGAACGTACGCACTGTCGGTGATGAAGGGGCATCCGCAGTTTGATCTGTTTTCAACCTCGCGCAGCCAGAAGTATCTGGGCAATCAGTATCGCGACAGCTCCGGCCGGCGGCTGGCGGGCGAGACGGACGGCAGTCGCGAGATCGTGCGCGAGACATCGGGCATGGTCTGCACCTGGCGGGGGCGGATTTTCTCGTCGTGGTTTTCGGCGGTCTGTGGAGGGAGAACAACAAACGGAGCGAGCGTCTTCACCGACTCCGTCGGCGCGCTGAAGAGTGTCGAATGCGACTGGTGCCGCGACGCAGAACTGTACCGCTGGAACAGGTCGTTTGATTTGCAGGACGTTTCGCGGCGGCTGGCCGAGCACTTTGCCTCGGAGGGCAGTCAATTGGGAACGCTGAGATCGATCACTGAAATCCCGGGTCCGCCGGGAGACCTGCCGTATTATTCGGTGAGTGACGGTGCGAAGGCATTGAGGATCGCTGGTTCGACGTTTCGCCGGCTCATGCCCTACGGCGAACTTTACAGCCCACGGTTTGCTGCGACGGTCGCCGGGGGAGAAGTCCGCTTCGCCGGTCGAGGATCCGGACACGGCGTCGGTCTCTGCCAGTGGGGAGCCAGCGGCCTCGGTAACGCTGGCCGGTCAGCGCTCGAAATCCTGCGCTACTATTACGACGGCATCGAAACCGTCCGCCTGCGGCCATCATAACGCGTCGCGTTCATGGTTCAGCGCTGCGTTCACTGTGTGCCACTGGCTCTGCCAGTGCTTGAAGTCGGCGGCTGCAGGCGGGGCAGGAGGCACTGGCACAGCCAGTGGCACGCGATTGAGACTGGATTTACGAGACGGAACCCGAAGTTCCTCTGCTTTCTGCATCTGACTCGCCTCCCGCCTCTGCGTTGATCTCCGGAAGTTGCGTCTCGGCGAACTGGCGGAGCGACTCTTCAACGGAGAACGTTGGCAGGTCGCCAATCGAGACGATCGCGTCGTCGGATGCACTGCTGAGTCTTTTGAGATGCTGCTGTTCGAACTGTTTGTCACCGACGCGGAAACGCCACAGGATCAGCAGCAGCCCGAGGCCGAGGATCACCGCCCCTCCGAGGACGTACGTCACGATCTCGCTGTCGCCACGGTCCGTAATCGAGGCCGGCTTCAGCCACTGCGGTTCAGCCGCGATGACCAGCGGGGCCACATGCAGATTGAAGTCCGCTCGCGGATAGCCGTACCGCTTGAAGAAGTAACCAGTGACTTCAACGACGACCGGCGGAGACAGCTCGCCAGTCGGCATCCCTTCCGGCAGCGACGTACAGCGAATGCAGTACGGATTCGTGCCCGAGTCGCGGTTGAACAGCCAGCCTTCCCAGATCGTGGTCAGCCCCTGGTCGTTCTGTCCGACCGGAATCTGCGTCAGCCGGCGGAACTCCCCCTTGATCGTGACCAGTTCGCCGAGGAAGTGAGTCGACTCGTTCATCAGCACGGCAAACGAGAGATCGGACCGCGCGTGCTGTTGCAGCGTGTCGAGCGGCAGGTCGCGCGTGCGGCCGAGCAGTTCGTAATAGAGGTCGCGTTCGGAGTTTCGCAGTCCGACCGAGTTGTCGTCGATCGTCGCGATCTGCTCGGGAGTCACGGCCCACTCGGGCAGCGGGCCGGCGTCACCTGGTTCGGTTTGCTCGGTTGAAGCGGCTTCCGATTTCGGCTCGACAACGCGGATCACACCCGGCGGCAGGTCGCGGTTGCTCCTCGGCTTGAAGTCGATCTTCTCGTTTTCCGACGCGCGGCCTCCGGACTGCTCGCCAGCCGGGACACCCGTCAGCCAGTACCAGGAAGCCGGGCGCGACGCGACATCGATCGCGATCACGACGAACCCGATCAGGCCGACCATGATCGCCAGTCGAAACTGATCGCGGCGACTGAGGTACCGCGTACGTTGCTGATTCTGAAAACGCATCGAACTCGCTCGCCAGGCTACTCGTATTTCGGAATCGATGGTTCGGGAATCTCTGCGACCAGTCGGTCGATAATCGACTCCGAAGTGTAGCCCTCTGCCTGCGCCTGGAAGTTCGGCGAAATCCGGTGTCGCAGGACAGGGATCGCGACACGGCGGATATCGTTCAGCGAAACGCTCGGCCGTCCGGCCATTGCGGCCATCGCCTTACCGCCGGCAATCAGGTACTGACCCGCTCGCGGCCCGGCGCCCCAGTCGATCAGGTCACGGACGAACTTTGGCGCGTCGGGGTTGCCCGGACGCGTCGCCCGGACGAGTCGCGCGACGTAATTGATCGTCAGCGGTGCGACCTCGATCTGGTTGATCTGATTCTGCAGGTAGACGATTGACTTCGCTGTCAGCACCTTGCGAACTTCAGCTCGTTCACCGCGAGTCGTCACTTCCAGAATCTGCTCTTCTTCGGCGAGCGACGGATAATCGACGCGGACGTTGAACATAAAGCGGTCGAGCTGTGCTTCGGGCAGCGGATACGTGCCTTCCTGCTCGATCGGGTTCTGCGTCGCGATGACAAAGAACGGGTCCGGCAGGTCGTAGGTTGTCTGGCCGGCTGTGACTTCGCGCTCCTGCATGGCCTGCAGCAGAGCGGCCTGTGTCTTCGGCGGCGTCCGGTTGATTTCGTCGGCCAGCAGGATGTTCGTAAAGACCGGCCCGTGAACGAAGCGGAATTCGCGGCGGCCCGAGTCTGACTCATCCAGCACGTTGGTCCCGGTAATGTCGGAAGGCATCAGGTCCGGCGTGAACTGAATCCGCTTGAACTGCACGTCGAGAATCTTCGCGATCGTGCTGACGACGAGCGTCTTGGCGAGACCCGGCACGCCGACCAGCAGGCAATGTCCGCCGGTAAAGATCGCCGCGAGGATCTGATCGATCACGGCATCCTGCCCGATGATCACCTTGTGCAGTTCTTCGGTCATCAGCTCGTGATGCCGCTTGAACTTATCGAGGAATTCGTCGAAGTCGCGTTTATCGGCCACAGGGAGTCTTTGAATGCGGAGTGCGGAATTGGGAATGCGGAATGAAACACGGCAGGGCCGGTTCCGACCGGCCGGGCACGGTATCGTGTAGATTGCCGTTAGAGAATTCGGCCGGTGGGAACCGGCCCTACCGAGCCTTGAACACGTTCAGCGTGACGTGAGCCTGGCCCTGATGGTGCGGCTCGTGCCAGGCGATGATCTGCAGGGCGCGACGCAGCGTCCAGCCACGTTCGGCGAGAATGCCTGGCATCGTCTCAAGGTCTGCTTCGCGGAACTTTGCCATGGTCGCTGTGAGATGTTCGCGTGACTGGGCGAGCGTCTCGCGGATTTCGGCGACGGTCGGGACGTCGTCGTCGCTCGCCATCGAGCCGCGCTGAAACCGCTCGCAGAGTTCCGGGAAGGCGGGATCGGTCCCGAGGAACCTCGACGTGGCGAACAGCTCTTCGGTCACCGCGATGTGCATTAACTGCCAGGCGACATGAGCACGCTCCGGCCCCGGCCGAAAGGCAAGCGCCGCCTGCGGATCATCGAGCTGTTCAATTGCGGCGAGCGTTTCGAGCGTCCGTTCGCGATTCACGTCCCAGATGCTGAGGACCGATTCGATAAATGACACGGCAGAGTTTCCGTTGAGTCTCTGTAGGGTGCGTGGAGCGGAGCGCAACGCACCGTTTGCTGTTCTGGTGCGTTGCGCTCCGCTCCACGCACCCTACATATGGGACCGCGATCAGGCACCGACTTCGAGTTTCTCTTCTTTTTCGATGTCGGCGCCGATCGCTCGCCGCAGGGCTTTGGCGGCGGCTTCGACGGACTTATTCGGACCAGTGACCTTCAGGTAGTAATATGGCTTGCCTTCGGGCATCAGGATGATGCCGATCACGCGGCCGTTCTCGAGCGGCTTCGGGCGGCGATTGAAGGACGAGCCGACGTGCGTGCCCGACAGGTCGCCGACGACGTACTGACCCTGCGGGCTAAGGCCTTTGGTCGTCTTCACTTTCAGCGTCGAACGATCGAACTCGCTGACCCAGCGTGGCAGATTCTGCTCGATGGTGCCGCCACCGGGAAACACGAAGACGGCCAGTTCAGTCTCTTCGGTGTCACCTTCAGCCTTCGGCAGGGCGAACTGCGTCAGACGCAGTCGACTTTGCGGCTTCTCTTCTTTCCAGGTTTCCGGAACTTCCAGTGTGATGTCGCGGGCTTCGACTTTGACGAGCTTCAGTTCCGCTTTCTTCTCGTCTGGTTTTGCGTCGTCGGCCGTTGCGAACAACGGGGCGAGCACACTCGTCAGCAGCAGGCTGAGAGAAAAGAAACGTGTGGCGGCGTGACGCATGAGATTGTCCTTCGATGAGGGGAGCAGGCAATCGGTGCCTGGCAGCCGACGCGGATCGTCACGTCGACTGGCCGAAGTTGGATCAGTTTCCCGCAGCGGGGAGCGGTGGCATCATAGCCGCCCAGCCCGGCAGGCAAATGCTGCGGCCGAATCAGCAGCCTGTTCTATCGCATTCCCACAAGGTCTCGTCAGTGTCCGATGACTCCGCCACTCCGCCGAACGAGCTGTTTCGCTGCCGCGTGATGCTCGTTGCGGCGGCGGCACTGTGGAGCCTCAGTGGCCTGTTTGTGAAGAGCCCGCCGCTGGACGTGATTCCGCTTGAGGTACGCGGTCCGCTGCTGGCCTGTTACCGAGCTCTGTTCGCGGGCGCGATGTTCAGCCTGCTGGTGCGGCGACGTTCAATCCGCTGGCGGCCGGGGCTCATCCCGATGGTCGGCGTGTTTACGGTAATGAACGTGCTGTTCGTTTCGTCGTTGACGCGGACAACATCAGCGGCGGCGATTTTCCTGCAGTACACCGCAACAGCCTGGGTCGCGCTGCTGAGTTTCGTCATTCTGAAGGAGCGACTGCAGCGACCGACAATGATCGCTCTGGCTGGAGCGATCTCCGGCATCCTCTGGATCGTGCTCAACGAAGAGCACGCGAATCACGCGGCCGGGAACTTTCTGGCGCTGGGCAGTGGCTTTTCGCTGGCCTGCACACTGGTGATGCTCCGCGTGCTGCGCGATGAGGACTCGACCTGGCTGACGGCCCTGAACCATCTGTCGTCGGGGCTGATTCTTCTACCGTGGGCACTGACGCTCGACGTCAGTCTGTCGCCGCTGCAGTGGCTGCTGATCGCGGGACTGGGCATCGTGCAGATGGGAACGCCGTACGTCCTGTTTGCCCGAGCTGTTCGATCGGTGCCTGTCACTGAGGCTGTCCTGCTGACGCTGCTGGAACCGATCCTCAACCCGATCTGGGTCCTGCTGTTCTGGGGCGAGCAACCGCCGGCGCATGTCTGGTCGGGAGGTCTGCTGATTCTCGGCGGACTGGTTGCGATGGCCGTCCTTCGTCGGCGGGCTTTGTGGAGTTAGTGGTGCCTCGTCGGTAATCCTGCATTTGAGATTTGAAATCCCCCTCACGGAGACTTTTCACCATGACATTTGAAGATCAATCAGCCTCCCGACGTCAGTTTCTGGGTTCGACCGCCGCGATCGCTTCCAGCTTGTGGCTCGGAGGAGCGTCGCGCGCCGTGGCGGCTCCGGCGGCTGAGATCGTTTCAATCGACGTGATCAGTCAGCAGCCGCACATTTACTGTGGCTGGCCGACGCTCGCTCGACGAAAGAATGGCGAACTGCTGCTGGTTTGGTCAGGCGGTCGTGAGGCTCACGTCTGCCCGTTCGGGCGCGTCGATCTGATGCGGTCATCCGACGGCGGGCGAACGTGGTCCTACCCGCGGACGCTGATCGACAGTGCGATCGATGACCGCGATGCCGGCGTTCTCGAAACCTCACAGGGCAGTCTGCTCGTCACGACGTTTTCGTCGCTGGCTTATGAACCGGGGCTCGCGAAGGCTGAAGCCGACGCAAAGGCCGGCAAGTCGAACTGGGACGCAGCAAAGCTCGCCCGCTGGATCGGAGCCCGCGATCGCATTTCCGCCGAGCAGCGTAAAGAGCAACTCGGCACCTGGATGATCCGCTCGACGGATGGCGGTCTGGAGTGGTCGGCGCGCTACCGAGTGCCGCTCAACAGCCCGCACGGCCCGGTGCAGCTCGACGATGGCCGGCTCCTCTACGCCGGCAAGGCACTGTGGACGGGTGAGGATCTCGTCGGCGTTTCAACATCCGATGACGACGGGCAGACCTGGAGTTCAGTGACGACGATCCCGACACGGCCGGGCGACGACCATCACAATTATCACGAGCTGCACGCAGTCGATGCCGGCGGCGGACGACTGATTGCTCAGATTCGGAATCACAACAAGCAGAGCAACCTCGAAACGTTGCAGACTGAATCAACCGACGGCGGCAGAACCTGGAGCGAACCTCACTCGATCGGCGTCTGGGGCTTCCCATCACACCTGCTGAAACTGCGGGATGGCCGACTGCTGATGAGTTACGGGCACCGTCGAACGCCGCTCGGCAATCAGGCCCGCATCAGCCACGACGCTGGCCGCACCTGGTCCGAGCCGATCATCATTTCCGGCGATGCAAAGTCCGGCGACCTGGGTTACCCATCGACGGTCGAACTCGACGACGGCTCGCTGGTCACCGTCTGGTACGAACTGCGCCCAGGCATTCCGAATTCGGTGCTGTGTCAGGCCCGCTGGAAGCTACTCTGACGTTCGAGGCTGATCTCAGTCAGTAATTCGGCGTCCCGGAGCTTGTTATGGATTCGCAGCTTGTCGTTTCTCGCCCATTGTTCAAGTTGACTGAACAGCAACTTGTTCTGCTTCGCCAGCGTCGTTCGGAATGTTCGAGCGATCCGATCGCCAACGAATACGACGCATTCATGCTCTATCCCGGGATGGGGCCAGCCATATACATCACGGCTGACGGGAGAATTATCTGGTACGACTACGGCGAATGGGGAGTGGGTGACAGTTTGACACTAAAAGACGCAATCTTCGGCGTCGTGGCTGGCATCCCGGAAACTCGAATCGAGTCTCTTCGTGAGGTTTTGCCGAGAAGGCCGAACGACTCAACGACGTGCAAATTGTGCGACGGCAGTGGGCGAATGCAGGTCCCAATGCTGACCAAATCCTTCATCTGCAGCGACTGTGGCGGACTCGGCTGGCAATCCAATTCAATGCCTCTGGACGAAGTGATTGTCAATCGAGTGGTGCCCGCCCCAGTTTGAAGCCGTGGCTCATTTCTTCGAGGGACGCGTCCGTTCAAAGGGATGGACGAAAGATACTCCCAGAGCTTCCGGCCATGGGCATGGCCGAGTGAGAGCAGGCTGGACAGCTCCTCCCTTGGTGTCTCAGGGAGTGCCACACTGGTCGGCGTTCAGTGAAGGCGTCATCTCCCAGATCGCGAAGCGCTGATTTTGGCAGCGATGCGGTTGAGGACCTGTTGGGCTCGGAGTTCGCCGTCCTGTTTGGCGCTCTGGTAGGCGGAAGTCATGCTCTGGACGAGGTGCTGCAGGGTCTTGCGGTAGGCTTCGAATTCGCCGCGGGCCTGGACCATGCCGCTGAAGGGCTGCTTCGGAGCGATCGACTGGTCATAGAGTTGCTGGAACCACTGCTTCTTGCCGGCGTAGACGGTTTCCCCAGCGTCGAACTCGCGGACGTAGCGCGACAACCGGGTCGCTGCTTCGCGGAGCCAGCGGCGGGCTTCCTGCCAGGCATCCATGTCGGAACGGTCGCAGCACAGTCGCTCTTCCGGTCCCAGGTCGCGATTCAGATTGCTCAGCCGCATCTGCATGTCGATCAGTTGTCGATGCAGCCCGGCGGCCTGTTTCTCGGCTTTGACCGCGGCTTTCCAGTCACGTTCCATGCTCACCAGGATCTCGTGGACCTGCCCCTCCGACAGGCCATCGACGGTGCCTGATTGAGACGTTGCCTGCTGCGGCGTCTGCGTGGCAGAGACTGGGGCCAGACTGAAGACGATAGTCGGATCAACTCCCGTCGGAGGCTGTGCCAACGGCTGCTGGAACGCTGGCGACCTGACCAGTTCGGCTCCGTACGAGTAGCCGTAGAAGACGCACGACACGATCGAGGATGGATCGAGCCCGGCAGCCAGAGCGAGCTGCTGGAGTGTCACCGGTCCGACGTCAGATGACATCGAGAGGACTTCCGGTGGAACGTTCAGCACGACAGTGTCTGGCTGATGAGCAGGCCGGAACCACGCCCAGACGCTGCGTGCGGGAGTTCCCGGAAGAGGCAGTGGTTCCCAGCCCGTTGACGGTACTCGCAGAGCGAACGGAACGACCATCTGCACGCCCCTGAAGAAGCCTGAATCACCACGTCCGACCAACAGACCTGCCTGACGGCATTTTTTGCGTCGTCGTTTCCAGCGATCGGGACGGAATTTCGTTCGGCCTGTTCTGCAGCAGCGAATGGGTTGCCGTCACTTCGAGCGGAAGATTTCGCTGCTGACGACCAGGCGGATCAGGTCACGAATGCCGTGGTTGGTTTTCGCGGATTCGGCGACGATGCGGGTGATTTCTTCCCGGTCGGAGAAGCCCATTTCGCGGCCGGTCGCAAAGGTCAGCAACTTGGTCGCGAGGGATCTTGTCAGCGTGTCGGGGGCAGCGGCAAGCAGGTTGCGGAAGTCGCGAAATCCGTCGAACGGGCGGCCATCGGGGAGAGAGCCGGTGGCGTCCACCGGGGGGCCGAGACGGTAGCGGACGCGCTGGCCGTTGACTTCGGTCTCGACGCGGTCGCCTTCACCCAGGCTGCGATAGCGGTCGCGCCAGCCACCGATCGGGTTGAAGCTTTCCAGCGCGAAGCCGGGCGGGTCGATGAGCTGGTGGCAGGCACGGCAGGTGTCGAGATCGCGGTGTTTGTCGAGCAGCTCACGCAGCGTCGAGGCACCTCGAATGTCCGGTTCGACGCCGGGTACTCCGGCCGGGGGTGGTGGCGGCGTCTGGCCGAGGATGCGCTCCATAACCCAGATGCCACGGACGACGGGCGAGGTGTTTGTGCCGTTCGCGGAAACTTTCAGCACGCTGGCCTGAGTGAGGAATCCGCCGCGCACGCTGTCCGACGGCAGACTGACAGGACGCAGCTCGGGGCCGGTGACGCCGTCGATGTCGTAATGGTCGGCGAGTCGGCTGTTGAGCATGGCGAAGTCCGACCTGACGACGTTAACGACACTCAGGTTGCGGTCGATCAGCTCGCGGAAGAATGACCGAGTTTCGTCGACCATTGAGAACTGCAGGAACGGATCGAACTCGGGAAACAACTGGCTGTCAGGATTGGTGAATTCGATCTCACGCAGGTTGAGCCACGCGTCAGTGAAGTCTGTGATAAAGCGTTCTGAGTGCGGATGCTTGAGCAGCCGTTCGGTCTGAGCGAACAGGACTTCACGGTCGCTCGCCAGCCGGCCGGCCTCGGCGGCTTTGAGCAGGTCCGCATCGGGCAGCGATCGCGTCAGGAAGTACGAGAGTCTCGCCGCGAGCGCGTAGTCGTCGAGCGGACCAGCATTCTCCTTCAGGTAGAGGAATTCCGGAGCGCAGAGAATCGCCGTCACCGCCGTGCGTAACGCTTCTTCAAACGTCGCGTCTTTCTGTCGCTCGGCGTTAAACAGGTCGAGATACGGTGCGACGTCGGCCGCGGTGGCCGGTCGGCGGAAGGCACGACTTGCGACGCGGACCAGTACCTGTTCGGCGTCGCGGTCGGGATTCTGAGTGGCGATCTCGAACTTCGGCACGTACCAGGATTTCTGACGGTCACTGGGGTTTCGCGGCAGGATTTCGTTGCGCTGCAGTCCATCGAAGATCAGCTTGTGGCCGTGCGTCGGGAACCCGGTCGTGATCGGGCCTTCAACTTCGACATGCTGCACGGCCAGGCCGGGACCTTTGTAACTGCGAACACCGTTCTTCCGGATTTCGTTATCGCGATCCGTCAGACCATACGGCGTTACGTCGACCATATACCGGGCCGGCATCCAGGCGAGCACGTCGACTGTCGTCGGCTTGCCAGGCGGCATCGAGAAATAGCCGAACGTTGGCTGCTCGGCCCCGCGGGTAAACGTCGTCCCGCCAATCGAAAACGTAATCGGTTTGTCGGACTGATACGCGTAGCCGGTCACTCGAATCCGGTACCAGCCATCGCTGCGGACATTGGCCTCACGGAGCATCCCCGACGGATAGCCGAACGCCTTGTAAAAGACGACGGCGCCGTCATCGAGCCTCAGCCAGACCTTGTCGAGAAACTGTTCGACGCCGCGCGTGTCCGCATAGCTGGCTTTGATGACGGTGCTTTCTGGCGGGGCGATCGATTTGACGATGGCCGCGTCAAGAACGTCTTCCGCACAGTCGAGGTACTGCCGTAACTGAACCATTGAAATGCCGAGTGCCTCGCCGACGTTGTCGAACTCGTGCGAGCGTCCGTCTGCGGGCAGCCGTGTGACGAGATCGAGATTCGTACCGAACAGGTCGTTGAGGGTGTTCTGGTACTCGCGTCGATTGAGCCGCCGCAGGACGGTTCCTTTCGTCGTCTGATGCGCCCGCGTGAGAGCGTCCTTGAGCGACTGCGTAAATCCATTGCGGACAGCAGCCGTCGGTTGGTCGGATTCCCTCGGCGGCATTTCTCCCGAGACGACTCGATCGAACGTTCGTTCCCACTTCGCGAACACGGCTGGCTCGGCGAGGTTGGCGGTCAGCGTTTCAAGATTGAGGCCACCGTCTGGTGTCTCGCCGCTGTGGCAGTCGTTGCAGTATTCCGCAAAGAAGCGTTTGACCGAGGCACTCTGAGCGCTGACTGGCGACGTCGCGAGCAGCAGGGCGAGCGCCGCAGACAAGGCGAGGTGAAGTTTCGACAAAAGACGGACGGTAAACATAGCTGGTATTACGGAACCTCAGACGGATTCGGGAGGGAGCGAGGCTGAACGTGGAAGGTGGCAGCATAGCAGTCTTTTCGCTCCGTCGAGACGAGCCGCCCGCAGTTTCTGCTCACTTGACGAGCGCGAACTTGCGACGCAGAAGCCGCTTCCCCCAAAAGACCTTCTCCAGAAACGGCGACGTGATTCTCAACGTCGGCCTCTCTTGACGGAGCGAGTTGGCGACTCGAAATGACTGGGCAGGCTTTTCGACGTCAACATCGCGCTGCCGATTCGCAGGCTCCGGACGGGGCAGACAACCTGGACTGGGGGCGCGGCGTAATCGCGTCCCCCAGGTAAACGACTTTGCTCTGAATCTCCAGGCGTTCGCGCAATGTGCGTCATTCGCGGGTACTGAACCGGTCGGCTTACTGGCCGCCCCAGGTCACAGTCACTCCACCGTAAGCCGAAAGCTGCGCGGTGTTGTAGCCGTAGACGTCCTGGTAATTCGCGTCGGTCAGATTGGCGATTCGGGTAAACAGCCGGATGTTGTCCGAAAGCTGATACCAGGCCGACGCATCCAGAACGGAGTAGCTGTTGACGCGGCCATTCACAAATCCGATGAGGTCCTGGCGGGCTCCGACGTATCGCCAGTTGAGCGACGCGTAGGCCTGCCGGTCCCGGAAGTACCGGCCCAGCGAAAGATTGAACTTGTGTCGCGGCCGGCGGAGCAGATCGATTCCTGAGATCAGATCCCGTGGCTCGTTATAGGTATATGAACCGCTGAGAATCGTGTTGTTGTCGAGCTGAAGTTCACCCGTCAGTTCGACGCCGCGAGAGTTCGCGCGATCGATATTGGTCGCGTCAAAGTTGAACGTCGTGGGGTTGAAGACGTAATTGATGAGATTGTCGAAATCGATATTGAAGTAGGTGACGTCAAGAAAAATACGGTCGTCGAACAGACGCTGCTCGATCCCCACTTCCCATGACGAACTCGATTCCGGCCTGAGATTTGGATTGAAACCGAATCCGGATGCGACTTCGGCAAGTGCGGGCGTGCGGAAGCCGGTGCCGACTGCGCCGTGGATCGCCGTGCCGGTTTCAGCGTGCGAATAACGCCCGGAGACGCGGTACGTGTCGGCATTTCCCGTCCGACTGAAGTCGCTGTAGCGGTAGGCCGCGTTGACCGCCAGGCGGTCCCACAGCAGCAGCCGGTTTTCGATAAAGGTGCCGTTAAGTGTCTGTGCGGCCGCTCCTGGAAACGTGATGAAGGGATTCGAAACGTCCTGGAACAGCATCTCACGCTTATGGTCAAAGCCGGCAACAATCCAGTGTGAGAAACTGTCTTCTTCAAACAGCGTCAATGTGCTTTTGTAATCAAACTGGCGCGTTGTGCCGTCGAAGAAGGATTGAAAGCCCGTCGCGTCATTGCGGTTGTACCTGGCGACGTTGTATCCGGCAGTATGTTCAAGTCGGCCGTCTAATTGAGTCAGATGGGCCTGCAGACGGATGTAGTAGTCTTCGTTGTCGAGATTCCCGGCACTGTCGACAAGGAATCCGTCGAGATCGACGTCCGACTTCTGGTAACGCCAGACGACGTCGACATCAAGGTTGTCCGTGACGAACATACCTGCGCGGCCGGAGAGTGTGCCGTTCTTATAGCCGTCCGGCTCGGTGCCGCCTGCGACTGCTGAAAAGCCGTTTGTCTGATACCAGTCGCCGGCGAATGAGTACCAGTGACGCTCGTCGCCGCCGCTGATGCTCGTATTCTGTCGGTAAGTGCCGAAGCTGCCGCCTTCAGCGGTGGTTGTCAGCGAGGGGGCGCCGTTGCCGCGTTTCGTCACGATATTGATCACGCCACCGATCGCGTCCGAACCGTAAACCGCTCCCTGTGAACCGCGGAGAACTTCGATTCGCTCGACGTTATCCAGCATGAAGTTGGCCGGGTTGAAGGCGCGCGTTGGATTCGACGGATCGTTCAGCGGGATGCCGTCGAGCAGAACTTTCGTATGCGAGCCGTTCGTGCCGCGGGTAAAGATCGATGTCTGCTGGCCGGGGCCTCCTGCCTGGCGGACATCGAGACCAGGCACCATGCGCAGGGCATCACTGAGCGTCCGGCTGCCGCGATTCTGAAAGTCCGACTGCGTCAGGACGGTGATCGAACTGCCCGAGGTTGATCGTGCTGTTGGTGTCCGGCTTTCTGAAACAACAGCGCTGTCGCTGAGCGGTTCGGCAGGAAACGGCCGCGCGGTCACCGTTGTCTCCGGCAGTGTCGGGATATCGAGTTCTGGAAGGTCGGCAGGCGGAACGTCGTCTTCTGACGAAGGTTGAGTGGAGTTATTCTGCGTCGAATTGCGCGCTGCACTGCCTGGCTGCTCGTCCTGTAACGCGGCAATGAAGACGCGACCCGGTTGTGAGGCCGTGGGTTGATCGTCGGCCGCTGGAGGGCTCGGCGACTGCGCGCGCAGCGTCGCTGTCGAAAGAGCGGTGAGGACGGCGGCGAGTGCGGCGCCGCGCAGGGCAAAGCGTTTCATGAGCCGTTTCCTGTTCGCGAGGAAGAGGGCGGGAAGTTCATCGCGAACCTGCCGCAGTCTGACGGCGGTTCGCGACGGCTTTCCGGCAGAGATGTCCTGGCTCGGGTTCGACCTACTGACCGCGCCTTCCCAGCCTTCAGAGGCCAGTGGCTCTCAGCGATCTGCTGAACGGCAAATGCTGAGCTGCGGCGTTCGTCCCCCTCACAGTCGCGCGACGGCGGGAGAATCGTCAGCAGAGTCCGACGTTACGGTGTTGCGTTTGCGTACCGGCCATCAGACACGGCTGACTGCACTCCTCTTCCCTCGTTTCGGAAAGCGGTCTGTACTGTCTGTGAAGATCGACCGGGTGACTCGACCTGCGACGGTCATTCATCCGGAATCGATTGTCGGCTCGGAATTGCGTCGCCCGAGGCATCTGCAACCGTCACGACCACCAGACTTTGACATCTGCGGCGTTCTGCGCTCACCGGGCCGAGTCCTGTCGTCGCCGGGTCAAATTGCGGCATCCCTCGCGACCTGCAGGAGCCGGGCACCGGGCGACAGGCCGTCGTCGCGAACATCCGCGAAGGGCACTGAACTGGCCTGCCACTTCGAGTCTGAATCTCGGACGTTCTGGCCGGCTGCTGGGCAGCAGATTGCCCCTTCCGTATTCACGCGCAGGGTGCCATCGAAGCAAGCCGATGCTGCTGCATTGATCATCCGGCCTGGCGAACGAAGCGAGTGCCGGCGCGGAGGCAGGTGTGCAGGCGGATGCGGTCTTCGGGGCTCAGTGAGTTTTCCAACTGCTCAAGCTGCGTCGCGTTGAGAGTGCTCAGGTCCAGGCCTGGAGATTGAGTGGGTGCGGCCGCCGGGCCGATTGATCGGGGCTGCGTGGGGATCGCGGATTGAATCGGATACTGCTGGGTGGTGATACCGGGCTGAGAGACCGTTGTCACCTGCTGACCTGGCAACGACTGGGTCTGCTCGCTCGGTGGTACCTGGATCGGCGGTGTCTGCGGTTGCTGGCTGGCGGTTTGCTGGATGGGTTGGCGAGCGGTTTCCGGCTTGCTGGTGCTGGCGAGTTTTGTCTCGGCAGTCCGAGCGGTTTCCTGACGGACGGCGTCGAGCCAGTGCTGTGCCTGGGCGAGGGTCGGTTTTTTGAGGACGGCGCTCAGGAATCGCTGTTCGGCCTGCTTGACCTCGCCCTGCTCGTACAGAATCAGGCCGATGTTGTAGTCCGCTTCGGCCTCGCCGACAGACTGGATGAAGTGCGGTTCAGCGGCGGCGATGTTGCCCTGCTTCGCGAGTGCCACGGCCAGGCGGTGGCGCATCCGGCTGTTGCCTGGCGTCAGTTCAATGCCGCGGGACAGGTGTCGGACGGCTTCGTCAAAGCGGTCCTGAGTCAGGTAGAACTGGCCGAGCGATTCGATGACCAGCGAGTTCTCAGGAGCAATCTGATACGCCTGCAGAAACAGCCGCTCGGCGGACTGAATCCGTCCGGCAAGCAGATCCAGCCGAGCCAGACCGAGAATGGCTTCGGGCGACTTGGGGTTCTCAGTACTGGCCTGCAGGTAGGCTTCGCGGGCGGCTTTGTAGTCGCCGCGCTGTTCGCTCATTCTGGCGAACGACAGCCGCAGCGCTTCGGGATCCTTGAGTTGAGCTTCGGCATCGGCGGTCGGCATCCATGCGTTGGACTCACCGGTCGACCGGCAGCCAGTCAGAGCGGCGGCGCAACAAAGAACGGCAGCGAACGAGACGGCTCGTGCTGCAGTCAGTCGTGGCAGATTCTCAACGTGTGGCATCCCGCACCTCCCTGTGCAGAGCCCACCTGCTTGATCAACGAGTCACTTGCGGCCACTGACTCAACGTGGCTCGCGAGCCGGTGCCTGCGGCAGGGCGTTCCACGAAGCAGACGTCCGGTCCGGCCTCACACTTTGGCGAAGAATCGCGATGTCGCTTCGCCCATCAGTTCTTGAGTCAAAACAAGACGCTGTTTTCTGAATCGACAGATTGACTGAACAATCTCCAGCAAATCCCTGGGATCGCTGGATCTGGGCAACTGCCCCTGATCGTAAAAATTCTGGTAGAGGTACTCGACGGCTCGCGGCTCGAACGGGATTTTCCGCTGCTCGCAGCACAGGCTGAAGATTTCGGTGAACATTTCGCGGCCGGGCGAATCGATCAGAATCTTGTGCCGGATACGCCGCAGAAACGCGTCGTCGACCAGGTCGCCGGGATCGAGGTTTGTCGAGAAGATGATGAGCTGCTCGAACGGCACCGGGAACTTTTTGCCCGTGCTCAGCGTGACGTAGTCAATACGCTCTTCGAGCGGCAGAATCCAGCGGTTGAGCAGGTCGCGGGGCGAAACGATCTGGCGGCCGAAGTCGTCGATCATGAACACGCCGCCGTTGGCTTTGACCTGCAGCGGCGCCACGTAGAAGTTGCTTGTTGGGTTGAAACGCAGGTCGAGCATTTCGAGGGTCAGCTCGCCGCCCGTCACGACGACCGGCCGCCGCACGCGGCGCCAGCGCATGTCGGGATGATTCTCGTGCAGCAGGCGACCGATGTCGCTTTGCGTCTGGACGCTGGTGGCGTCACCGAGCAGCGCGGCGACTTCGTCATCGTCGGCCGTCTGGTGAAGACTTGGATCGAAGATCGTCACGATGCCGTTTTCGCTCTGAATCGCATACGGCACGTAAATCTCGCCACCGTGCTGATTGAGAAAGCGACCGAGCCCTTTCGCGATCTGTGATTTACCATTGCCTGGCGGACCGTAGAGGAAGATCGACTTGCCACTGCAGACGGCCGGGCCGAGTTCCTGCAACAGGTGCGGCGGGATGATCAGATCGCTGAAGGCCTCCACCAGAACATCCGCCGTGCAGTTAATGCCCGCCACCGCCTGGCGTCGACACTGCTCAACGTACTGGTCCAGCGAGACCGGAGCCGGCCCGACATAGCGACACAGATCGAACGCTTCTTTCGCGCGTTCGCGTCCGACTTCCGAGAGATGAAACCGGTACGAAACGCGCCCGATCACGTCGCCGGATGTGACTTCCAGACAGCGGTCCTCTTTGAGAAACCGCAGGCATTCGTCGATCACGTTGAACGGCAGCCGAGCGTTGCGGGCGATCTCAACTCCCTGCAGAGACCCGTGCAGGTAAAGCTGCTTGAGGATCAAATCACAGACGAGGCTCAGGCTGAGGCCGCTGTCCCGCAGCGTTTTCGGGCTGCGCGGCGGCGGAGCCTGCGCCTGATCCAGTCGGCTGGGATTCCGCCCTCCGGCCATGTCTGGATGAATGATCGGGGCGACGCCGAAAAGTTCGGCGTAGAGATCGGCCGAGTGTGCCGACGCAGTGCCAGCCGAATCCGGAGAAGAACCGCCGGTACCAGATGCGAGGAACGGCGGCAGGCCGGACGAGCCGAACAGCGATGCCGACGTCTGGGGCAGACTGCCAGGTCGGACTTCGCTCTGCAGTGACTGCGGGCCATTCTGCAACGGCGAAGCCCCGAACGGCGAGGTGGAGCGCGACGATGCAATGGCTGCGGTGTCGCCGTGAGGAGAATCGGGCTGGGCATCACCGGGCCTCGATCCTGTGGAAACACCGCCAAAGTGTTGCGAGCTGACGCGCGGTGACGACGGCAGCGGAGCGTTCTCTGTCTGTTGATCCTTGCCACGCAGCAACGGTGCTTCGCGCCACGGCGAATTCGGTCCGAACGGATCTGCTTCGCCGGCAGTCTGCGCGGAGTGCTCATCGTCCGGTTGCGGAAACTGCTGCTCACTGCCGATCACGACCCGCTCCGTCTGTCTCCGATGTTTGCTCTGCAGAAGGCCGCAGCCGGTCACGGAAGCGGCATCGGTTGCCGCAGCAGTCGGTCCCGCCCGGCTTCGGCACACATCGCCTTCTGCTTTACCGCCTTGTCGTTTTGAAACGCGTCACATCCCGGCGCCGCCAGCGCCACCTGATCCGCCCGCTCCGCCGCCGCCACTGGCGCCGGAGTTTCCGCCGCTCGCTCGTGTATTGACGGGAGCGGAAATCCGCGGAATCCGCATTGAGCTTTGCGACTTTCGCTGAATCGCGTCGACTTCGACGGCCGGGCGCCCCAGCGGCGACGTCACGCGGAGCATGACCGGCAGCGAGTTCTCCAGCCCGACCATTTCGGAGACTTCTGTCTGGACGTTGGCAATGCGGTAGTTGCTGGCCGTGACGTCGTTGGCCGCCTGAACGTAGACCATGCGTCGCTGGTCGGGCACGTTGCGGATGATCCACTGCAGTTGAAGGAGGCCAGAGCGGTTCAGCGTCTGGTTGTCGCTGTCAAAGTGGTAGTCGTAAAGCGTTGTGGCGTCTTCCCAGCCGGCGTCTTCCTGCGTCGCGAAGTATTCACGGACTGACTGCCGATCTTCACAGACGTACGGATACGGCCAGTAGTGAGCTGTGTGAAAGCGGTGCGAGGGCAGCATCGACAGGCCCTCGGGACGCGGAAACGGAGGCCAGAACTTGCCTTTGACGTACCGCCGTCGCGATCCGACCGGGTCGAGAGCCCGCCGGGCATACCAGTCAGCTCGCGCCGCATCACGCTCCTGCTTCCACGTCTGGTAGCGACTGTTTTCGAGCCACGGCCAGGGAATCAGCGGTTCGGCGAAAGTGACGGTTGGAATGACAAGCAGACTGAGGGCAATCAGTCGGCGAAAGATTGGACGGCGGCTCATGGTTCTCCCCCCAGAGACTCACACTTGCTGGCCCGCAGGTATGGAGCGTTCGGCGCAGAAGTCCGCGAGCTGCCTGGTGCAGCCGGCGTGTCGGTGACTATCGGCAACTGTTGGTGGCGGTCATGACGGGAAAACCGGTTTGCGCGGCTGTGACTGCTTTCCGGCCGACCGGCGTGTGAAGCTGTTCCGGTCAGGGAAGCTCTGCCGGCGGATTCTTTCGGATTTCGCCTCGTCAGAGAGCGTCGGTGTTCCGCTTCCGCCACAAAGCCCGGCAGCCGCGACGATCGGCACGCTCGTCAGAGCCAGTGAGCATGGAGTTCACAGCACAACCGTTGAGCTTACAGCAGACGCTGCAACAGGCGGAAAATGTCAAACCGCTCGAACAGTTGAAGCTGACACAGCGCAAGCGGCCCGAAACATCTGACTTCACTGCGCAAAGCCTCCGATCGACAGACACGGAATGCCGTGAAAATGCTGAAAACGTCAGAACTGACTGTGCTGACGTGAGTTAGAGCGAGCTGGTCTGGTTCTGACGGGACTGCCGGTCGGCGCGACTGAGCCGTGCCACGCCGTTTGGCACATGGCCTGCGTTTTCCCTTCGCAACAACGCTGACACGAGCCTTGAACACGGGACATGACGACAGACGCAACAGTCACAGCAACGACAACAGTCGCAGCAGAGACAGCAGTTGCCTGACGTCGACCGCCGACAGGGGCAAGTCAACTGGCTTCGTGCGGAGCACTTCGCACGAATTCAGCGATCGTGTTCAGCGAGTCGGACTGTCACCTGACACCGTGTCCGACGCGAACAACGACTTTTCCCATTGCTCTTTTTGAGAGCCTTCGCGGGCGGTGTGAGACCCGTCGGCGAAGCAGTAGATGCGCGTCCTGTGGTTTCCACAGTGCGTGTGTGTGAGAAGGCTTCGGCTGCGAATAGCCGCGCAGCCGAGGCTTCGATGTTAACGCGGCCTCAGCCGCTTTATCTGTACATACAACGTTGTATCGACAGCCGCCGGCCAGTGGCTGTCACCGTCCGGAAATTCACCTGTTGCGGGTGATCCGGGCACCTGGAGGCGACCGGCCAGTCGCTCCGCATCAGTTCTGGCAGCCGTCGAGTGACTGCTGCCATCAGTTTTGACTCTCAGTCTACTCACACGATGAAGGAACTCTCCCAATGCGTAAGCTCTTCAATGACGAAGCTGGTTTTGTTGTCTCGGCCGAACTGGCCCTGATCGTCACGCTGATCTTCACGGCTGTCGCCGTTGGTGTCGCTGTTGCTCGCGACGCTCTGGTTGCTGAATACAACGACATCTCGGACATGATCGGTGTCATGGATCAGTCCTACGCCGTTGCCGGCCACAAGGCCAGCACAACGGTTTCCGGCCAGGCTGAACACGGCCATAACCAGGGCTTCGGCTACACCGACATGGGCGATGCCTGCGATTGCGATGTCGTTTCGCTGATCGCCGGCAACGTGAAGACCTCGACCAGCTCGGGCAAAACGGAAGCTGGTCAGTAACAACCATCTGAGTCGAATCGAGGCTGGCCTGCTGTCAGCCTGAAACAGACCCGCCGATGGGATGTCTCATCGGTGGGTTCTCTCCTCGCCTCACCAGTTGCCGGCTAAATGCAACGAGGCGGATCGGAGAAGCGTTCTTCAAATACTCATACACACCACATGACTTCTACAGGAATGCAGACATGATTAACGCTCTTTACAACGACGACTGTGGCTTTGTCGTTTCGGCCGAACTCGCCCTCATCGTTACGCTCATCTTCACAGCAGTGGCTGTGGGGATTGCGGTTGTCCGCGACGCGATGGTGATGGAACTCAACGACGTTTCGGAAATGGTTGGTGCCGTCAGCCAGTCGTACAACATCGTCGGGCTGCGGAAGCCACGAAACGACGGAAAGTATCACGCACAGTGCAGCGGTTCCGGCTTCAACGACAACCAGGACGCCTGCGATGGCCAGCCGATTATTCTCACTCACGTCTGTGGAAAAAATGATCCGTCCTGCACGGGCCGTCCGGAAAGTTCGAGCTAAAGGGCTCTGATGACAATCGGCGATTGAGCCAACAATCGAATCAACAGAAGCAGGCTGGTTGATCTTATTCAACCAGCCTGCTTCTGTTTGCGCGCTGTCATTTCCGACGTGAGCTGCGCGCCTACCTGGTTGCGAACCAGACAAACGTGTTCTGACGGCAAAGCAATCGCAAGCTGGCAAATGCGGGAATCCGTGCCAGGCAAAGATGACAGCGTCAACTGACAAAGCGCTCAAACCCCTGAACGGCGCGCCTCGCGATTCTGTTGTCTTATCAGTGGCATACGTTCGCCAGGAATCTTGTGACTTTCTCTGTAACGCAACTCTGTTAAAGGAGTTGGGTTTCGCGGAAGGTCACGATGATCGCGATTTTCGTGTCGGGTTGAGCCGCGTCGCTGCGTATGGCACAGCCACTGCGATTGCCCAAACCGTCAGCGGCGATATGACCGTCACCGCTGACAGAGATGTGCGAAACTGACCGTCGGAGTCATCTGGTCCTTCCTGACGGTTCATGAAATACGCATCTGTGTGAGTAGCAGTGCGTGTGTGAGAGTCGCTGGAACTGAGTGGCCGCTCGGTTCCGGCTGAAAAGCAGACGGCGCGTCGCATCGACGTTCGGCCGTTTTGAAATACTCAGTGCTGAGTGGCAGTTCACCCGTCAGTGGCTGCCGAGCGTCTGGAATGACTCATCTGTTGCGGGTGAGCCAGGCGTTTTGAACACGGGATCTGGCGGTCCTGCGTTCAATCAACAGTTGGGTTGTGCTCTGTTGCGGAGCCTCCCTCAGTTGTCGGTCTCGTTGCGGAGTCCGACAAACACCATCAGGTCTCTCAATCTCAAGGAATCTCTCCAATGCTGCGTAAACTCTTCAATGACGAAGCTGGCTTCGTCGTCTCGGCCGAACTGGCCCTGATCGTCACGCTGGTCTTCACGGCTGTCGCCGTTGGCGTTGCCGTTGCCCGCGACGCACTCGTTGCCGAATACAACGACATTTCCGACATGATCGGAACGATGGACCAGAGCTACACTGTTGTTGGTCACAGTGCGACGAACACCGTCGGCCCAGTGGCGACTCATGGTACGAATAACAGCTTCGGCTTCGCTGACCTCGGCGATTCCTGTGACTGCGATTCGGTCGCCCTGTCGACAATCGCTGCGAAGACACAGGTTGGCGGCAAGGCTACAAGCGAAGTCTCGCCGTAAGGTTGAATTCGGTCAGTGGTTCGGGTTTTTGCCCGACCGAGTTACAAACGAACCTGCCAGTGCTGTTGGGCATTGGCAGGTTTTTTTCTATGCGCGCGGATGGGCTGGTGGCCTGCCTTCTCGAGTTGCTTCCAACTCGCCTCTTGAGAGATGTAGGGTGCGTGGAGCGCAGCGGAACGCACCGTGGCTGGCGAATGGTGCGTTGCGTTGCGCTCCACGCACCCTACCGGACTAACCGACAATCTCGCTTCGTAAGCAAACAGCCTCAAGCAGTTCCTCAAGCTGTCGTGTCGTGGTTCGCGCGTCAAAACGAGCTTTGATCGAGACGTTTGCGAGTTCCGCAGTCAGACAAGCGGGCGTCGGGTCGGCCAGGAGGTGGTCGATCGCGTCGGCCAGAGCGTGCCAGTCACCAGCCGGGACCAGACCGCCGTAACGGCCTGCTTCGAGAATCTCCTCGGGACCGAACGGGCAGTTCGTTGAAACCACCGGCGTCCCGCAGGCCATCGCTTCAACAAGTGCGTTGGGCGAACCTTCGTAACGCGAACTGAGGCAGAACAGTCGCACGCGGCTGAGCAGTGCAAACGGGTTTGTGAGGAAGCCCGGCAGTCGAACGTGCTCGGTGAGCGCAGGCTCCTCAGCAATGATCCGACGATAGAGCGGCTCTTCCGGACCGGACCCGACGAGCCAGAGCACGAGATCTGTGCGGCCTTTCTCGACCACAAGATGCCTCACCGCCCGCAGCAGATCGACGAAGCCTTTCTGCGGCTGGAAGCGTCCCATCGCAGCAATGTGGAACCTCTGCGGTTCAAGCGTGACGGCCGGTTCTGCTGCGGCCAGCCGGTTGATGGTTGAGAAATCGAAACCGTTGGGGATGAAGTGGGTCTTTTGCTCAGGCAGTTGATAGTGAGCCACCACTTCCCGGCGCAGCGCGTCCGAATTCGCAACGACGCTGGCTGCCTCGCGATACCCGTCGCGCAGAATGCGTCGCTTGAGCCAGCGAAACCTGCGGAAGGACTGGCGGACATCACGTTCCGGATCGGCAACGACGGTCGCGATCCGAGGGACTCCAGCACGCCTTGCCGCCGGCCCGGCAACGCAGGCCATCAGGATCGTCCGGTCGTAAAGAACATCGTACGGCCCGTCGCGCAGCGTCTGTTCGAGATGTCGCATCTGACGTCGATACTCGCGGCCAGGAAAATAAAACCCGACTGGTGAGGAAGCCGCGTCGCTCGCAATCACCGGCACGTCGTCAGGGACATCGGAGAGAAACTCGCCGGAGCGCTGCAGCAGATAGAGCGACGGTCGAATCCGCGTTCGATCGAGGTGCTTGAGGAGGGTGATGAGTTGCCGCTCGCTGCCGCCGCCCGCCAGCGAA
>WGMU01000168.1 GCA_016124895.1 bacterium
CCTCGACGATTCTCGCGACGACGCTGGTCCCATCGCTGCGACTGATGCGCGACAGTCTGAAGGTTTCCCGCCAACTGGAAGTGCGCGAGTGCCTGGCCACGACGGCGATGGGTGCGCTCGAAAGTCGTGCCCAGCAGGTCGCCGCCGGGTGGCAGATGGAGTCCGGAACCGATCGCTCGTACGGTCGGCTCGCCGGTTATCCACAGGTCGTCGTTGACTTTTCGGCATCCGACAACCCTTCGGTCGGCGGCATCCGTGACTCGCTGGCAGTCGTCTCGGTCACAGCGTTTGAGGATCAGAACAGCAACAGTCGCCGGGACAATACGGAATCCGCAGTCACGTTCTCGACGAAGGTCGCGCATCTGCAGAGCTACTTCCTGGAAGGGAGCGGCTTATGAGAACTCGCTGTGTGAAATGCCTTCGTTTAAGTCTGACGTCGGATGGGCGGGGCTGGACTGAGGCTGTGCAGGAAGCTCCGGAGTTTCGCTCGTTCCTCACTCCTGCCTCAGCGACCCGACAGCAGTCGCGGTGCGGTTACTCGCTGCTGGAACTGATCGTCGCGATGTCGCTGCTTTCGGTTGTGCTGACGGCAACGTCGTCGGTTCTGCGAACAAGCCGTCAGGTATGGGAAGCGCACGAAGCTGATCTGACACGGCTGAAAACTGCTCACGCCGTAGTGAGACACATCGTCCGGGAAGTGCGCGAGGCTCAGGAAGTTGTTGACGTTGATGCCGATCAGCCTGTTGGAGGCAAGCTGACCGTTCGGTTGACCGACGGCGACGAACTGACCTGGCAGCACGACGGTTCGGCCAGCCGCGTCCTGTTCACTCAGGCCAGCGTATCGACGTCGGCGCAGGTCGTTGCCGAGCAGATCGACTCGCTCGAGTTCCGTCCGATCCTGATCGATGGCTCGGCCTTCGAGCCCGATAAGACAGATCGGATTCAAGAGCTGACCGTGCTGGCCGGTGTGACGCTCCCGCGCGAAACCCCGGTCACACGAAACGCCGTCGCCTCTGTCTGGCTGCGTGCCTTCGGCCGGAACAGGAGTCAGTAAGCGATGGTCCGACCCACGCTCCCAATCCGCGACGCTGTGTGCTACTGGCTCTGCCCGGGCAAATATGTTGAGGCTCCGCATTCAAACAGCACTGCCAAAGCCAGTGGCACACACCTTCAGAACCCCACTTGCCTCAGACTACAGCCTGGCTTCCGAAAGGCGATCGACCGGACGGCTTGTGTTGGTCCGCTACCTGACTCTCGACTTGTGTCGCGGCGGGGGACCGCGCTGCTGGCAGCCCTGTTCGTCATGTCGATTTCCTCGGTGACGATCCTCGCGATTCTGGACAGTCAGACGAGCCAGTACGCGGCGCTCAGCAACACCGTCGCGTACGACGAGGCGCGGTATCTGGCGGAAGCAGGGGCCGCGCACGGGCTGGCGCTGCTGGAAGACGACTTCTCATGGCGCGGCACCGTCGCTCGGGCCGAGTTTCCAGACGGCAGCGGCCGTTACTACTCAACGCTGGTTGAGGACGGCTCGGATGGCACTGTCAAGGTGACAGGAACGGGTGAGTCCAGCGATTTCGTCAGGACCGTTTCCATCGTTGTCAAACAGGGAGGCTGAGTGGTTGGATCGGTGTCGCGTCGAACTTCAGTGCGACCGGGTCTCAACAAAAACTGCTCACTGAATACAGCATGAAGAGTTCCGGAAAACAACGTCGCCAGCGATTCGTCACAATCGGCCTCAACGAGCACGAGCTGACTCTGCTGGTGCTTGAACGGGCTGCCGACGGCAGCGACGCGCGCGTCCGGCACCGGCACCTCGAATGGCGCCGGAACGCAGACACACTGACCAGCGCCGCCGGCTGCGAGGAACTGGCCGCCGCACTGACGACACTGGCGACCGAAGAGAAGCTGCAGGGCGTGCCGATCGTCGTCTCACTGAGCAACGACTATTGCGTGACGCGAGTCGTCTCCGGCGACAACGACCAGGTGCGACAGGAGGTCAAGGAACTGACCGAACGCAGCAGCGGTTACATCTCTCTGGGAGTTGGCGAGAAGCTGGCGGCCATCAGCGAAACTGCCATCGATGCACGGCAGAAACGTGTCTGGGTGACGGTCGCGAACCAGAACGTACTCGAAGCTCTCGACCGGGTCTTCTCGACCGCGAAGCTCAGGATCGTGCGGATTGAACACTCGCTGGCCGCATTGTGCCGGATGGTCAATCACACCGGAGACGACGAGGAATCGCCGGTCATTCTGATCGACCTGGTCGATTCCGGTGTCGATGTCGGCATCTCGCACCGCGGGCAGTTACTGCTGGACTATCGACCGTCCGGAGAACAGGCACGCGACAGTATTGGTGTGATCGTCAGCCGGCATACCAAACGACTGCAGCGTTACGTCAACCGCCTGCTGCGCAGCAACGTCCATGTCTCGAAGATGTACGTGTGCGGCCAGACGGATGACGTGATTCACCTGTGCGAGCAGTTCAGCGAGCTGATCAGTGCGGACGACATTGAACTGCGGCTGCTCGAACCGTCACTGATCTCGTGCGACTGGCAGATCGCTGAAGACGCCAAACACGATTCGGCACTGACCGCTGGTCTCGGCACGCTGCTCGAACAGACCGGCGAGGCGGGTGACAACGAGTACCCGAATCTGCTCGACCCCCTGCTTCGGCAGCGAAAGCAGCCGACGTTGAAGAGTCTGCTGAAGTTCGGCTGGCCGATGCTCGTACCGATGATCGCCGCGCTGCTGCTTAGTCTGACGACCGGCGGTGAGACCTATCTGTCGGATGAACTGGCAGCGGAACTTACGCAACTGGAAGAAGACGTCGCCGAGGTTGAACATCTGGAAATGGAGGCCCGCTCGGCGCGCACAACGCTGACACATCTCGAGACGATCGCATCGCGCTCAGGCATCGCTCCATGGCAGCGGCTGCTCGGTCAGGTCGGCAAGAGTATGCCTCGCGGTGTCTGGATGGAGTCGTTTGCCGTCGACGCCAATGGGGAAATCACCATCACAGGAACGAGCCTGTCCGAGGACGGTGTTTTTGATTTCGTACGACATCTGCAGAACGTGCCGCAGGTCTGGAACGTTGCTCTGGAATCGACTCGACCGACGTCTGTAACTGGCGGACCGGCGACAACGTTTTCTGTCAGAGCAGCAACCGGCGAGGAGGCACTCGTCAAAGCAGATGACGTGCCACATTCCTGGCGAACGGTCAGGCACGGCGAGCAGGCAGCGCGGCAGCGGATCGCGTGGCAGGACCTCGAATTCAGGCAGACTCGTGAGACACGTTGACGCTTCGCAGGCCGCGGCACAGCGGAACGCGACAACGTCAGACCGGCAATGAGGCAAACGCCCGGCAGCAGGCTGGGAATTCCCTCCCGAGAGGAGTTGGCTGCAATGGAACACTCGACGATCGACAGGTTAATCACGCACCCCAGACGCCGCTGGATCGTCACGACCGGTACTTTGCTGTCAGGACTGCTGTTTCTGCTCCCAGCCGTCGATTCGTTTAGTCAGGAACGATCGCGCTATGCGGAGCTTTCGGAACAGCTTGACGCCAGCCGGACTCTGATTGCGGAGAAAGGCCAGTGGGAGCAGCGGCTGCAGGAACAGCGGCAGCGACTCGAGCATCTGGAAGCCTGCAGCGTGACCGAGGACGAACTTAACGACTACCGCACCTGGGTCACCGAGTGTGTTCGGCACAATGGCTGCCGGATGCGACGGATTCAGGTCGCTGAACCCGTCTACCGGCCCTGGTTGAACGAGAACGATGATCCGACGACCGATCGGCCTCCCGTCAACGCGGAGGGCGAAACGCCGTGGCTGCTGGAGAAGCGGCAACTGACGATTTCCGTCGAGGGAGAACTTGCTGATGTCAACCGGCTGCTGGATGAGCTGCATACAACAGACGTTCTGGCCCACTCGTCGGGCGTCAGTGTCCGGCGGGTCGACGGAACGCCCTCCGGAGTGTCGCTCGACCTCAATCTCGTCCTGATGAATCTCGTCAGAAAGTCCGACGCAGCGCAGTAACCGAAACCGATTCCCGCAAAGGAACAAACTCCCGCACGGAGGTGGGATGGTGGGGCCTCAATCATCCACAACCTGGCACGCCCGCTGGCCGGCCGATTCGGCCCGTCGCGTTTTGATCGCGCTGGTGGTCTGCGTCGGCGCGCTGCTCGCTTCCGAATCGCGAGCATGGCCGCAGGATCGCGGGCCGGAGGCGCGAGCATCTGAAAACCGGCGGCCTCAGAGCCGACAGACGCAGCGTGAGACTGTTGCGGGCAATTCCGCATCGACACGTGCGCTCTCGGCAACACTGCCGGATGCCGAATTATCCGGCATTCTCGAACGCAGAGGAAACCTGACGCTGCGAGATGTGACGATTGTCGACGCTCTGTTCGCTCTGCGCGAGCAGTGGAAAATCGACATGGTCATCGCCGATGACGTCCAGGGACAGGTCAATGCGACGTTTACCGGAGCGTCGCTGCGCGAAATCCTTGACTCACTGCTGCTCAGCCGCGGCTACGGGTATCAGATTGTCGGACGCAGTATCGTCATTCTGCCGCTGAATCAGTTGAGTGCGCTGAAGCCGTTGTTCAATCCGGAAACGATTCGGCTGCAGCACGCCGATCCGGAGGAAATGCTCGAGGTCGTCGACCTGCTGCTCTCGCCGCAGGGCAAAGCGCTGCCGCTGCCGTCATCGCAAAGCATCATGGTGCTCGATTATCCCGACCGGATGCTGCTGATCCGGTCGCGCTTGCAGGAACTCGACCTCGCGGCCGGACAGATGACGCGAGCCGTGGCGGAAGCGGACCAGTCGAAGCTGGCGGACGCCGACGCGTTCGCTGCCGCGTCGAACAGCGCGGGCATGGTCGAACTCGATGTTCGTGTCTTCCGTCCGCAGTTCGTCAAAGTGCAGACGCTGCTGCCGGCGGTCGAAAGTCTGATTTCCCGCAATGGCCGCGTGGCGGTTCTTGAAAACGAAGACCAGGTCATCGTCGCTGACCGGTCGGACATTCTCGACGTGATCGAAGAAGCCGTCGCAGCACTCGATCAGCCACGTCCACAGGTTCGCATCTGGGCAATGATCTACGACTGCTCGATCGACGACGTCGAACGTCTGGGGGTCAACTGGAGATCGGCCGGGTTCGGTCGCAGCCGCCTGCCTGATGGAACGCCCGCAGATCAGATTCTGCTCGACACGATCACCGCCGCGGCTCCGGCTGTCGGAGTTCCCAACGGAGCCCTCGCACTGATGTCGCTGGGCACGAACGTCGACATCAACGCGGTCATCAATGCGTTGAAGATGTCGAATCAGTCGCGACTGCTCGCCGATCCAAACGTCGTCGTCACCAATCACGAACCGGCGAAGATTTCGATCGTCACTGAAGTCCCCTATCAGCAGTTGACGCAGGGGCTGCAGGGTGGGTCGATCGGTACGACGGCGTTTCGCGAGGCTGGAGTTTCGCTCGAAGTGACGCCGCACATTGCTCGCGATGGCACGATCTCAATGCTCGTCAATCCGCAGTTCAGCGTTCTGACCGGTTATACCGAAACCAGCAAGCAGCCGATCATCGACCGTCGTGAAGCAAAAACGACCGTCCGCGTACTGAACGGCGAGACGTTTGTGCTTGGTGGTTTGCGACAGCGAACACAGATCAACAACCGCAGCGGCATTCCGTATCTGAAGGACGTCAAGTACGTCGGCAAGCTGTTTCGCTATCGACAGAATGCGACGCGTGACAGCGAACTGCTGGTGTTTATCACGCCGGAAATCGTGTCAGCGGCCAGCGATCCGCGTCCGCGTGAAGTCGCCGCGGACACGTTCGGTCGGGAAGAACTGAATCGCAATCATCGCGCCCCGGATGTTCTGTATTCGGTTGAGAGCTGGGACAGCCAGTCGTTCGGCGGCCCGTGGCAAAGCATCGAGTCCCGATCGAACTTCGGTTTTACGCCAACTGTCGACTCGACTCGCGATGAAACGGCGCCCTCAGCGCCGAGCGAGGCAGCATCTGTCCCCAACGGTTCTGCCGCGACACGGGATGCCCCATTTGAAATCCCGTACGAAGACCAGACTCCGCCATTTGTCGACAGCAGACCGGCGGCGACGTCAACGTCAAGACCGATGGCGCAGCGGCTGCAGGGTTCGATTCAAACCATCGATCAAAGCAACACTCCGCTGACATCAGGCCCGGCTGGAGGTCCGGTCGTACCGACACTGCCGAGTGCAGGAACGAGTCCAGGTAACGGCCTCAACACTCCGCCGACGCTGAATCTCGACAGCCTGATGAATCTACTGCCGATGAGCGGCCAGGAAACAGACCAGCCGCGTTCAACACCAGCACGCTCGACGCCGACGCGACCAGACAGCTCGCGGATCGACCTGTTGAAGTTCGAGTCGCCTCAGTTTCGCAGCACGGCAACACCAGCGCCACGGCCCCTGAGGTCAACTGACCGGACAGCACCAGACTCTCAGACAGTCGCCGATCCAGTCACGATCGACGGCCCCGGTTCGTCGGTCCGTCGCTGATTTCACCGTGGCGGTTGCAGGCCGCGCAGCTGATCTCGACATCTGCCGCCAGGCGGTCCGGCAGAGGGAGTCGAGCAGGGTGTTTTGAGTTTGCCGGGAGTTTTTGTGAGGGCTTTGGCGAAATGAGCCTGTGCAGAAATTGTTTTGGTCCACAGTTCACGGCGGACCGTCTACCTCGCTGGGAATTTCCGGATCGCCGCGCTGAATCACAAGAACGGTCGGCGACTGCTCGGCGTCCACTCCATAAAAGGCCAGCGGTTCGCCGAGCTGCTTGAGTTCCGCTTCGAGCTGCTGTTTCTGAGCGCGCAGTGCAGCGAGTCGATCGCGATCGCTGTCGGTCAGGCCGCGGCACTCGGTTCGACGGTTCGCCCTCCGTAGCCAGCGACGGTGGAGAACGTCAGATCGCCGTAATTCGTCGCTTTGCAAATCGCGGACAGGTCAAACGTGATGCCGGCATTCGCGTGCAGACCGATCATTGAGTGGCCATCGGCATTGAAGGTCGGTCTCGCCGGGCACCGTCGAATACTGACTCGCCACCGGGCTGTTGCGGATCATGTCCCAGGGCTTGCCACAGTTCCCGGGCAGTTCTTTCGCCAGCAGGCTGGTCGATCGGACCGTTCTTTCCCTATTCGCCGGAACGAAGACGCAGTCGACGAACTCTCGCGAGTAGTACGCGCAATCCTGTCCGTGATCATTCCCTGCCACAGACAGGATTGTCTGTGCTGCCCGGAAACATGATTTCTGCCGATTGTCTATTCAGAGCGGCTTGTGATTTCGAGCAGGTGGTAACCGAACTGTGTCTGCACGGGGCCGTGGACCGTGTTCAGCTCGCCGGAGAAAACGACCTGATCGAACTCAGGAACCATCTGCCCCTGGCTGAACGTGCCGAGGTCGCCGCCGCGCTGACCGGACGGGCACTGCGAGTGTTCGGCGGCGACGGCTCCGAAGTCGGCTCCGCCTTCGATTTCTGCTTTGAGTTTCAGGCACTGAGCTTCGTCAGCCACCAGGATGTGTCGGGCACTGGCGCGGGCCATTGGTCTGAGCTTTCTATTGGAAGGCCATGTGAAAAGGGCAGAACGCCGACGCCCGCTCTCGCTCGGAGCCAGAGACGTCGGTCAGGTCAGAGCCTGTCGATGGTGAGTCGAACTGTCAACGCCTGGCGTGATGGCCCACACCGTCGCCTGCATAACAGCGGACACGAAGCTTTCCGCGCACAACCGTCACAGCCCGCCTGAGCTGCCGCGCGTCACGAATTCCGCAGCGTGACAGGTCGACGCAATCTGACCAGTACCCCAAACCGGGGTTACAGTTGAATTGCGAATGCACCTGGTAGAGTCCCGAATCGAAATAACATGACAGCTCAACGCGAACTGTCCGTCCAGTCGATTCCCGCAAGAGTCACATCGGTAACTGATCGGCCTCACCGGGTGCTCTCGATCTTTGCCCCCATTTGCGGCCGATGCTCGCCCGTACGGCGAGCATCCAGTCGTTCCCGCCTCCTGAAAGTCCTGGAGAATCAGTCTCATGCCTGAGTCCAACGTGTCCATGGAGCTGAGTGTCTCTTTCGTGTCGTGGATCAATGAGCAGCTTCGCGAGCAGGTCGACGTCCCGCCGCGTCGCCGTTCGATGAGCCCGTTCGACGGATTTCGACTCTCGGCTCTCGAAGGCTTTGTCGTGGTCGGAGTTGCAGGCATCTCCTGCGCACTCGCGACTCTGCTCAGCTTCTGAGTCATCGCGGTACGGAAGCCAACCGCGAATCTCGTCCTGCAAAGTGACCGGTGTCGACCCGTTCGGCACCGGTCGCTTGCGTTTGGAGTCCAACCGGAAGGGCCAGATGGTCGCAGCGGACTGGAGAGCGAGCGGTCCGATTGGCGAAATACAGCGGCCACAGACCGGTCGGTCAGGAGCAGGTTGAACAAGGTCTGCCCTTGGTTCGGCCAGCTCGCCCTGAATTGACCCGCTACAGAGATTTTCACTGGCAGAGCCGGTGGCACACGGATCGAATCGCTTTTCAACGACCTGCTCGCGCCGTGTCGCTTGTCTGGGCATGGCGTCGGCCGTCAGGCCGAACGACTGAATCCGTGCTCATTGTTTTCGGCAGTTCCTGCTTCGGCCTCGACTTCCGGATCAACGAAAGCTTCGAGCGCTCGCCGAGCTTCAGTCGTCAACTGATAGACGACTCCCGCCGCGCGGTCCGCGAGATCACATTTCAGCAGGCCGTAGGCGATCAGCCGGCCGTGGATCTTTGAAAGTTCGTCCGAGCCGATTCCAGACACACTTGTCAGCCGTGGAGCCCAGGGCTGTCGACGACGCGACTTTCGGGAGGCGGGCTCTTCGCCTCTCGCAGCTTCAACGTCGTCAAGGTGACAGCCGCCGAGTTCGTCCTGGACGACATGCACGTCGTCGTCGTCTGCCGGCCCTTCCAGCTCAGCAGAGGAATCCAGACCAGACTGCTGACTCTCGACGTCGGTGTCTGACTCGCTCTCGGCGGCCAGGTCGTTAAAGACCGCGGCGTACGCCTGCAGGACAGTCAGCCAGGACGAATTTTCGCGTAGCAGTTCGAGTTCCGAGTCGATCATGTGCGCTGTATCGACCGGCTCAACCGCTGCATACAGGCCGGCCCCGGACACCGCTATAACCGGACCGGGACCGTTTTACGGTCCGAAATCTACGATCGGTCGGCGATCCAGACTCAAGTTGGGAGCACAGCCTTCAGATCTCGCCACGCAGGAGCGGCCAGCGACCGTGAATTCCTCGGATGGCGGACGCCGGCGAGCCTGCCCGTCGATTGATTCGCGGACGGCTGACGTTACACTGCCGCACTTCTCCACTTGGGAAATGTCTTGAATTGAACAAGGTAGACGTTCGGCAATGTCAATTACGGCAGAAAAGAAAACAGAACTGATTGGTGAGTACAAGCGGACGGACGCTGATACCGGCTCACCCGAAGTGCAGATTGCGGTGCTGAGTCACCGCATCGAGAACCTGACGGCTCATCTGAAGGAGCATAACAAGGATCACGCCAGCCGACGCGGGCTGCTGATGCTTGTGGCCCGGAGGCGGCGGTTGCTCAATTACCTCCGCAAGAATGACGAGTCGCGGTATCAGAGCATGCTGGAACGGCTCGGTCTCCGAAAGTAAACGATTCAGGCGGCGCAATCGCGCCGCCTTTTTTCGTGAGTGTTGTGCCCGGCCGTGCTCGCAGGTTGCTCGAACTGTTCGAGAGTGTTGAACACGGCCCGCTGAAGTCCCGGCCAACGCTGGGCAAATGTCGGTTGTTTCCCGTTGGTGCAGTTGCTTCGTTTTTCGAACGAGCCCATTCAGCGCGGCCTGACGCCAGTATGCCTGGTCCGTTGGCCTGCTGAGGGGTGTCCGGTTGGAGCGTGGTCTCGCCGGAATGCCAGTAGTAGTTGTGTCGGTGTGCGGGAAGCAGTGTTGGTTTTCAAGCTCAGAGGCTCGAACGGCTCCGATCTGGTTCGGCAGTTTTCGCAACGTGCTGTGTTCGAGTCTCGCTCGTCGGCTCGCTTCTACAAGAATCCGGACGCTGCAAAGTCCGATGGCCGACGTTCAATCGCAAAGGAAAAGAAATCGTGGAACAGACCACAGTCACCCGAGAAGTCGCGGGACGGGAATTCAGCCTCTCAACCGGCTACCTCGCCAAGCAGGCCAGCGGCGCCATCACCGTTCAGTACGGCGAGACCGTTGTCTTTGTTGCGGCTCAGACCGGTCCGGCCCGTGCCGGTATCGACTTCTTTCCGCTGACCGTCGACTACCGTGAGCGGTTCGCCGCTGCCGGTAAGTTTCCCGGCGGTTTCATGAAGCGTGAATCACGTCCAACGACGCGCGAAGTTCTAACCGCTCGTCTGACTGATCGTCCGATCCGACCGCTCTTCCCGGACGGCTACAACGACGAAGTACAGATCATGTCGAACGTTCTCTCCTACGACGGCGAGAACAACCCGGACGTGCTGTCGATCAACGGTGCCAGCGCGGCACTGATGATTTCCGAGGCTCCGTTCAAAGGCCCGATTGCCGCGGTACGCGTTGGTCTGGTTGACGAGGAACTCGTACTGCTGCCGACTGCCGAGGAACTCGCCCAGAGTTCACTCGATCTGATCGTTGCCGGCAGTAAAGATTCGGTACTGATGATCGAAGGCTTTGGTGATCAGCTTCCCGAAGACATCATGGCCGACGCCATTATGTTCGCTCATGAAGCCGTCGCTGAGCTGTGCGGACTGCAGGAAGAACTGGTCAAAGCTCTGAAGCTGTCGGCCAAAGAATTTCCGGCCGCGCCGGAGAATCCGTTTACGAGTCTCCTCAAGGAGAAAGCGTATACACGCATTCGCGAGTCGAAAGTCGGCAAACCGAAGCAGGAACGTCATGCTCTCGTCGACGGAATCAAGACCGAATTGAAGGCGGAGTTCTTCCCGGATGGCGGAGAAGAGACCGCCGATGGCAAATCGCTCGCAGACTTCAACAAGGCCTTCTACAAGCTCGAAAAGCGAGTCATCCGTGACCTGCTGCAGGAAGGCGTGCGACTCGACAACCGCAAACCCGACGACCTGCGAGCGGTTGAGAGCGAAGTGAGCATCATTCCTCGCGTTCACGGTTCTGCGGTTTTTACCCGTGGCGAAACTCAGTCGGTCGCCACCATTACTCTCGGGACCGCACGCGATACGCAGCGGGTCGATGGGCCGGTCGAAAACTTCGAGAAGCGGTTCATGCTGGACTACAACTTCCCGTCCTACAGCGTCGGCGAATGTCGCCCGATCCGCGGACCTGGGCGTCGCGAAATCGGCCACGGGATGCTGGCAGAACGCTCGGTGCAGTGGGTGCTGCCGCCAGTCGAAAAGTTCCCGTACACAATCCGCGCGATTTCGGACATCACGGAATCGAACGGGTCGAGTTCGATGGCGAGTGTCTGCTCGGCAACGCTGGCCCTGATGGACGCGGGCGTCCCGATCACTCAGCCGGTGGCCGGAATCTCGATCGGCCTCGTCAAAGATGAGGGCAAGTGGACGCTCCTGACTGACATCATGGGCGACGAAGACCATCACGGCGACATGGACTTCAAAGTCGCCGGAACGGGGAAAGGCATCACCGGCATTCAGCTCGATCTGAAGATTGAAGGCATCGACGAGCCGATCATTCGAGCGACGCTGGAGCAGGCCAAGAAGGCCCGCCGCGAACTGCTCCGTTCGATGCTGCAGGCCATCGGCCGGCCGCGGAAAGAGATTTCGCAGCACGCCCCGCGTCTGCTGCAAACGAAGATCGATCCGGAAAAGATCGGCATGCTGATCGGTCCCGGCGGCAAGACGATCCGCGCTCTGCAGGAAGATACGGGTACGCAGATCGATATCTCGCCGGAAGGCAACGTTACCATCGCGTCGCACGATGCCGCTGGTGCCGAAGAAGCTCTGGCACGCATCGAAGCGATGACCGAAGAGGTTAAGGTCGGCCGCACCTACACCGGCAAGGTCAGCTCGGTGAAGGACTTCGGTGCGTTTATCGAAATCGCTCCAGGAAAAGACGGCCTGTGCCACATCAGCGAACTGTCTGACGGCTTCGTCAAGAACGTGTCTGACGTGTGCAAAGTCGGCGATGTCCTGGAAGTCAAAGTTATCGCCGTTGACGACCAGAATCGCGTCAAACTGTCCCGCAAGGCAGTTCTCGCTGAGAACGCTGAGGCCAGTGACGAAGGTGGCGAAAACGACGAAGAAGAATGAGGCCTCTATCAAAGCCCCGCTGGTTGCAGGGCTCGTCTGCCAGGTGAAACCTAAAGCCCGCCGTGCTTCGCCCATCGAACACGGCGGGTTTTGTTTTGTCAGGACAGTGCTGATCGGGGGGGCATTCACCCACCGGAAAACGCGGCGTGATGGAAATCCACGGTTCTTCCGTGTTCAATCTGCGGCCCGGATTTCTCCTGCCCTGGCCGCCTGATCCGCGGCGACAGAAAGCCTGACTGCTGTGCGTAAACTGACTGTGACCCCCGGCCGCCGGTACCTCGTCCGGTTCTTTCCCAAACGAGTGCCGCATGTCTTCACCGATGTGCTCGTCATCGGCGGTGGAATTGCCGGAATTCGAGCAGCTCTTGAGATCGATTCGTCCCTGCAGACGATCGTGGTTTCGAAAGACAAGCTCGATGTCTCGAACAGTGCCTGGGCTCAGGGAGGCATCGCCGGCGTGCTCGACCCGCTGGATGATATCGCCAGCCACGCTGCTGATACGATCGCCGCGGGCAAAGGTCTGTGCGATCGTGACGTCGTCGAAATGGTCGTCCGTGAAGCTCCCGAGCGAATCCGCGAGCTGGTGGCGATGGGTGCGAACTTCGACAAGGTCGACGGCAATATCGCGCTGACTCAGGAAGGCGGCCACAGTCACCGACGCATCGCGCACGCACTCGGCGACGCGACCGGTAAGGAAGTCATGCGCGCGATGATTGAGCAGATTCGCTCGTCGGCAGCCAGCCAGATCTGGGAACGGACCTTTACGATCGATCTGCTGACTGATGGCGGGCAGTGCGTCGGTGCGATCGTCTGGAATGAAGAACACGGCAAGACGATCGTCTGGGCCAAGCGAGTCATTCTGTGTACTGGTGGAGCGGGCCGGCTCTTCCGCGAAACAACGAACCCGGACATCGCCACAGCCGATGGTCATGCTCTCGCGTTTCGCGCGGGAGCCGAACTCCGCGACATGGAGTTCATGCAGTTTCACCCGACCGTTCTATACATCGCGGGCTCGGCACGGCACCTGATTTCAGAAGCTGTCCGTGGCGAGGGAGCCTGGCTGATTGACTGCCAGGGCCACCGCTTTATGGCCGATTACGACGAGGCTGCGGAACTCGCGCCGCGTGACGTCGTCAGTCAATCGATTACCGCTCAGATGGAGAAGACACAGCACCCGTGCGTTTACCTGCAGCTCAGCCATCTCGACCCGCAACTGGTAGCCGAACGCTTTCCACATATCAGTAAAGTCTGCGCGAAATTCGGTCTCGATCTGGCGCGTGACCGTATTCCGGTCCGCCCTGGAGCCCACTACATGATCGGGGGACTGGTCATTAACGAACACGCAGAGACGACACTTCCCGGTCTGCTGGCGGCTGGCGAAGTCACAGCATCTGGACTGCATGGAGCGAACCGGCTTGGCTCCAACAGTCTGCTGGAAGGTCTGGTCTTCGGGTTGCGCGCTGGTCGCGCGGCATCACAGCAGGCACTGGAAATCGCCGACTCATTCCGCGCCCTGCCGCTCGTTTCCGACTGGCCGGATCCGGAAGGCGGAGATGATCAGCTCGATCTGGTCGATATCGAAAACGCTCTCCACGCGCTGATGTGGCGGAGCGTCGGCATCAGTCGCCGCGAAGAATCGCTGACGCACGCCATTGAGCAGATCAGCTTCTGGGACCGCTATGTGTCACGCCGCGAGTTCTCTGCACCGCAGGGCTGGGAACTTCAGAACCAACTGGCCGTCGCGCGTCTGATCGCAACTGCCGCTCGCGAGCGCCGCGAAAGCCGCGGCGTGCATGCTCGCAGCGACTACCCGGAAACGCTCGACAGTCTGGCTGCACATATTCATCTCAGCGCGGCGACTTCAACGGTGTAAGCAGCGAACCTGTAGTACTCCGGATTTTTCGATTCTGGAATCGTGTGTGTCAGGATTGATGCTACGGGATCTGGATGCCGCAGTTGCGCAGCATCGCAACGAGTTCCAGCAATGGCAGGCCGATGATCGACGTGTAATCCTGCGTGTCGATCTGCTCGAACAGAGCGATGCCCTGCGACTCAATTTTGTACGATCCGGCACAGTCGATCGGGTTGTCGAACGCGACGTAACGCTCGATCTCGTGCCGGAACAGCGGGCGCATTCGCAGCTTTGTGATCTCGATGTGCAGTCGTGTGCGGTACTGATGCCAGACGGCGACTGCCGTAATCAGCCGATGCTCTCGCCCGGCCATCTTCTGCAGTTGAGCAATCGCCCCCTCGACCGAACCCGGTTTGCCCAGCAGTTCCCCATCCAGATCAACGACCTGATCGCTGCCAATGATCGCCGCATCCGGAGCCAGCCCGATGAGACTTTCGGCCTTGGCAATCGCCAGAAGTGATGCAATCGTCGCCGGTTCCAGTTCCTGCTGCTGAAACCCCGATTCGTCAACTGACGGAGCCAGACTGCGAAACGTCAACCCGGTCCGTTCCAGCAGTTCGCGACGGTACTTCGACGTACTGGCCAGAACGATGTCCACTGGTCATTCCACGATGTGCGATTGGCAGTCTTATTGTCTGAGCTGACAGAAAGCCGCCGAGTCGCAAAGAAACGCGAAGTAAGAACCCGACACGTGCGACAAATCCGGCTTGAACTGAGCGCGGTTATTCTTTGCGAACCTTCGCGACTCAGCGTCTTTGCGTCAGAAGAATCCGGCTCTCAGTCCAGACTCATCGTCACCGTCTTCAATTCGGTGTAGTTGTTGAGCGCTGCGGCTCCGAGTTCGCGACCGATGCCGCTCATCTTGAAACCGCCGAACGGAGCGCCGGCATCGAAGACGTCGTAGCAGTTCACCCAGACGGTGCCGGCTCG
>WGMU01000129.1 GCA_016124895.1 bacterium
AGCGTCGTCGCGAGAATCGTCGAGGCCGCGATCAGCTCAAGCAGATTGACTCCAGCGCGTCGGTGGCGATCCGGACTCGCTGCCGAATGACTGGCTTGCCGACGATGTCCACTGACCGGCCTCATTGCCACGCCTTTTCGGAAGATTGCCTGGAAGGTTGTTCGGCGTCAGGACGATGTGTTTTCCGTCACGATGACTGAGCCGATCAATGGCAGCACCTGCACCTGCCAGCTTCGATGCGGACCGCGAAGCTGCAGCGTCACAGCGCGGTCAGCCTGTCCTTCAAAATTGAATTCGACGGTCGCGGAATCACCGCTGGCTGTCATCTCTGTGGGAAAGATTCGCGGTTCGCCGATCGTTTCACCGCGTCCCGAGCGGGCTTCCGCTGAAGAGCCAGCCACAATTTCGTAACCGGTCCATGAGCCCGCACTGCTGCCGGTCATCAGGACCGTATACGGCAGACCCGTGCGAATGGCTTCGCGGCGGGCAAGCTGTATGTCCAGCCACAACTGGTGAGCCTCGGTCCGGGCACCGAAATCTCCAAACACAGCCCGGCCGTAACGACCGACGACGGCCGTCGACAGGATACCCACCAGCGTCACAACGACGAGAAGTTCCAGAAGAGTCACTCCTCGCCGCTGCGGACTTCGCGGGCCGGGCTGGTCACGTTGCATGGACATCACCGTACAGAGGAGTCCGCTTACTGAGCCCGGTTCTTGCTGTTCAGCGTGTATTTCGCACTGGTCAACGGATTTGTCGGGATACCGTCCGGGAAGTAGTTCGAGTCGGCTCCGATATCCGTCAGGTTCGCTTTCGGATACGAGCCTTTTTCGAAGTACCAGCGTTCGACGGCGGCGTTGATTTCTGCAATGTTCTGCTTGTGAGCGTTCTGCTTGGCGGCGTCGGCCGACACCGAGATGCGCGGAATCACGACGACGGCGATGATGCCGAGAATCGTGACGACCGCGAGCAGTTCCAGCAGCGAGAAGCCGGCTCGTCGCTGACGTCCCTTTTGACCTGTGCGATAAATCGTGACCATGGTTTGCCCCTCTCGAAATTCGAGTTCTGACGATGAAGCACACGGTGCTACCAGTTGCCCGCGCGCCGTTGAAGGTGTCTGCGACCACATGGCCGATCACCGGCTGCGATGACGCAATAGTGTCAGCTTAGGTCGCTGACGTGTTTGTGCCTGAGAATTGATCCCTCACGTTCCGCGGGAGATTCCTCGTCAGGGTGGCTCATCGTGCGTGGTCGTGCGCAACGACCTGCTCGGTCGACCTGTCAAAGCGGTACTCCGCTCCGTCAACCGGGCAGGTTGGCAATCCGTCCGGGAAGTAGTCGCTGTTGCTGCCGATGTCGCTTAGATCGCGAGCCGGCCAGGTGCCGCGATTCCGAAACCAGAGCTGCGTCTGCACGTCGATATTCCCGCGTTGGACGTCGCAGGCCGTCGCCTTCGTCGTTTGCGACTGGTTCCCAATCCGCGGCAGAGCAATGATCGCGATGATCCCCATGATCGCGATCACAGCCAGCAGTTCGAGCATTGAAAACCCGCTGCGCTGCCGGCGGCCGTTGCACCGTTTCATGTTTCGAGGAAGACTCATCAGTGGTTCATCGCTCCGATCATGTCGAACATCGGCAGGTAAACTGCCAGCAGGATGCCGCCGATCGAGATGGCCAGGCCGATCGTCATTACGGGTTCGATTGCTCCGGTCAGCAGGGCGGTATAGCGATCAACTTCGCGCCGCAGGTGCTGCCGAATGTGCTGCGTCGCGGCCGGCAGCGTGCCGGTTCGCTCGCCGATAATCACCAACTGTGTGACGACCGGCGGGAAGATGTCCGCGCGTTTTTCCAGTTCGCGACTGAAGCGCTCACCGCGCAGAATGGCCGACTGCAGTTCCTCGACGCTGTCCCGGACAAGGCGGCTGCTGACAGCCTTGCTGGTGTGCGGCAGCGCATCGGCAAGGTTGAAGCCTGATTCCATCAGATTGCCAAGAACGTCGGTGAACTGCAGCAGCGCGACGCTCCTCAGCCAGGATTCCAGAATCGGCACCTTGAATGCAATGCGTTCGATCAACTGACGCCCGGCCGGTTGTCGCCAGGTCGAGATCAGCGCGGCAGCGAGACCGACGAGTCCGAGCGCGATCGCCCAGCCATACGTCGTCAGCAGTCGGCCGACTTCGATCAGAAACTGCGTAATCGCTGGCAGCTCTGCGCCGGAATCCGAATACATCTTCTCGAACGTCGGCACGACGTACAGCAGCATAAAGGTCAGCGCTCCCGCCCCGGCCGTGGCCAGCAGGCACGGGTAGCTCAGCTTCTTGACGATCGTCGCTCGGATATTCGCTCCGTTTTCAAGCTGCGAAGCAATGCGGGCAATCGTGTCGCTCAGCGCCCCCGACCGTTCACCGATCCGGATCTGATTGACCATCAGCTCGCTGAAGCTCTGTGGCCATTCGCTCATCGCGGCACTGAGTGTCGAGCCACGCGTCACGTGCCGGGCCATCGACTCGAACAGGTCGCGATAACGCTTCAGTGACTTCTCTTCACACAGCGTTTCGAGCGTCTTCGCCAGCGAGAGCCCGTTGGCCAGCAGCGTCGCCAGGTTCCGGAAGATATAGACCAGATCCTTACGCCGGATTCTGACAGCCGCCCCGCCGCCGACCTGAATCTCTGACAGCCTCTGCAACAGACCTTCCAGTCCCTGCTTCTTCTGCTTCTGTGCTCGGTGCGGAATCGTCAGTGAGGACGCCATAATCTTCGCGCTGCCTTTACGTTGAGAGCTTGTAGTAGACCTCTTCGACCGTGGTCAGCCCGGCAAGCGCCTGCTGCATTCCGGCCTGCGGCAGCACGGTCATTCCGTCTGCCATTGCCAGTTCACGCAGCTTCGAGGTTGGCAGCCCGGCTTCGATGCCTTTCTCCAGTTCCATCGAGACCTGCATGATTTCGTAGATCGGAATGCGGCCGATGAAGCCCGTGCCCAGGCACTTCTTGCAGCCGACACCGCGGTAAAACTTCGCACCGGCGGGCAGCGAGCGGCCTTCGAGCAGGTATTCGAGCATCCGCGGATTCGGCTCGTTTTCCTCGCGGCAGTACGGGCAGATCTTCCGCAGCAGTCGCTGAGCCATTGAGGCCAGCAGTGCGCCGGCGATCTTGAAATGATCGAGGCCCAGGTCGTTCAATCGAGTCACTGCGCCGACGGCGTCGTTCGTATGCAGCGTGCTGATCAGCAGGTGCCCGGTCAGAGCCGCCTGAACCGCCGCCGTTGCTGTTTCGTGATCGCGGATTTCGCCGACCAGAATGACATCCGGATCCTGACGCATCAGATACTTGAGCCCGTTGGCAAAGCCCATTCCGTGCTCATTGTTGGCCTGCACCTGATTGATGCCCGGCAGCCGGAACTCGACCGGGTCCTCAATCGTCGACACGTTCTTCTCGTTCGAGTCGATGCTGGTCAGCATTGTGTACATCGTCGTTGTCTTACCGGACCCGGTCGGCCCGGTAACGACGATCATGCCGTATGGCTTTGCGATCAGCTCGCGGCATGTATCGATCTCCTTCGGAGCCATGCCGAGCGACTCGAACCCATAGTCCTTGTTGCTTTCGTCGAGTACGCGCATGACGACCTTTTCGCCATCGACGCACGGAATGCAGCTCACGCGGAAGCTGGCCCGCTGACCGTTTTCATTGACGGTCAGATTGCCGTCCTGAGGTCGCCGTTTCTCCGTCGTGTCCATATCGGCCATGACCTTAATGCGGCCGATGACGGCTTCTTCGCTGTCGTTCGGGACAGTCATCACCTGCTGCAGCTCGCCATCGACGCGGTAGCGGATTCGCATCTGCGGTTTGTGCGGTTCGAGATGAATGTCGCTGGCGCCGGCATTGACGGCCCCCATCAGAATCGATTTGACGAGCCGAACGACCGGAGCTTCCTCGTCGCGAGCCGCTTCGATCTGCAGCTCACCGGCGTCGCGCGCGGCTTCGAGTTCTGCGACGCGAATATCAACGGCGGTCTGTCGGGCGGTGACACGTTCGTCGAAGCCGCGATCGAGCACCTGCAGGATGTCTTCCCGCAGCGCGATGGCCGGGTCGATCTTGTAACCCGTGAGCAGCTCGACTTCGGAAATCGCCTCAATGTCGTCAGGCGCTTCCATTGCCAGCAGCATCCAGCTCTGCCGGACGCGGATCGGCACGACGCGGCGAGTTCGTGCAAAGTGTTCCGGCACCAGGCGGACGATCTGCGCGGGGATATCTTCCGCACTGATGTTTTCGTACGGAACTTCAAACTGCTCGGACAGCGCACTTCCAAGCTGCGGCCGCGTCACCCAGCCGCGGCTGAGCAGGATTTCGCCAAGCAGTCCGCGCGTCGCCAGCGCTTCCTGAAGCTGCTCGGCGGTGAGCTGCCCGCGGTCGATCAGAATGTCGCCCAGACGGCCTGCCATGTTGAATCATTCCTGACGTCGAATCTGCAAGTGGTCTTCCCGGGCCTCGGCTGTCTTTGCTGCGGCAAGTTCCGCGGTAATCGCCTGATCGATCGCGGCCAGCACGCGTGCCTCGTCCTGTTTCGCCAGCCCGTCGTCCGTTGGTGAAGCTGTTGCTACTTTCGACCCGGCGCCGATTCCGGGCTCGGAACTGATTTCCGGCTGCGGTTCGATACCGTCGAACAGGCGCGCGACTTTCTGCTCGAGCGCCAGCGGGTCGTACGGAGTCAGCAGGTAATCCCGAGCACCGTTCTTCCAGGCTCGTTCGACGCGCTCCAGTTCGGCGTCGGCTGACAGTGCCAGGACAGGAATCTCGGACGTGCCCTGGTCGCTGGCGAATTGTTCCAGCAATCCGAATCCGTCGAGGTCTTCCGAGTCAAAGTTCAGCAGGATGGCATGCGGAATCGAACGGTCGATCGCCTGCCAGACTGCGACAACCGTCGTCGATACCGTAACTCGATAACCGAGCAGCTCCAGCCGATAACTCGTCACGTCGGCCATCAGCGGGTCATCTTCGATCAGCAGAATTCTCAACCCGGTCTGCATGGTTTGAGTCCGTTGGTACGACTGTCGGTTGCTGGCTGGCGAAACGCTGATGTCCAATGACGACGTCTTGCTACGGCGTCGCGAATTGAAGCGACCCCGGCGCGCAGTCCGCCATCTTTCGCTGGAACGTGGGACAGCTCTTTTGAACCGGCAACCGAATTCGGTCGCGTGAGGCGAAACGGCAACGCCTGCTGCCGGAACAAAACGCAGCATCGTCGAGGCCCGCGGTGGACTCTGAGGCGAATCCCTGAACGATCCACGAAGTCTCTTGCGGCGACGCATTTGGTCGTCCTCCGGCGTGCGGACAACCTACGAGAGACTGGAAGGTTGCGGTCCGTGCGTGGTGTTGCGGACGCTGTCGCGCCTTTCGGTTCCGGGAGCGCTTCCGATGGTCTGGAGATTTCTCACAGTCACGATGCTGCTGGTGCTGAGCATTGCTGGTTGCAATCGATCGACGCAATCCGGACCGTCGGTCGCCAACACCGGTGAGTCTCTCGTCGGCGACTCGTCCGCAGACGACGCAGCGGTTGTGGCTGCCGAGTCCGGTTCCGGGCCGGCGCCCGAATCCACTCCGGCGTCGGATCAACCGGTCGCGTCCATTCCGGCAACGACGAGCGATATGACCCAAGATGCGTTCGCTCCACCATTCCCGGAAAACATCGACTTCTTTTCGCCACAAATCCTCGAGTCGATCGAACAGCCGCCTGTGCCGGCAATCGCTGCCGTCGAGTCCGCCGCCGAAGAACTCGCGAAACTCGATCTGCTCATTATTGGCTTCGTGCAGGTCGAGGGTGAGTCGCCAAAGGCCATGCTGCATCTGAACGGGAAGCTGGAAATCGTCGCGGCTGGAGAGCTGCTCGGCGACCTGGAGATTGTCGGTGTCGACGAACCGCGTGTCAGCGTGCGGCATGCCAATCAACAACTGGAATTCGCTCTCTGCCATCAGTCGCCCGCCGGAGTGAGCGTCGCACAGGAGCAGCGTTCACAGAGTCCCTCTCGGCGGCGTGGGGCGTGGTCGCAGAACGGGAACCGCGGAGCAGACGACACGGACGGGCGATTGCCGATTCCCGTCGACTTCGCCGCGCTGCCGACCATGCCGTTACCTCCGCTGGTCGACCTGCCGCAGATCAATCAGCCTGACCTGCCTCAGATCGAAGCAGTGCCGCGTTGAATTCTGAAGTTTGTGACTCTCCGATTGAACTTCTCACTCGTTGAATTCTGCACCTGGCACGTCACTGAAATCGAACGTCTCGATCTTACGGTCAGTCATCACTGATGCTGAAACTCGAATGTCGGGCACCCTGATGAGCTGTTCCATGAATCTGCGACTGTTTCTGCTGTCGGTTGCCGCCTTCATCGCTTCGGGATTGACCGTCGAGCCTGCCGCGGCGCGCGATTACTACGTGCGGCAGTCCGGTCGCGACAGCAATGACGGACGAACGGCTCAGTCCGCGTTCGTGACGCTCGGCCGCGTCTTTCAGGAAACGCTTGTCGCTGGCGATGTCGTGTACGTTGGCGGCGGTGTTTACGAGATCGAGCAGACAATTACAGCCGGCAGTGGCAACACGCAGAACCTGTTGAACAATCGGAACCGCGACGACGAGCATGACGGCGAGGATCGGAGCGGACGCAACTCTGACCGGGACGAAGAGGACCGCAACGGCGACAGCCGCGGCTCGAACCGCGATGACGATCGCAGTCGAGGCAGTAGCCGGAATGGCGACGACGATCGCGGCAGTCGTGGCCGGGAAGGTTCAAGCAACAGCAGCGGACGCGGCAGCAGCTCGCAGCGCGAAAGCTCACAGCGCGGCAGCAGCAGCGGCCGGAACGAGAACGGCGCGAGCAGCGAGCGTAACAGTGGTCGCGGCCGCGGCGGTCAGTCGAACTCGAACAGCGATCACAGCAGCAACCGCAGCTCGCCTGACGGCGACGGCCGCGGTAGCGGTCGAAACTCGGGGCGGAACAGCGACGACGATCGAGGCAGCAGTTCGCGGAGTGGAAGCAGTTCCCGTAAGGCTGACTCCCGCAGTGGCAACACCGGACGCGAAAGTCGGTCGCGTTCGGGTTCACGCAACAGCTCAAGTCCGAACAGGGGCAGCTCAAGTGCGAATGGAGGCTCCGGTCTGCAATCTGACACGCAGGCGAATGCGGACGCTGTGACGCTGATCGGTGATGCGAGCGGTCGCTTCACCGGTGATCGCGGACGCGTCGTGCTGTCGCCGCAGGCCGATGGCTGGTGTCTCGCGCTGCAGAACATCGGCAACGTGACATTCGACGGCTTCAATTTCGAGACGTCATCCCGTGCCCGACGACTGGGAAACGGTATTTCGGCAACCGGGGCAGACACCCGTGTCAGCTTTTCGAACTGCTCATTCTCAAACCTCGCGACGGCGCTCGTTGTTCAGCAGGGTGACGTCGTTCTCTCCGGCGTGACGTTCGACAATGTGTCGACTGGACTGGCGACCGAGCAGACTCAGCTTTGCGAGTGCCGCGACTGCGACTTCACTGGCATTGGCGAGTGGGCGATCGATTCCGATTCGCTGCAGACGACGGTCGAGCAGTCGACGTTCGCTGGCAAGAACGGCATCCGTCTCGGCGACCGCTCAACGCGGCTGGCGGCCTTGAGCGCACTCAGAGTACCGGTGCTCGACAACGCACTGCAGATCTCGCGGCGCGACGCTGTGATCAGCGACGTCTCGGTCCGCGGAACGGGTTACGGCATCTTTGCCGAGAATCTCGACTCGCTCGACGTCAGCCAGTTCTCCTCGGAGGGATGTTCCGAATGGGGCGTCTTTGCGAGCGGCGACGGACTGACGCTGACCGACTCCGCGATCGAGGACGGCACCAACGGCGTCTGCTTCAACGGCGGTGGCGATGGCCAACTGGCGACGGTGGCGAACTCGACCATCTCAGGTCATCAGACCTATGGGTTGCTGCTGAACCGCGTCAGCTTTGACTTCGAGACCAGTCGCGATCTGACGATCCGCCGCAACGGCTCGTTCGGTCTGGGCGTTGTCGGAGCCGACCTGACGCTGACAAACGCCGCCGGCTTTGAGCTGTCTGATAACGGTTACGGCATTTATTCCGCGCAGGGCGATCTCGACGTCAGCGGCCTCACGCTCGACGGCAACGCATACGGCCTCAGTCAGGCCGAGGGGCAGTTCGTCTGCCGCGACGTGACGATCATTGGCAGCGGTACCGGGCTGCAGCACATCAACGGTACACAACTGGTCGTCGAACGCACGACCGTCAGCGGTGCCCGGGACTGGGGGATTCATTTGCAGAGTGACGAGGACGCAGCGTCGCCGACTGTCGAACTTCGCGAAGTCGCGTTGAAGGACGGCGCGAATGGTGTCTATGCGAAGCTGCCGGCTCGTGCCCTGCTGACGTTGAGCGATTCGGAACTCAGTGGCAACAGCGGCTACGGACTGCTGTCGTCGGGCGTCAGCACGCAGCTTCAGAGGGTCTCGATCAGCGGTAACCAGACCGGTCTGCAGCACTCGGACGGCCCGCTGACAATCGAAGACAGCGTCGTCAGCCGCAACAGGGGAGTCGGCATCTCGGTCGCTGGTGTCAACGCGTCGGCACTGACGACACTGACCGCCCGCCGCAATCAACTGACGGGAAACCAGCGCGGCATTTCGGCCTGGAACGTGAATGCCGCCGCGCTGTTGAACAACGTGCTGCGCGGTAACTCGTACGGTCTGCTGACGCAGACAATCGCCGGTCAGGCCGACGTCTGGAACAACACGCTGGTCGACAATCAAATCGGCATTCATCACGGAGCCGGCATTGCGACCGTGCGGAACAATCTCGTCGTTTATGGCGACGGAACCGCGACCGTGCCGAATACGGTCGGCATTGACAACTCGCGGCAGGGCACGCTGACTCATGGCAGTAATCTGTTGTCCGGCCACGCGACGCCTTATCTCGGGACCGCTCCCGGCGTCGGCGACGTTCTCAAGCCGCCGCGATTTGTCGATTATGCACAGGGCGACTTCCGTCTCGCGAAAGGTTCCCCCGCGATCAACGCCGGGACGTCAACCGGCGGCCTGATCACTCGCGACCTCGTCGGCACTCAGCGACCGATGTTTGATGCCTTCGAAATTGGCGCTTATGAGTACTCCGAAAAGGACGGCTCCGTGCGCATCGTCCAGTGGAATGAGCAGGCGGAGGCACCGTAGACGCTGTGCAAAACGGACCCGGACACCGCCAGCGGTCTTCTGCCATCGCCGAGCGGTTTATCGCGGGACAGACTGCATCACGATGCTTCGATCGCGGAGCAATTCGCGATTCTGTTCGGACTATTTGTCAGCCAGGAGCGTGAATGAGCGGCGGGTGATTTCCCGACCGCGGACGCGGATAACCAGCCAGTAAGTGCCAGGTTCGAGCGACTGCTTCATTTCGTAAGCCCAGCTTGCCCGCAGTCGTGACCGCTCAACGATCTGGCCGACTTCGTCGATGACGTGATTGTCGGCGTCGTGCAGATTGCACTCAATCCACATGTCTTCGTGTGGCGGCGTCAGGACGACCTGAGCGACCAGCGCCTCGCCATGCCGAAACTCCTGGCGACGATTGATCACGACGTCACTCAGCAGGTCAGTGCCGATTTCAAACGAGAGGAATTTGTCCTGATCGCGAATCGGCTCGCTGGGGCGCAGCATCCGGCCCACGGTGTCGGTGTCGAGTTCGACGAGTTCGTAAGCACCTGCGGTGCGTCTCGTTCCGAACGGATCCATCTGATATTCGAGTTCGACGCCGCCGAAGACCAGCAGCAGCAGCGTAAAGGCGAATGCGCCGCGTGATTGAGGCAGGTTAATCTGCGGCAGCCGCCAGCCGTCAACGTGCGGGAGTGACCGCCGCAGTGCGACCGCGACTCGATTGCCACGCCGGACCAGACGCCGGAACCACGCTCCAAGCCGCTGCATATCGTGCTCATTCAGAAACGCGAGATACAACGAGAAGCAGACCAGCGGGAAAATGTAGAGCCCCAGCAGCAGCAGCGTTCCCAGGTGGAAAACGACCCCCAGACCGATCATCAGCACGCGAGCAGTGCCGCTCCAGGCGAGAAACAGAAACAGCACTTCCCACAGGATCGTGAGATATGCCGCGACAACGAGTGTTTCCGGATAGCCGGCCAGCCATTCACCCAGCGGATTGGCATGGTTTACGTTGGTCAGCATCCACTGCCGCATCTGATCGCTGCTGAAGAACGCAGGCGTGTGCATCTTCGTAAAGGCTGCGCCCAGATAAATCAGTCCGGTGAGAATCTGCATGATCCGTCGCGGCCAGACTGCGGCGTACGCATCCGGCGGTGCTTCGTACGGCATCCGCAGTCGGTTCTGGTCGGAGCGACGCTTCAGCAGCGCATCCAGCGACCAGATTGCTCCGCAGTTCGAAAACGACAGCAGCAGCAGTCCGTGCGACGCAATGACGGAATACTTCGTCAGCGAGCCCAGACAGTCGAGCAGATTCAGATAGGTGTAGAGGACGAACGAAATCGCCAGCGACAACCGCGTACACCAGCCGACGGCCGACGTCAGCAGAGTAAACAACAGAACGCTGGCCATGGCCACGGCGACCGTTCCGGATGGAATCGGCAGAAGGTCCGGCACGCCATAATTCACCGCCAGTGGCGCCGCAGCACCATCGGCCGAGAACAGTTCGCGCGCGTGAAACCAGCGTGGCAGCATCACCGCCAGCAGAACCAGCGGCAGGCTGATACGCGTCAGGGCAAGCCCGAAGGGACGTTCCTGAGCGAAGAAGAAGTCATTGACGCGCGATGTTGCATTCACAGTGCGGGTCCTTCATCCCTGAATTCAGCGGGTGCCCATCCATGCGGCGCCGTTCGCGGGAAGCAATGTCGCTGACTGAGTCTCGTGGCTGGCGGTCGCGATCGTCGGCAACTGATAAGCCGAGCGGCCCTTCTGCGAGTCCTGCCACAGGCGCGGATTGTCGCTCAGACACAGATGGTCCTGATAATCAAACCAGGACGCATTCTGTGTCAGCACCTCGCCATCCGGCGCATATTCTTTCCGCAGATAAAAGTACGAGTACGGCTGCTTCTTCTCGCCGTACCGCTGTGCCCAGAGCGAATCGGGCAGATTGAACTTCTTCGCCCAGCACTCTTCGACAACCATGATCTTGCGCATGGGTTCGTGGTGCGTATGCCGCAGCGTGTTGAGGGCAATCGTGCCGCTGTGGTTGGCAAACGGGTCGTAATGATGCCGATCGAGATCGCCGAACGGCTTGATCTCACCCCACGGAGCCGGAGCGATCTGATAGAAGCGACCGCTCTCGCCCTGTCCGATGATGTGCAGCCGGTTCTCGTAGCCGGACCAGCCGCAGAACATGTCCCAGACAATGAAATACATGCCGGGGTGAGAGGCCTGTCGAAAGCCGAGCGCGTGCGACGCGACGCCGAAGAACAGCACTCCGAGATAGGTCACAATGGTCGCGACAGCGAGCCAGCGTTTCATCACGTCACTCCCTTGACGTCCGAAGCCGGGAAAGCAGCAAGCCGTTCGCTGCAAATCTGCAGAAATATCCGCGAGGGAGCAATTTCGGGTCAAGATCGACCCGGCAGTCGGCCGAAGGAGGCTCGCCGGGTTTTCCGTACCGGCAACCGATTTCTCATTCCTGCATTCTGCTCAGGAACGGGTTCTCCAGCAGGTCGTCAGAACAGGACGAACGTCGAGACGAGGATGCCTTCGCGCTCAAGACTGCGGTCGCTCGACCAGCTCAGCACACCGCTGGCGTCCAGATAGATGCGTGGGCCGAGCTTACGCAGCCAGCGGAGACCGACTGCCCAGGCCGGCGTGCCCTGAACCTGTTCGTAAGCAACTTCCGGAATGAACTGCTCGTCATCGTGGTGCCGGAACAGCTCGACGCCGGCCGCAACGCCGATTGTGTCGTTCGGGTTGAAACCCTGCCCGATCCGGACGAGCGGATTGACGGCAAAATTGCTTTGCAGGCGGTTGAAATTTGCACCGGCGATCGGCGACCAGCCTCGCGTCGCATTGAAGAAGTTGGCGTAGACGACGGCCTTTTCGATGCCGGTCGCGCATTCGATTCTGGACGAAGCCGCTCGCGTAAAGTTGGTCTCGATGACGTAGAGTTCGCCCGAACCGGTTCCCGCGGAATCACCGCCCTTGAACAGAGCCCTGCTGGCCAGCGTCAATGGGCCGAAGAATTGCGTGGCGCTGATTGCGGCGTAACGCGAGTCGTACGCGTTTGATCCGGAATGGCTGACGTAAGCCAGCGTGGCTTCAAAGAACGTATGCTGCCAGTCGGCCGTCGCGTGGAGTCCGGCGAGGTCGGTCGCATTCGGCGTCGCGGTATTGACGTCGTCGAAGAAGTAGAATCCCTGAACCAGCAGATTGCTGAGCGGCGGCACGATCAGCGTATTCTTGGTGACGATGACACCGGTGACTTCATCATTGATCAGCAGCGAGTTGTGGACCGCGTACGGGACCTTGCCCAGCGTCACGTGATAATCGAACGGCGTGAACTCGTCGCCGAGCCAGTCTGAGAAGACGCTGTATAGCTCGCCTTCGACCCACCAGCGGTCAGGGGCGATCGTCGAGTTGTCCACATAACGCGACGGATCGTTGAGCTGAAAGAACGATCCGCCGGTGTTGCGGCGACCGAATGGCCGAAACTGCACGTGAGCCCGTTCGGTGCCTGTTACGCGCAGATCAAAGTCGAGAACCAGATTGTGTCCGATGCCATCCTGGCGTGCGTTACCCAGTTCGAGTGCCTGCCCGAAAACCTGATACGAACCGTGGGTGACGAATCGCGGTTCCCACTGAAAGCCGTTTTCACCGAACCATTTCAGACCGCACCACGGCTGGATTTCATCCGGGCCGAGAAACTCCTGAGACCCGGTCAGCGGGGGCAGAGGTTTCTGCCAGTTTTCCGGCAGACGCAGGACCTGAGCGTGACCATGTTCCTGCGATTCGTCAAAACCGAACTGATCACCCTCAGGTGAGTACAGGTACGACCCACCGTGCAGCAGCAGTTCCTCTTCGAGCGGCGGCAGCGGTTCATCGACAGCCTCCTCCGCTGCGGTTGAGTTCGCCTCTGCATTGATTGTTCGATCGACGGCAGCCACAACCGGCAGTGACAGCCAGCCGTCGGAAGTTGCGACGGAATCGAACGAATCGGACTGCGGCGGCGCAGCGAATGCCAATCCTGACGCGGCGATGACGACCAGAAATGTGGCGACGGCGAGCCGTTCCGCAACCTTCAACCAGCGACTTGTTTCGCTCTCGCAGCTCATCGTCGAAACAGACCTCCGCTGCGAGGCTGTACGTTGAGCGTCGATTCAAACTCGTCGAGCACGACCGTTTCCAGCAGATGCTTCAGATGCGGAGCCCCGATCTCATCCATCAGATGTGGAGGGATGTGCCGGTAATTCAGTCGTACGCGGACATGGTAGTCACCTGGAGTCTTCGGCAGTCGCACGGCGTAATCACGATTGACGGTACTCAGTGGCGGCAGGCTGCCCTTTGAGATACGGAACGAACTGTGACGGCCAAACGCGGCGACCGGACTGTCCGCCGGACGCAGAAAATTCAGCGGCGTCAGGTGGCGATTGACTGACAGTATGACCGATCGTTCGGTGCCACGGTTTGTCAGGGCGACAAACTTGCTCTGGAAGTTCAGCAGGTCAGCGTCCCAGCTTGCTTCTCCGGCTTCGACTGCGTGGCTGTGTTCATCGCGCAGGTCAAAGTTTGCATCAAAGGTCCCTGAAGAAAACACGCAGTGACCAGCCGGATCACAGACTTCGACCGAAACCCAGAACTGCCGTTCCTCTGTAAATCCGGTTGGAAAGTTGTGGCCGTCAAATCGGCTGCGTACGGCAACGGCGACGTTGAATCGGCCACCGCATTCGGCACAGTTCGGAACGTCAACGCAGAGTTCGGCTCCATTCTTCAGCAGTTCGTAACGCTTCTCCTGAGCGATGCGGAGTTGTCGGCGGTTGCGACGGCGCAGGTCGTTGAGTGATCGCTTTTCGTGTTCCGTCAACAGGTCTGTCTGGCGGTAATCCTTCTCGTACATCCAGTCGAGCTTCTCGGGAAACTCAGTGTCCGGCAGGATTGAGTAGTCGGGGCCGGAGAATGTGTGGTCGGACAGGGGCCGTTTGGCTGTGGCAAACGTTTCTCCGTTGCCGACGGGGGCCATTGCGGCATATCCGAGCGGGCGGTCTTCTTCCAGAGTCGGTATCCCCTGCACCGGGCCCATGTGGCAGTGCTGGCAGGTGAGCTGGCGTCTGGCGGCCGGACTGTTCTGCCATTCGCTGAAGGCTTCTTCGAGGCGGATGCCCTGCGGGCTGGTGACATCGTGACAGGCTCCGCAGAACGCGCTCGACCGAATCGAAACGAGTTGCTGCGAGCCGTGTGAGTTTTCGCTGAGCGAAACGGCATCCGAAAACGGTCCGTACATGCAGACTTCTGAGAGCCTGCCTGGCGCAATGTGGCGTCGGGTATTCGCCTTGTAATAAGGCCGCTCCATGCGGTGACAGACGACGCAGGTGACACCCTCCATCGACAGTCGCGAACGGTTCACATTGCGCCGCTGACCATTCTCGCCGAGCGCCGTACCGAGCGGCGTGTGACAGCGTGAGCAGAATGTCCCGATCGTCCCGCTCGTCCGTTCCTGCAGCGTCAGGTTGAATGCTTCGAAGATCGGACTGTGCTGCGCGTAAGCGTGCATCGATCGCGACCACTCTTCGTACTGCTTCGGGTGACAGGCCCGACATTCCTTCGCCGACGGGAAGTCAATTTCCAGCAGTGGGCGGGTTGAGCACGTTTCGGGCAGTCGGTACTTGAGTGCTCCGTTGCGAATCCAGCGGGCCAGCGTTTCAAGCTGCCCGCCGGTCAGCCATTCGGTTTCGTCATACGGCATTCGCGGTGTCGCGTCGGCCTTTGAGTCCAGGGACTCGCTGTGATTCCAGCTTACGACCTGGTAGAGCTTCGACGCTTCCGGATTGCCCGGCACGATCAGCCGCTCGTCTTCCGACATGGCATCAATGAACGTCTCCCAGTTGGTCAGGTCAGTCTGATCAGTTCCCGGTCGATGGCAGCCGTTGCACTTCTGAGCGAGGATCAGTTGGACGTCAGGCCAGTCCGGATCGAACGGATGCTCGACGTCCGAGCGAACCGTATACGGCGCGGACTGAGCCGCCGACGTCAGCAGGTCATCCGGCGTGCGGCCGGTGAGCACGACGGCGAGGACAAGCAGAGCAGGCGCAAGTGGAGAGCGGCAGGGTTGAGACATCCGTGTCCGACCGTTCGCGACAGAAGTCAGGCAACTTGGGCAGAGTGTCCGGCTTTCGACGGCTGCATTGAGCCGAACTGATGACGGACTCTGTCAGAATCGGAACACGCGCGCTAGCTCATTCGATCATTCCGACCGTTGCGACTCAGCCCGGCACGGACTCTGTCGGTTTCGAGTTGCGATCAGAAAACCTTCGCTGACCGGAACAGGCCGCAAAGTCCAACATCGCAGACCGCACTTCTGCTCGGAAAACCGAGCTGCGCAGCATTGACTACTCACGGTTCTGCACCAGTGTGCCGTGACGAATCCGGTCGCCGGGGTACAGGACGATTTCGTCACCCTCGGAGAGGCCGCTGACGATCTCGACTTCCAGCGAGTTGCGATGGCCTGGTTCGACGGTCACCTGCTGAGCCCTGCCGTCACGGACGGCGAACACACTCCAGTCGCTGCCCGATCGAAACACAGCGCTCGTCGGGACTTTCAGCACGTCGTCGTTCTGCCAGGTCACGATGTGCGCTTCGATGCGAAAGGCGTCGCCCAGGCCGCGACGCTGCTCGGACGGGTCGGTCAGGTCGACGATCACGTTGACCCGCTGCTCCTCGACACCCAGCGCCGAGACCTTTGTAAACGCCGATGGTTCGATCAGCCGCACTCGGCCATGCAGCGGCTGTTCGCCACCCCAGTGATCGATGATCACGTCCTGGCCCGGCCGGACGCCGACGCCGTCGCTCGACAGGACGTCGATTTCGAGTTCCAGATCGCCAGGGTCGCCGATCTCCAGCAACTGCGTACCGGGAGTCACCACCCGGCTGTTTTCCTCGAACACGCGTAGCACGTCGCCGGAGATCGGCGACCTGATGACAAGGTACTCGGCCGACGCCTCACCGTCGCCGTTCGCCTTCGCCCCCGACCGAATCAGCGCGGCCTGTGCAAGTTCGCGTTCAAACTCGGCGATCTCACGGCTGAACTTCGCCGCCTGGTGATCACGCTCGGCGGTCCGAAAGGCCAGTTGGGCAGCTTCGACTTCTTCGTCACTCGCGCCGTTCTGCTCCGCGAGGCGATGAATCCTCCCGAGTTCCGACTCGGCCTGGTCGACCGTAACCTTCGCGCGTTCGACCAGTGCCGTCGACCGCTGAACTTCGGCTTCCGCAGCGCTGACCCGCGCCCGGGTTTCCGCCAGCGTGCGTTCGTCGAGCAGACTTGGATCAACCGGCTCGATCGTTGCGACGACGGTTTCGTTCTGTCTGACCGAATCGCCGGGATCGAGCGTCAGCCGCTGCAGCCGACCGTTCAGCGGCGCGGACACGATGTAACGTTCGCGAATCCGGGTTCGCCCGTCTTCGTCCACCGTCACCTGCAGCGCCCCGCGACGAACGATCGTCGTATCGACGAGCACTGGCTGCGGCCGAAACGCAAACACAATCGCGCCGACGACGGCTGACAGAACCACGAACCAGACCATTCGCTTCAGAATTCGTCGCATGAAAACTTCCCGGATGCCTGTCTGGTGCAAAGTTCGGTGCTTCAGTGAGGTTCAGTCGAAAACCCGTCGTGCTTGAGCCTTGCCAGCAATCTGAGTGTCGCCGTCAGAAGTGGCGAGACATACGCCAACGGCGTTTCAGATCAAAGCCAAGAGTCGCGCAGCGCACCCTGGGTGATCGAGTGACACTGCATTTGTGCTCTGAAAGGGTGCCGACCCGTTCCCAGAAAAAACACAAAGCAGCCGTCATGCCTCAGTCGCTTGCGCAAATCTACATTCATCTGGCCTTCTCGACGAAGCCGCCTCGACGGTACTCGGCCACGCCAATTTCAACACGGCTGAGATTTACGCAGAACGCAGTCAGGAATCTGCAGCGAAAATCATGCAGGAGGTTGGCTGATGGCTCAGATCCGATAGGAAGAGATCAAGCTGCTCTCAGGCGATTTGAAGTCTCTGTAATTTTGAAGTCTCTGTAATCAGGAAATGCAGGACGTCGTGGCCCTGAGATGCCGACGAACTCGGAAGTTTGCTGGGAATTCGGCTGCTTCCGAGGCGATACAGGCCGCTTCTACAGATTCGGGAATCCGCTCATAACGATGCAGCGTTTGCGAAGCCATTGGTGAGAACGCGGGGCTGTTTTCCCCGTGCCCCGCTACATCCTCATGAATAATCCGGGTTAAGCAATCCACCAGTTGATATAGCGGTTGAGCCAGTCCTCGAAGAACTGGATTCCGCAGAGCAGGCGCAGGGGGGCGTAGAAGACTCGCACCAGGGGATTGCCGCTGAAGTATTCGGCGTCGCACCAGACCCAGAACATGGGGCCGATCGACAGGACGTAGCACGTCAGAAAGATGATCACTCGCAGCCAGATCGGGACGCGCCGGCGTCCCGGATGCGGTTCGGCCGCGGCGGGTTCCGTGGCCGTCAGGACTGGGTCGGCAGCGGAAGTGCCTGTCGGGGTGGGCGATTCGAAAGTTTCAGCATCGTCGGACATGGCAGGCACGGTATCCACCGGCTCAGAGTCTGGTCAAACACGAAGGGGATTTCAGGGCCGAGACATGAGGACCGAGGAAACAGTGTAGCCGACTGACGCAATGTGAACTTCAGCGGCAACGGAACGCACCTCGCTGGAACAGGTTGCGTCGCTCGCCTGAACTGCCTGATCGACACGGTTTGAGCCGCGTTGACCGGCTCCGGAGCACACCATAGCATCCGCTTGGGCCGGGACTTACGTCGATTTTCAGGGCTCCGGCCTGTCACTCGCGCTTGCCGCCGGTTTACCCGATTTCACGGAAGGGTTGCCATCGGGTGGTCGCAGTGCTGACTGCTCTGGCCCCGCTCGGTTGCTGCCGGCCGGAACTGCAGCGTCTCCGGCCTGCTCTCCCTGAAGCGAGTCTCGAACGTATTTCGACGTGACGGCGGTGCGTTGTCGGGCGAGGCAGGGAGTTCGACCAGTCCATTAAGGAGAGTGGGGAATTGGATTCCCAGGTAGCGCCGGTGGTCGGGTGGCTTGTCGACATCCGGCTCCTGAAATCACGCGTGTGTCGTGCCGGTTCTCAGCGAGGAGATGCTCAGTTTTGTCCGATCGAATCTCGCCCTCTGGGATTTCAGATTTGACAGCCAGGACCGCAACCGGCAGACGGTAGACACAGCGGAAGAACCCCACAAACGACAATACGCAGACACATTCAGAACACCAGCCGGTCAGCCGGCAGGGATAAGCAGTTATGGACCCAGATCAGAACAGTGCCACTCAGCAGGTGCTCACCGATTCCGTCGGGAAGATCAGCGACTTCTTCGGCGGACTGACAAATACGATCGAACGCGGCATCACTCGCCTGTTCGGCTCGTCTAACGAACGCCGTGTGCGGAACATCGGCTTTTACCGCGAGAAGGACGGGGCATCGAAGATCGTGCCCGGATCGACGATCGACCGCATCAATCAGCTCGAAGCTCCGTACGAAAAGCTGACCGACGACGAGTTGCTGCAGACATCAGTCAAGCTGCGGGCTCATCTGGCGGCGGGCGAAACGCTCGACGACATTCTGCCGGAAGCGTTCGCAGCCGTGCGGGAATCGAGCAAGCGACATCTGCACATGCGGCATTACGACGTGCAGATGGTCGGCGGCGTCGTGCTCAACCGCGGCATGATTGCGGAAATGACGACCGGTGAAGGCAAGACGCTGGTCGCCACTCTGCCGACGTACCTCAATGCGCTGGCCGGCAGCGTTCACGTCGTCACGGTCAACGATTACCTCGCCAAGCGCGACATGGAGTGGATGGGGCCGGTCCACATGGCTCTCGGCCTGACGATCGGCTGCATTCAGTCCGGCATGGACGGCGGCGAGAAGCAGCGGGCCTACAACTGCGACATCACCTACGGCACGAATAACGAGTTCGGCTTCGATTACCTCCGCGACAACATGAAGCCGGCGGCTCGCGGCGACAACCGTTTTCAACCGTGGCAGCAGCAGGTCCAGCAGCCGCTGCAGTTCGCTCTAGTCGACGAGATTGACAACATTCTGATCGATGAAGCGCGGACGCCGCTGATCATCTCCGGGCCGGCGCACGACGACCTGTCGAAGTATCCGAAGGCCGATCAGGTCGCGCGGAAGCTGCAGCGCGATGAGCACTTCGAGGTCAAGGAAAAAGAACACACCTGCCATCTGACCGACGAAGGCATCCGCGTGGCAGAGCATCTGGCCGGCGTCGAAAGCTTCTACACGGCCGGCAACATGCACTGGCCGCACCTGATTGATAACGCGCTGAAGGCTCATCACCTTTACAAACGCGACGTCAACTACGTCGTTGAAAACGGCGAAGTGATCATCATCGACGAATTCACCGGCCGCAAAATGACCGGTCGACAGTGGAGCGACGGCCTGCATCAGGCGGTCGAGGCCAAAGAAGGCGTGCGGATCAAAGAGGAATCGCAGACGCTCGCCACGATCACGCTGCAGAATTACTTCAAGCTGTATGACAAGCTGGCCGGGATGACCGGGACCGCGATGACCGAGGCCGACGAGTTCCTCAAGATCTACGGACTCGATGTCATCAGCGTGCCCACCAACATGCCGACGCAGCGCATCAATTATCCGGACGTTGTCTACCGGACCGAGCGGGAGAAGTGGAACGCGGTCGTCGATGAGGTCAAAGAAACGCACAGCAACGGACGGCCCGTTCTGGTTGGTACGGTCTCGATTGAGAACTCGGAAATCCTCAGCGAAAAGCTGAAGCGAGCCGGCATTCAGCACAGTCTGCTGAACGCGAAATTCCACGAACGCGAGGCCGAAATCATCGCGCAGGCCGGGCGACTCGGCGCGGTCACCATCTCAACAAACATGGCCGGTCGCGGAACGGACATCATTCTCGGCGGCAATCCCGAGTACATGGCCTGGGACGAACTCGGCAAGCACTATGCGTCGCGACTCGACGTGCCCAAGTCGGTCTGGGACGAGATGACCGAGAAGATCGCCCAGAAGGAAGGCATGAAGGCCGAAGGGCGTAAGGTTGCGGAACTCGGCGGCCTGCATGTTGTCGGTACCGAGCGGCACGATTCGCGGCGTATCGACCTGCAGTTGCGCGGGCGATCCGGCCGTCAGGGCGATCCGGGTTCGAGCCGCTTCTTCGTTTCGCTCGAAGACGGTCTGATGCGGCGGTTCATGGGCGACTGGGTCAAGAACCTGCTGACTCGCCTGGGTATGGAAGAAGGCGAGGCGATCGAAAGCGGCATGGTCAGCCGTCGGATTGAAGCCGCTCAGAAGAAGGTCGAGGAGCACCACTTCGAGATCCGCAAGCATCTGCTCGAATACGACGAAGTCATGGACGAGCAACGCAAGCGGGTCTACTCGTACCGGCAGTCGCTGTTGCTGGGTGCCAACTGCCGCGACCGCATCCTGCGCATGATCGATCGCCAGGTCGAGCAGTCGTCGAATCACTTTCTCGATCAGATGTACCCGTGGCAGACCGTCGTCGAATGGTGCTCGCAGGTCATTCATCTGGAGGTCGACGTCAACGACGTGCGCGGTATGGATCCGGCATTGCTCGAAGACTTCCTCCGCGACGAGACGAAGCGTCAGGCCGAAGAGGAAATCGAAGAGGCTCTGGAGGAAAACCTGCCCGAGGGCGAGGACGAAGAGGAGTGGAACTGGAAGGCACTGTCGCAGTGGGTCAACGCGAACTACTCGTTGAACACCAACGACGGCGAGTTGAAGAAGGTCGGCCGCGACGACCTTTACGTGTACCTCTACCAGCGGGCGAGCGAGGCGATCGACCGTTACGACCTGAGTCCAGTCGACGAATTCGTGAAGCCGAACTGGGGCGCGCTGTCACTCGCCGCCTGGCTGCAGCAGCAGTACACGCTGACGATCGACTCGGCGGATCTGGAAGGGCTGGAACCGGAGCCGGCGACAGAACTGATTCAGGATCGCGTGCGGAAGAAATACCGCGATAAGGAAGTGCGGCTCCCGGTTGGCATCGGCTTTCAGAGTTACGCCGTGCAGGATGGCGGCGGCGCGCGACTCGATCGTGAAGGGCTCATCGAATGGGCGAATCGTCGTCTGCGAACAAACCTCAGTGCCGATGCCGCGACGGGCAGTATCGCCGATCTGGAGAAGGCTCTGCTCGAAGGCAGCGAGGCGTACATGTCACGCGGCTGGAAGACGATCGGCGAGCTGAAAGAGCGACTCGACGGCGTGTTCGGTGCCGTCAAGGATGAAGAGGACGCAGAAGAAGCGGCGGAACTGACAGCGTCTCCCGAAAGGCTCGCGGCAGTCATCGAATGGGCAAACACCGAATTCGAGGCAGAACTGTCGACGGACGGTCTGGAGAATGCGACCCGCGACACCGTCCGGCAGCGAATCCTCGAAGCCTACGATGCGAAGTATCGACCGGAACTCAAGCAGGCCGAGCGGACCGTCATCCTCGAGATCCTCGACCAGTCCTGGAAGGATCACCTGTACTTCATGGACCACCTGCGTTCGAGCGTCAGTCTGATGACGTACGCGCAGAAGGATCCCAAGGTCGAATACAAACGCGAAGGTCGGGCGGCGTTCGAGACGATGTGGGACCGCATCGGGCAGCAGGTCACCGGCACAATCTTCCGCCTGGAAACTGAACAGCAGCAGTTCTCCGGCAGCCTCTGGAAGCAGCAGGCAGCGACGCACGTTGATGCCGGTAGTGCCGTCGCTGGTTCGGACGACGCTGACATCCCGTCCCCGCCCCGAGGCAGTCGCCGCCCGGAACCCGGCGAGCAGATTCAGGTCGTCGCCCCGATCCGCCAGCACGGCCCGAAAGTCGGCCGCAACGATCCGTGTCCGTGCGGCAGCGGCAAGAAGTACAAGAAGTGCTGCGGAGCGAACGCGTAAGCTCAGAGAGAGTGATTCTGATTCTCAGATTTGACACAAAGTCGCGAAGACGCCGAGGAACGCAAAGGCTCAGGAATTCAGAACTGGATTGACGGAAACGACCTTGCGGACGCCGAGTGGCAACCGCCTCGCCTTGATTGACTTTGCGACTCAGCGTCTTTGTGTCAGAAGATGTGCCCCAACCGAGTCAGTGGAAACCCCGGCCGTGTCCGTCGAAGACTTCATCGAGGCTCTCGAAGAAAACCACCGCTTTCCCGGTCCGTACACGCTGAAGGTGATCGGAACGAACTCCGAAGATTTGCGTGTCGCCGTCTTCGCCATCGTGCGGGATGAACTGCGGCTGCAGTACGAACCGCGCCACGAAATCAAACAGACGCCCAGCGGCCGCCACCAGTCGCTCACCCTGCACCTGACGGCCAGAGACGCCCACCAGATCGCCAGCCTCTACGCCCGACTGCAAACGCTGGAAGAAGTCACGATGCTGATGTGACACCGCGCGGCAGTCGGGCTCTGGAATGGCACACAGAGTGTGTGGAACGCAGCATAACTCACCGCTCATAGTGTGATGGCACGTGTAGACGCGATATCCTGCGATTCCCGCCGCGAGCTTGCGTTGTCTTTCAAGTTTCCGGCAGACGGAATGTCATCTGTAGCACGGACAATCCTGCCCGTGGCTGGTGACGATCACGGACAGGATTGTCCGTGCTACGGCGCCGTTTGAATTCTCCCCATTGGATTACGCGATCGTCTTGAAAGGCATCCCATGACTCAGCAGATGAACCGTCGTCGTTTTCTCACCACTTCTGCAGCCGGCGCATCGGTTATTGCTGCTCCGTACTTTGTCCCGACGTCGGCCTTTGGGGCGAACGAGCGGGTCATTACCGGACATGTTGGTGTCGGTGGGCAGGGCCGCGGGAATCTCAGGCGGTTCATGAGCAAGTCGAACGTGCAGGCTGCGGCAGTCTGTGATGTCGATTCAAACCACGCGGCGACGGCGGCGAAATCGGTGGAAGGCAAATACGGCAAGTGCGAGGTCTTCGGCGACTATCGCAGGCTGCTTGATCGCAGCGACATCGACGCAGTGGTGATTTCGACGCCGGATCACTGGCACGCTCTGACGACGATTCACGCCTGCCAGGCGGGCAAGGACGTTTACGTCGAAAAGCCGCTGACGCTGACGATCGCTCAGGGTCGGCTGATGGTCAACGCGGCTCGCAAGCACGAGCGAATCGTCCAGACGGGATCTCAGCAGCGATCGGATGGGAAATTCCGCAAGGCGTGTGAACTGGTCCGCAACGGCTACATCGGGAAGCTCGAAAAGGTGCTCGTCGGCATACCCGGCCCGAATCATCCCGGCGAGCCCGTGCCGGATTCCGATCCGCCAGCGGAACTGAACTACGACATGTGGCTGGGGCCGGCTCCGTTCAAGCCGTACAACAAAAAGCGGGTCCACTACAACTTCCGTTTCTTCAGGGATTATTCCGGCGGGCAACTCACAAACTTTGGAGCCCACCACATCGACATCGCTCAGTGGGGCATCGGAACCGACGATTCCGGTCCGATCTCCGTCGAAGGCACGGCGACGTATCACCCCAAAGGCTGGCACGAAGTCACTGAGACCTGCCGGATCACTCACACGTACGCCAACGGCGTCGAGATGACGGTCGGACAGGGCCAGAAGGATATTCCTGGCGGAGTGACATTTATGGGGAGCAAGGGCAGAATCTTTGTCACTCGCGGCAAACTCACCAGCACGCCTGATGAGATCGCCAGACAGGAACTCTCCAGTAATGACGAGCGGCTGTATGTCAGCAACGATCACGTCGGCAACTTCCTCGACTGCATCAAGTCGCGCAAACTGCCGATTTGTGACGTCGAGATCGGCCACCGCAGCGCGACCATCTGTCACCTGAGCAACATCGCCGCAGACCTCGGCCGCAAGCTCGCCTGGAATCCGCAGAGCGAATCTTTCGTCGATGACGAAGCCGCCAACGCGCTGCTCGACCGCCCTTACCGGAAGCCGTATACGATTTGATCGGTGTTGCAGTCAGTTGCCGGAACTGCGCTGAGCCTGTTCCGGCCTACTTTTTGACTGCAGACTGACCGTGACGCAGAACGTGCCCGGGCATCGCATCGGTATGCTCACCGTGTTGCAGCACGATCTTGCCGTTGACGACGACGTACTCGATGCCGGTGCTGTATTGAAACGGTTCTGTGTACGTTGAGTTGTCGATCACGGTCTTCGGATTGAAGACAGTCACGTCGGCATACTGGCGGGGCCGGAGCAGGCCGCGGTCGGTCAGGCCGATCCTGGCGGCGTTCAGCGACGTCATCTTGCGGACGGCGTCTTCGAGGCTTAGCAGGCCGAGTTCCCGCACGTAAACGCCGAGCACTCGCGGAAATGTGCCGAAGTTGCGCGGATGCGGATTGCCGCGCCGCAGCGGGCCTTCGATTGAGTACGCCGATCCGTCCGATCCGACCGAGCACCACGGTTGCCGCAGCGCGTACGTCATATCAGTGTCGGTGTGATGCGCGTAGACGGTGCTCACCGAGCCGCCTTCGTCGAGCAGGATGTCAAACAGTTCGTCGAGCAGATCAGCGTTCGGACGATTTTCGGTTCGCAGTGCCATCACGCGATCCATCGTCAATCCGCGGAACGTCGTGTTCGCACTGATGAGCATCCGGCTCCAGTCGCGTCCGACAGCGGTGTAGTGGTTGTACCAGCCGTCGATGCCGTTCTCGATATCGTGCTTCATCCGCTTGCGCTGTTCGGGATCGCGCAGACGTTCGAGCAGTTTCCGAGTGCCGCCTTCGTGTGCCCACGGCGGGATGATGCTCACCAGATTGTTGTTGCCGCGCGTGTAGGGATAAACGTTCGCCTGAATATTGAGGCCTTCCCTGCGAGCCGCGTCGATTAACTCGACGATCTCGTTCATCCGGCCCCAGAAGGTCTGATCTGCGATTTTCAGATGAATGATGTCGACAGGCACGTGCGCCTGCCGGCCGATCTCGATCGCCTCATTGACGGACTCGAATACGCCCGTCCCTTCGTTGCGGATATGCGTCGAGTAGCTGCCACCGTGCTTCGCGACAACGCGGCACAGAGCGATGATGTCTTCGGTTGTTGCCAGCGAACCCGGTGGCATCATCACCTGGCTCGACAGACCCAGTGCCCCGTCGCGCATTGCTTCATCAACAAGATCACCCATCTCGTCAATCTGCTGCGGCGTCGGACGCTCGAACGAGTCACCCATGACCGAACGCCAGACATTGTTCAGCCCGACGTACGACGCGACATTGACCGAGCAGCCAGCGTCGTCGAGCACATCGAAGTAGCCGTCCAGCGTCCGCCATTCGCGTTCTGTTCCGCGCACCGTTTGCGAATGCGCCAGCAGTTTGCCGCGATAAGGTCCGGCTGAGTTTCCTTCGCCGAGAATTTCCGTCGTGACACCCTGCCGGATCTTGCTCTGTGCGTGCCCGTCTTCGAGCAGCAGGAAGTCCGAGTGCGAGTGAATGTCAATAAAGCCCGGCGCGACGATCAGCCCGGCCGCGTCGATTTCGCGATCCGCCGTCCCGATCACTCGCCCGATCGCCACAATCCGATCACCCCGAATCCCGACATCGCCATCGAACCACGGATTGCCCGTCCCGTCGACAATTCGCCCGCCGCGGATGACAAGGTCGAAGTCAGCGGCGCTGACGGAGCGCTTGGCGAGTCCGGTCAGCAGTAGCACCGAGAGCAGGACGAATCGGTTCATATGGAAAAGTATCCCAATTGTGGAAACCTCGTTTAACGCCCAGACGCCGGCCATCGGACAGGGTGATTCCGTTCTGGTCGCCGGCGCCTGCGCGTTAAACAATGCTGCGACCGGCATCCTCACGACGCCCAGATTTGTGAGCCGCCGTCGACGCGGAGCACCTGCCCGGTCACGAACTGGCCGAGCGGGCCGGCGAAGAATTCAACCACGCGGGCAACCTCATCAACCAGACCGATGCGTTCCAGCGTCCCGCTTTCGACCATGCGGGACTGATCGACTTCGCGCGTTCCCAGAAAGCGACCGGTCCGTGTATCTCCCGGAGCGAGACTGTTGACGGTGACGTCGTAGGGTCGCAGTTGAGCGGCCAGACAGCGTGTGTATTCGACAACCGCTGCCTTCGCAGTCGAGTAGATCGCCGAGTTCGCGTTGCCCTTAAACGCAGCGATCGAGCTGATCGTGACAATGCGGCCGGTCTTGCGTTCCATCATCTGCCGCGAGACGTGCTGGCAGATGAAAATCGTGCTCAGCAGGTTGCGGTCCAGCACCGAGCGAACGTCTTCTTCCTTGATCATGACGGCGTCGTTCGGATTCGGTTTGCCGCCCTTCGCCGCGATGTCGCCGCCGGCGTTGTGGACGAGAATGTCGATCGGCCCCAACGCCTGCGTGACTTCGCTGACGATCCGTTCGACCTGATCACTCTGCGTCAGGTCAGCGAGCACACGGACCGACTTGACTCCGTGCGTCTCGCCGATCTGGCGGGCCGTCTCAGTCAGAGTCGTCCCTTCGCCGTACTCGGCCGGGCCTTCTTCCCGCATTCCGTGAATGCCGACGTTCGCTCCGAGAGTCGCCAGCGTTTCGGCGAAGGCTCGTCCGAGCCCGCGGCCCGCTCCAGTAATCAGTGCCGTCCTGCCGGCCAGAAGTTTGCCTGTCGAATCGCTCATATCAGTTCCTGTCAGGGTGAGGTTGGTCGCAGGTTTGGGGAGCACACGGTGAATTGCAGGTCGCGAGGGCGGGAGTTGTTTTCGGACTGAGCCTCAGGGGGAATCTGAGCGGCGCTGACCGAAAGAGACTCCCGACTCCGTTGGCTCCCGTCGATCAGTATTGAGCATGTTGTTTGGCAGCGAGAACGTCCGCGACACATCGTCGTCGTGACTCGGCGAACTGACAACTGACCGGGCTGTGACATCGAGCCGTCGCGTTGTCTCAGTGGCGTCTGTCATCTCGAGCTGCAGAATACTTGCGGATGAACCGCTGCAACCGTTTGACAGGCGAACTGTCGCGAGAGCTTGTGTATGCTCAGCCACGCGGCAGCGGAAATCAGAGGTGGCTGATCTTCCAGGCCCGTTTGTTGTCCGAATCAGGAAGCCCGTCCATGCCCGAAAGTACCGTTCGCTGTGCCGCTTACGTCGGCAGCTTCGATCCGCCGACGCTGGGGCACCTCGACGTTATTCAGCGCGGCGCCCGGCTGTTTGATCGCCTGATCGTCGGCATCGGGATCAACCCGGACAAAGAACCGCTGTTTTCTCCCGAAGAGCGAGTGCAGCTTGTTGAGCTGATGGCTGCTGACCTGCCGAACGTCGAAGTCCGCAGTTTTCACGGCCTGAGCGTGACGTTCGCCGAAGACTGCGGAGCCGGCGTTCTGCTGCGCGGAGTCCGCACCGTCAGTGACATCGAACTCGAATTTACGATGGCTCTGACCAATCACACGCTGACACCGTCACTCGAAACAGTCTTTCTGATGTCCAGTGAAAAGTACTCGCACATTTCGAGCACACTGATCAAGCAGATCGCGAAAATGGGACGCGAGAAATCTCAGTCGAGCCTCGCGTCATTCGTACCAGGTTGCGTCATTAAACCACTGATCGAGAAGTTCCGCGCGTGAGACAATGGCAGAAATCAAGTTTCCCCGTAGCACGGACAATCCTGTCCGTGGCTGGTGACGCGATCACGGACAGGATTGTCCGTGCTGCCCTGGCGGTTTTCATGTCTCGGCAGCCTGGGCATCCGGTTGCGTTAACGGCAAGTTGTCTGCTCGTGTTCCGATGCCATTTCGCCAGCGTGGTAGCTCGAGCGGACGAACGGGCCGCTGGCGACCATTGAGAAACCGAGGGCACGCACGCGCTCGCCGATTTCGTTGAACTCTTCCGGTGGCAGGTACCGTTCGACCGGCAGATGCGAATCGCTGGGGGCGAGGTACTGCCCGAGCGTGAGCATGTCGCAGCCGACGCCCCGCAGGTCGGCGCAAACGTCGAGCACCTCGTCGAGCGTTTCGCCAAGCCCGAGCATCAGACCACTCTTGGTCGGCATCTCCGGAGCTTCGTCTTTGACCTGAGCCAGCAGGTCGAGCGTCCGCTGGTACTCGGCGTTACGCCGCACGCGGTGATAAAGCCGCGGCACGGTTTCCGTGTTGTGATTGAAGACGTCTGGCCGGGCCTTGATGACGCGGCTGATCGCCGCTTTGTCGCCGAGAAAATCCGGCGTCAGCACTTCAACCTGCGCCCCGGTTCGCTCACGCACTGCCAGCACGCAGTTGTAGAAGTGGTCGGCTCCGCCGTCGGTAAGGTCATCGCGTGTCACCGAAGTGATCACGACGTAACGCAGTCCGAGTCGCTCGGCGGCTTCTGCCACGCGTTCGGGTTCGTCGAGTTCGATCGTTTCGGTCTTGCCCTTCGGCACCGAACAGAAGCCGCAAGGCCGCGTGCAGACATTCCCGAGAATCATGAACGTCGCCGTCTGCTGCGACCAGCACTCGGTCCGGTTCGGACACTTCGCGCTTTCGCAGACCGTTTCGAGCTGCAGATCGTCGATGACACTCGACGTGTAGTACATGCCAGGCTTCGGCAGCGGCCGTTTCAGCCAGCGAGGCAGACGCCGCTTCTCGTGTCGTGTCGGCTCAGTGGCGTCAGCCGTGGCAACGATGGGCAGCTCAAATGGGGGGTTGGGGCCATCAAACATCAATCAGTTTCTCCAGCGTGTCCTGCTTGGCCGGTGAACGCGGAGCGAAAACTCCGGCAGGCAGCAGTTCTTCTGCGGTCGGTGATCAGACTGGCGATGCTTCCCCAGTCGAGATTTCATTCAGGGCTGCTCGCGTCGTCCGCTTGAGCAGCGGGTGCCGAGTGTAAACGTGAAAGTCGTCGTAGCCGAATTCCGTCGCCAGATGGCGAACGAGGCCTTCACGAACCTTCGGCATCGGCACAACGCGCATCCGCTGCATCGACAGCGAAGCGATCGTTCCACCGGCCGGAGCACGCTGAATCAGTCGCTGGCCGACGACATCCGAATTGAGGTTCAGTACGAAGCCGTGCGACGACGCTCCGGCATCCGTACCGCTGCCCAGCCAGGCGAACTGCCCGCAACGGCACTCAAGTCCGGGAGTGGACTGGGACGGCCATGCCGGTACGTGCTGCTCAGCCGCGACCTGCTGCATGGCGACTGTCAATCGTCGCTCGAACGTCGGCAGTGACAACTCCAGCCGCTCGATGGGCAGCATCAGATACCCGACGAGCTGTCCCGGTCCGTGCAGGATGACGCCACCACTGCGGGCGACATACCGGACGTCGATCTGTTGAGCGACCAGGTCTTCCGGTTCGGCCAGTAGTTCGGCAATCGATCCGTCGCGGCCAATGGAGACCACCGGCGGATGCTCGCACAGAATCAGAACGCCGAGCCGATCGTCCCGCTGCGACATATCGTCAAGAATCATCCGCTGCAGTGCCTGTACCGCGTCGAAGTCAACCAGTCCCAGCAGATAGACCTCCAGCGCTTCCGAGCACCGGAAAGGCGAGGTGGACATCGGACGGAGCGGGTCTGGAGTAAGCATCTGTTAGTGACAGGCCATCAGGGGCGGTCATTTCAAAAGGAAAGCCGATTTCCCGGAACGGGGTTCGGATCACCGGCAACACAGCAGCATTGTAGAGTGACACGACTCGAAAAACTTCCGCACGTCAGGTTCGGACACAGTTTTGGCGGGACACCTCGGGAATTGTCGATTCAACGCGGTGGATCCCATCGATCGTTAACTGCCGGCAGACAGCTTGTCTCCCGCAAAAACAAAACAGGCGGGGTCGCCGAAACGACTCCGCCTGCTGCGTTCAGAGTTTTCGATTGAGGCTCACGGTTGTGGGCTTCAGAGATCAGAAGAAAAGGTGGGATCGGACCGGCAGACTTCCGGGAACGCCGGGATAATTCGCTCGTGATCGAACCATCAAGACCGATCCCACCTTCCCACAGGGTTCACCATTAAGTCATCACAAAGCCTTCGTAGGCGTGCATCCCGTGCTCGCCAATGTCCAGCCCCTGTGATTCCTCTTCCGGCGACACGCGGAGCATTCCGATCGCCTTAAGTACGGCAAACACGATCGACATCGTGATAAATGACCAGGCACAGATCGAAATCGTTCCGATGAACTGGATACCAAAGCTGGTCGCGCCGCTGTCCAGGTGTGAATTCGGCAGAATACCGATGGCCATACAACCCCAGACGCCACACACGCCATGAACCGGGAATGCCCCCACCGGATCGTCGATCTTCAGCTTGTCCAGCATGAGCACTGCGGAAAAGACGAGAATTCCAGCAACAGCACCGACGACAATTGACCAGCCGTTGGAGAAGCAATCGCAGCACGCCGTGATGCCGACCAGACCGCCAAGGGCTCCGTTGAGCCCCATCGACAGGTCCGGCTTCTTGAAAACCACCCAACTGCACAGTGTGGCGACAATAACGCCGGCACAGGCAGCGAGGGTCGTGTTGACAGCGATCAGGACGACGGCATTGATGTCATCAGCCGACTGGAACGCAAGCTGACTGCCAGGATTGAAGCCATACCAGCCTACCCAGAGGATGAATACTCCGAGTGCAGCGACTGTAAGGTTATGGCCAGGAATCGGAACGGACTTACCATCGGATGTGAATCGACCGAGACGCGGCCCGAGGAATAAGGCACCAGCGAGCCCTGCGAATCCCCCGACTGCATGAACGACTGCTGAGCCAGCGAAATCCTGGAAGGCCATCGCAAACGAACCGTCGGCAGCCTGTTCACCGAACTGGGTCAGCCAGCCGCTGCCCCATTTCCAGTAACCGCTGATCGGGTAGACCAAACCAGTCAGGACGGCACTGTAGACAAGGTATGCAGAAAACTTGAGGCGGCCAGCAACCGCTCCAGACACGATCGTGGCGGCTGTCGCGGCGAAGACCGCCTGAAAGAACCAGTCAACCTGCGGGCTGAAGCCCGACGTTGTTCCGGTGGGTTCTCCGTAAATGCCGAAGCCACCAAAGGCAAAGTACCCATTACTGACGTCGCCGTAACTCCCAGGGTACATCAACCCGAAGCCGATCAGCCAGAACAATAGACCGCCGATCGAGAGGTCCATCAGGTTCTTGAACAGGATGTTTACTGTGTTCTTCGCAGAGTTGAATCCGGCTTCCACCATTGCGAATCCAGCCTGCATGAAGAGCACCAGGACCGCGCAGATGAACAAAGCGAAGTTGTCGATCGCGTATCCGACTTCGTCCGCTTTCGACAACGTCGCTGCCTCTTCAGCCGGCGTCTCTTCAGCCAGCGAGGTTGCTTCTGTAGGGGCCGCTTCTTCGGCGACTGGGGTTTCGTCCTGAGCAAATACAAAGTCCGGGGTCAGTGTGACCGCAGTTCCAAACAGCAGAACAGACAGTACCAGCAGCCAGCGTGGCAGCCGCATCGCAGAAATATTCACGTTGTGGGTTCCTTCGTAGTCCTGTGGATTCTTTGGAAGAATTTGTTGGCGAGCGCGGTCAACATCGCGGATGTCCCAGGACTCCGTGGGCGGGGACAATCACTCCCGGAGATGACCGTCGGACGGGATCGCTCGGCTGCGACGTCGAATTCAACCGAGCGACCTCGACGGCTGACGTCTTAGGCAATTGCCGTTCCATAAGCGCGCATCATTCTTGCGAGGCGTGTGCGGCCTGTTTGAAACTGCCCGGAATCGCGGGAAAAAAGTCGGATCATCCGGCAGATTCCTCAACAAAGGCTGCTGACTGAAGCCTGCAGAACAGGCTGTGTCTGCCCGGATCGGTGGCAATCTGCTGGCAATCGTGACTGCTAAACGGGCAGACCTGTCCTGGTCGGCGCAACTACTGACTGACCAGCGAGTTGCACCGAGATTGAGGAATTCTTTCAGAATCTGGCCAGGCATCAGGGTTCGGTGGCGAATCACCGGCAGCCGTCGTGAACTGGACTCTCTGTACGGCGTTCCGCATCGCTCGCGACAGCCGCCAGACTGCGGCGGCAGCCTTTCAACCGGTATCGAAACGAAGTGAGGTGACCCATGTTGAGCCCGAGAAAAATCCTGATCAGCGTTGCTGGAACGGCACTCGCCGCTGGACTGCTGTTTGGCACGAACGCGCTGTCGTACATGCGAACTGCTGGCGGTGATGTTCGCCAGGCAGCGAACGACGCGATTCCTGCCGACTTCAAATTGCGGACCGCTCGCGACATGCTGCAGAAGGAGCTGGAGCCACAGCTTCGCGAAATGAAGCACGTCGTGGCCGAGGCTCAGATCGAGGTCGAGCGTCTGACGACGAAGCTCGAAAACCGGACAGACGAACTGGCCACACTGCGGGATGGGCTGGCGGAACGCCATGCTCAGTATCAGTCTGGCGAGACGTCGGTCACGATCGGTAACGTCAGCTACTCTCGTGATCAGATCAAGCAGGACATGCAGGACCGGTTCCAGGAAGTGAAGCTCATCGAAAGCACGCTGCAGTCAGAACGCGACGTCCTGGCAGCGAAGAAGGTCGCTCTGGCTGAGAACGAGAAGAAGATCACGGAGTTACTGAAGGCTCGCGAGGAACTTGAACTGAAGATTCAGGAACTCGAAGCCCGCGTCAGCGCAGTCGAGGCCCGAGAGACGATCGCTCAGAGTGAGTTTGACGAGTCCGCTCTGAAGGACATCCGTGGCCTGCTGGATTCGGTCGAGAAAAAGGTCGACGTCCGCGAGCGTGAGATGACTCTGCAGGGGCAGACCACACATCGCATTCCGACGTCCGCCGAAACCCCGACAACGTCGGTCGAGGAAATCAGTGCTTATCTCGGACAACCGAAAGCGAACACGGACGTCGCTGTTGCGGAGTAGCCTGCGACGGGTTCCGATACCAGGTTTCAGTCGGGATCGGCAGGCGACAGCGGATGTCGTCTGCCGGTCTTGTTCGGCTACCAGTAACAGCGGCCGTGACGAAACGATTTCGATCATTAAACCGGTTTACCGGAATCGGCGACCGTCGTGGCGAAACTCGCCAGGAGTTTCGGCATGAGGTTACTGTCGAAAGTCTGGGCGACTTCCGCCACGGAAAACGGAAATCGCTCCTGGCCCTCGGCCACAGCGTTATCGGTTATCGACGATCCCGCGTTTCTGACGAGTCAGCCATGATCAGTGCGATCTCTCATCACGACGCCGGAAATACCGCCATCGCTCGCCGTTATATGGCGTGGATCGACGGCGTCGGCAACTGGCTGATCGTGACCTCGCCGGAAATGACGATTGGTCGGGCGACCGCTGGAACTGGCCCGCTGGCTCGAATCCGTGAGCCCGATGCTGCGGACTGCCCGCTGGTCGCCAACCTGTCCCGGCGACACGTCGGTTTTCAGCGGATCGATGAGAGTTACGTTCTGCAGGCACGGTCTGCCGCTTCGGTCAATGGCTGGCCGGTCGACGAGCGGATCGTCTTGCCGCAGTCGTGTTCAATCGAACTGAGTGGCGGCGTGCAGCTTGGTTTTTCTGTCCCGAATCAATTGAGCGCTTCGGCCAGAGTCACGTTTCAGAGCAGCCATCGGCCACCGACGTCGGTTGACGGTGTCATCCTGATGGCGGAGACCTGCGTGCTGGGACCAGGCTCGAATACTCATATTCGCTGCGAGTCGTGGCCCGATTCGGTCATCCTGGTGCGGACGGCGGACGGCATCAGTCTGAAGTCGCAGCTCCCGTTGCTGGTCGACGGTCGGTTTTCAACGACGAAGCAAACTGTTTCCAATGGCCAGGTGGTACGCGGTCCCGACAGTGTTCAGTTTCGACTCGAACCGCTGGAAGAGCGACAATGAAAACCACGATTGATTTATTGACTCCCCCCGCGGCGGATGCGTCCGGACGAGGCGGCAAACTCATGAGATTTCGTTACGAACCTGAATCGAAACCACTGGATGGTTACACGATCAAACGCGCGATTGATCGCGGCGGTTTCGGCGAGGTCTACTACGCGCTGAGCGACGCCGGCAAAGAGGTCGCTCTCAAGCTTCTGCAGGACAATCTGGATATCGAACTTCGTGGGATCGCTCAGTGCCTGAACCTCAAACACCCGAATCTGCTGAGCATCTTTGACGTCCGGGAAAATGACGCGGGCGAGCACTGGGTCGTGATGGAGTATGTCTCTGGTGACACGCTCGACCGGATCATTCGCGACCATCCGAACGGCCTGCTGCCGCGCGACGTCGAGAAACTGCTGCAGGGCATTGCGAGCGGCGTCGCCTACCTGCATGAACGCGGCATCGTGCATCGCGATCTTAAGCCGGCGAACATCTATCGCGAAAACGGGCACGTGAAAATCGGCGACGTCGGGCTCGCCAAATTCATCGCCGAAAGCCAGCGGAGTGCTCAGACGCAGAGCGTCGGCACCGTTTACTACATGGCTCCGGAAATCGCGCACGGCCGGTATGGCAAAGAAGTCGACATCTACGCAATCGCGGTTATGACTTACGAAATGCTGATCGGTCGCGTGCCGTTTGACGGGGAGTCGACCGGTGAAGTTCTGATGAAGCACCTCTCGCAGGAACCGGACCTCAGCGTTCTGCCGTCGAAGCTGCAACCGGTTCTGAAGCGGGCTCTCCAGAAAGATCCGCTGCAGCGCACCCCGACAATCGAGCAGTTCGCCACCGAGTTCAGTAACGCGCTCAACGGTGTGCAGCAGGACTGGGACGCGTTTCGCAACGTCGGTCAGGGCGGCACTGCGGAACGACAGGCTTACGAACAGAAGCCGCGAAATGACGCGGAACACCGATACGGGCGACGGGTGGAAACTCGACATGCGGCGCGGCGCGGCGAACTGGCCTCTGCGCAGCCGTGGTATCTCGATCAGCGCAACTGGTGGTGGATGGCGCTGGCCTTTGTTCTCTCCGCCGTGCTGTTTCCGGTGATTCTGCCGCTGACCTTTGGAGTTGGCATTGCGCTGATCCCGTTTCTGATTCTGGCAGGCTTTGTCGGAGTCGGTGTCGTCACCATCCGGTGGCTCATTCGAGCCTTCTCAGATGATTACGGAGTCCCGGCGGACGATCACCGGGCCGGTGGACACGCCATCCGGCTCAACACTCACTATGTCCGCTATCAATCGCCGATTTCGGAACGCTCGCTGAGCGTTCCAGAGCGGATCGCGGAAGCATCCGGATCGATCGCCGTTGCCGTTGTCTGTGCGGCTCTGATTTCGCTGGCGGTGCTCGCCACAGACGCTGTCATGCACTCGCCATCGGAAGCCGTACTGTTTGGGATTGTGACCGCACTTGGAGCCGCCGCGGCGATCCTGCCATCCAAACTCTGGGAAGGACATGCAACGGACGGAATGTTCCGTCGTCTGGTGACCGGCCTGTGCGGCGTTGGAGTCGGCGTTGCCGCGTTTGCAATCGGTGACTCATTGATGGTTGAACTGCCGGTTCGTGACGTGACCGGAGTCACTGAGTTCGTCAATCGCCACGGTCATCTGCCGGTCTCCCTGAGCACGTCAGCGATCTCGACGATGATCGGGTATGCGACGTTCTTTGGCGTGCTGCTGGTCGCTCGACGCTGGTGGTACCACGTGGATTCGTACCGGCCAAAGCGGCTGCGTGTCACCAGCGTGTTCTGGACGGCGGTCGTGGCCACGCTGTTCGGGATCGTCGTTCGCCTGCCGCTCGAATGGGCAGCAATGTGGGGCGTCGCGATTTCGACGACCGCGCAACTGGCGTCCGTCTGGGTGCATCCAGCCCAGCGTCCGCAGCAGAGCCGCTCAGACATGGCGGCCTGAACTGAGGGCAGGCAATCGGGCGTAACTGAATCCTCAACCCGTCTGAAGCGGGAGAGTCAACATGGCGATTTCATTTGTCGGACTGCTGATTCTGATCGTGGTTGTCGGTGTCGGCGCTGCTTTCGTTCTGACGGTGACTCGGATGCTCACACAGCGGGATGTTGAAGAGCATGTCGAGGTCGTCAGGCGTCCGCGGCGTGAGCCCGGTTTGGGGGCTCTTACCGTGTTCCTGTTTGCTGGTGCAGTTCTGCTGGGACTGTTTCTCCTGGGGAGCTGGGTCGTCGTTCGAACGGACCACGCGACCGAGTGGAGCCCGCCCCGGCCCGGCACGATGGGTAGCTGGTCCGTCGCTCGGGCGGACCACGCGACAGTGACTCGCGTTGCCAGCAGTGAGGGCGGCGTACCGTCTCCGGTCACCGTGGTGACTGCAGAGCGAGACCAAACTATCCCGCAGGTGCCTGAAAAACTGCCGCATGAGACCGTTCCCGAAACACGCGTCGTGGAAACGGAAGATGACTCGTCAGCAGCGGCAGCCGTCGCGGAGCGTGGAGCTTCGGAGAGCGACGCCCCTGCCAACGGTTCCGGTCTGCCCGCATGGACGCAGACGCCCGAGCAGACGCTCACAACAGGCCAGGTGCCGACGGTGCGGCGGGTCATTCAGAGCGGTCTGTACGCGTCTCAGGACGAAGCGGATCGCGTTGCGTATCAGAAACTGCAGAGTGAACTGCGGGCGAGGCTGGCGGGGAGTTATCCACAGCTTGCGAGCTGGACGATCCCGCAACCAACTTTGCAGGCGTGCTGCGTCAAGCAGACGCACGTCGAAGTACGCGAGACTCAGTTCGGACAGTACAAAGAGCCGATGTACCAGGTCTGGCTCCAGTACGAGGACTCCCCGCGCGTGCGCGAGCCAATCGTCGCCGAGTGGGAACGATCAGCGGTCGACGGTCGGACGTTTCTGTTCGCCTCAGGAGCCGGTTTCATCGCTTTATTTCTGGGGACGGTTTCGGCTGGCGTACGGATGATGATCGCTCCGTCGGGTCGCAGAGGTCGCGCGGCACTCGCAACGCTGGCTCTGGGAGTTGGAACCGGCCTGGCGGCCTTTTCTCTGTTCGTTAGCTGAGTGAATCTGTATCGCCGTTGAGAGTTCCTGCCCCGTTTGCCAACCGGACTTGAGTGCGCGTTGCCAACCTTGACGCTGCTTGTCAGAAATCGCGCATGTCTGCGGCTTGCGATCAAACCGGGAAGCAATCATGTCCAGCCTGAACGACGCCGATCGACTGCTGCTTGCCCTGATTCGAGCCGGTGACGAGGGCGCGTGGCGGCAGTTTATCGCTCGCTTTGAAGGCCGGCTGCTGGCGTTCGTCAATGTCCGGCTCGCCAATCGCTCGCAAGCAGAAGACATTGTGCAGGATACGCTGATTGGCTTTCTGACCAGCCTGCCGAATTACGACGAAGTCACTCCGATTGACTCGTTTCTGTTCGCGATCGCCGCACACAAACTGACGGACGCACTGCGGCGAGCCGGCCGTCGGCCGGCCGTTGCACTGCCCGGAGTGTACTCGCAGTCCGGCGGAGGTAACGCCAGCCTCCCCGGTCCAGCCCGTCGCGCGTCGACACTGCTGCGCAGCCGCGAAGATCGACAAAGTGAGCAGAGCATCGTCCGCGACTGCCTGCAGACGCTGATCGATCAGTGGCTGCGAAGCGGCGAGCTGGAACGCCTGCAGTGCGCCGAACTTCTGTTCGTCCTCGGCTGGCCAAACAAGGACGTCGCGCATCGTCTGGCAATCTCCGAGAAAGCTGTCGCCAACCATAAGTTCTTCATCGTCTCGAAGCTGAAACAGGCGGCCGTGTCGGCTGGTTTGACAGTTGTCTCGCTGCCCGAACTCAGTTGACCCCCCCTCATTCCCGCGACGACCGGGTTGGGAAGGGGAAAAACATGGCAATGGTGCCTCCGTTTTCACCCGTTCGGAGTCAGCCGTGGCGTCTGGTCAGACTGAGTGACAGGTCGTCACTCTGCGCTATGCAGTACAGACGGGTCGACTCCGTGCTTCTGCATGATGCCTTCAATGGTCGGTCGGACACCGGGCAGATGCGTCACGATCTGTTTGAAGGCCGGGCGCGAGAAGCTCACGAGGTCCACGTCGGTCTGTGCGCGAATGGCTGCCGTTCGCGGACTGTCTTCCAGCAGGGCGATCTCACCAAAGACTTCGCCTTCACTGATGACCGCAACTGACTCACCGTCTTTGAGGATCTCTACGCTGCCGCGCACGATGGAATACAGTTTGTCTCCGAAGTCGCCCTGATCGAAGATGAACTCGCCTGCGTGAAAGTGCTCCTGAGCAACGGCATCGTCCTGAAAAATGCGGACCTGAGTGATGTCGCGTGGCAGCAGAATGTCGAGCAGCCAGTCGACGCCGATGCGGATCTGGCGGTCGAAGCCGGGGAACTTTGAGAGGTAAATCGTCCGCCAGAACAGCCAGGCGATGATGCCCTTCATTTTAATGCCCAGCACCTCGGCCACTGCCGAACGGTGCCCCAGCGAGGCCAGTTTGCCGAGTCCAGTAAAGGCAAACGGCTTCAGCTTCTGACCGCGGATTGTCGCCAGAATATTGTGCGCGCAGGTCTTCGCCTGCCGCAGTGCATGTTGAGCCGTCGGTGGCGAGGTGATGCCATCTTTCTGTGGCACCGCGGCGCAGTCTCCCAGCGACCACACGCCCGGCCAGTCCGCCACGTCCAGATTGCCGGTCACCTTGATGCGCCCACGATCGAGTTCACACGGCAGAGAAGTGACCAGCGGATGCGGCGCCGAAGGCACTGTTGTCACGATCGTGCGTGCCGCGATCGTTTCGTCCAGTTTCGTGTCTTTGTCCATGACGATGGCGCCGTCGGCCGAGACCGCTTTCAGCCGACAGTTCAGCCGGATTTCGACACCGCGATCTTCCAGGATGTGATGCGCATATGCGGCCAGGTCCTCGCCCAGTTCCGGCAGAATCCGTTCGGCACTCTGCAGCAGGACGCAGCGCACGTCTCGCTCGTCGATGTTCGGGTACGACTTCACGGCGTTACGCATAAAGTCGTTGAGTTCCGCGATGCACTCGACGCCGGAGAAGCCACCGCCGCCAATCACAAACGTCAGCAGCTTGCGCCGTTCGGCCGGGTCGGTCTCGACGCTTGCTTCTTCCAGCGCGCCAACAGCTTCGTTCCGCAATCGCAGCGCGTCCCCCAGATACTTGAACGGGATCGCGTGCTCGCGCATCCCCGGCACCAGGTCGTAATTGAGCCGCGTGCCCAGGCCGATGACCAGATGGTCGAACTCCAGCGTGATCGGCTTCGGCCGGTATTCGGGAGCCAGCCGCACGGTCTTCTTCAACAGATTGATCTCTTCAATCTGCCGCGTGTAGAGCGTCGCTCGTCTGGCCAGACGCCGGATCGGTGTGATGCAGTGCAGCGTTTCAATCGTCCCGGAGATGACTTCCGGCAGCAGCGGCTGAAAGACGATGTAGTTCTCGTTGCTGACGATCGTGACTTCGATCTGCTCGCGTTCGGCGGGGGTCATCGCCTTTTCAAGAAACATCGCCGTGTACACGCCAGCGAAGCCACCACCCAGAATCAAGATCCGCTGCTTCCTGTCACCCGTCGACATCGAAACCCCCGTCAGAGTTGACTCGCACGACTGAGACCTGCGGCGTGTCGGAACCAGCCATCGGTTCCCCGCAATCAAAAACGGACCGGAGAATACTGTCACCGGGCCAGCCAGCCAATCGGCCAGAGCAGGATCAACATATCCCGGACCGGATCAATCTCTGCGGACAGCAGTGACGTCCTCTGAAAACTCGCGTTCATCCCATTTCGACGTTCGATCACAATTTGCGGCAGACGGTCGACTCTGGATGGAAAGGCTCATGAACGATTCACTGCTCCTGCGACGAATTCCCTGGACGGCCCTGCTCGCTGCGCTGCTGCTGTTTCTGCTTGGCCTGAGCGCGATTGCGCGGGGGGACGAGCTGTACAACCTTGGCGAGTACGCGCCACGGCAGCGAGTGTGGGCGGCGTTTGGTATCGGGGCGTTTCTTGCTGCGGCGTTGTGGCCGTATCAGCGACTGAAGTGGACGGCGTACGGGCTGTATTCCGTCACTCTGTTGCTGCTGGTCGTGGTTTTCTTCATGCCGGCAAAGAATTACTCGCACCGCTGGATCCCGCTGGGCTTCATGAACTTTCAGCCGTCCGAGCTGGCGAAGCTGGCATTCATCGCGGCGCTGGCCCGCTACCTGATGCACCGCGACAGTTTCCGGAGCTGGACGGGATTGATCCCGCCCTTCCTGATGGCTCTGGTGCCGGTCGCTCTGATTCTGAAAGAGCCGGACCTGGGGACGTCGCTGGTCTTTTTTCCGGTGCTGTTCGCGATGCTGTTTGCCGCCGGGGCTCGTCCTCGGCACCTGGTCACGGTCGCTCTGCTGGGCGTGCTGAGTTCCCCGCTGTTGTGGCTGCAGATGAGTCCCGAGCAGAAGTCGCGCATCGTCTCAGTCTTTACACAGAAGGACGGCGGCGACGCGCCGGACGACGACGGCTATCACCTGCATCAGGCAAAACGCGTGCTGGCACTCGGCGGTGTCTGGGGCCGCGAGTTTTCTGGAATGTCGATTCACAGCCGGCGCGCGTATCACCTGCCGGAATCGCGGACCGACTTCGTCTTCTGCCTCGTCGGTGAACGCTGGGGCCTGGTCGGCTGCTTCGCGGCCATCGTGCTGTATCTCTACCTGCTGGCGCGAGGGCTCCTCATTGCCGGCGCAACGCGCGAGCCCTTCGGAAGGCTGCTCTGCGTTGGTGTGATCGCGCTGCTCGGCTCGCAGGCGATTATCAATACGGCGATGACTGTCGGACTGTTGCCGATCACCGGAATGACGCTGCCTCTGATGAGCTACGGAGGTTCGAGCCTCATCGCAACCTGCCTGGCTCTTGGACTGCTGATCAGCGTTGCTTTGCGGCCGACTTACAGCGTGACCGACGATCCGTTCCGATTTGATGACTGATCAGCAAGTCCCGGATCTCAAATCCCGAATTTCAGATCACGGATCCCGATTCGCAGATCTCTCAGTGGAGGTCTCAAACATAAAAAACGCAGCCCCGTTTCCGAGGCTGCGTTTGAGCGTGTCATACCGTCCGCTGCGTGGTCTATTCCTTGCTGGCGGAGATCGCGAACAGCGTCGACTTGTTGGCGATGTACAGCGTGTCGTTGGCCACGACCGGCGAGCTGTAGACCGCGTTGCCGACATTGACTTCAGCGATTGGTTCCTCGTTGGGCATTGCGACTTCCGGATCGCTCGACAGCTTGAAGATGGCGATGTCGCCGTCTTCGTCACCGATGTAGACCTTGCCGTCAACAATCAGCGGTGAGCCCCACGCGGCGGCAAACATGTCGTACTTCCAGTAAACGACCGGCGGATGCGTTCCGTCTTCGTTTGTTGTGCTCTCGTCGATCTTCTTTGCATCAAGACAGTGGAACAGACCACTGAAGTCCGAGATGAACAGCAGATCGTTCTTAATCGCAGCCGTTCCAATCGTCCGGTGCATCGTCTCTTCAAACTCGATCTTGCCGTTCTTGTTGGAATCAACGGATGCGTAGTGCCAGATGACGGCCGAGTTTGGATTCGCTTCAATCTTCTCCCCGGCCTCGAGATCAACTGCCTGCAGGCGACGCGTTTCGAGCACCTTGCCGCCTGCATCCTTTGCCAGTGTCGAACTGACATCGCCGCGTTTTGTCGGATCGATACACCAGACGTGCCCGGGGCCTTCGCCATGCTCCGGGTCCTGCCCGACTGAGACGTACACCAGGCCGTCGTAGATCACGGGCGTCGCGATGATGTTATTTCGCGTGCCGCGTCCACCGAGGATCCACTTCGAGTCTTTCGGGTTGCCGTCCAGCTTCCACAGCAGCTTTGAGTTACCATTGCCGTCGCCAGCCGGATCAAAGCTGTATACCCAGCCGTCACCGCCAGCAAAGATCACCTGCGTCTGGCCGTCGAAGACGCCGACCGTCGGCGAACTCCACTGTCCGTGCAGAATGTTTTTTCCCGGCGACTTGTCCGTCCACAGCAGCTCGCCCGTGTTCCGGTCCAGAGCGATAAAGCTGGGAGCGTTCGGAGCCGGCAGGTTGATGTGCGACTCATCAAGGCCGTTCGACGTATTGACCAGCAGCGTCTCGCCCAGCAGCGTCACCGAGCAACTGCACATGTTGTGCTGCGAGACGCCCAGTTTCGCCATCATGTCGAAGACCCACAACACGTCGGCTTCGTCCTTGTTCTCGTTGGGTTCGGCCGTGTACGAGCCGTCGTTCTCGCCGTCGTTGAAGCCTTCAGTGTCGAGACAGCGAACTTCACCGCGACTCGTCACAAACCACAGCCGTTCGCCATCGACGATCGGCGAGCAGCAGATCCCCTGCAGCGGCCAGTCGTGAACGCGTCCAGTCGGCAGTTTCGGGCTGGAATGCTGCCACAGAAACTTTCCCGTCTTCTCATCGAAGCACAGCAGGCAGCCGAGGTCGACGTTGCTGGGATAGCGTTTCAGATGACCGGCTCCGTTGTTTGTGCCGACGTAAATCTTCCCGTTGGCGATCACCGGATTGCCGTAGCTCTGTGAGCCCAGCTTCGCCGTCCATTTGATATTTGTGCCAGCGTCAACGTCCCACTCAATGGGAATGTTCTGGCCTTCCGGCGTGTTGTTCTTACCGGACCAGCCACCCCACTGCGGCCAGTCTTTGCCACCAACCTTCAGTGTTGTGAGATCCTTGAGATACGCGGCGGTCGGATCGTAATCAGCGGCGAGGCCAGAACCGACCACAAGGCCAACCGTCGCCAGAACCGCAAACAGCGAACGAACGCGTTTCATGTGACACCTCAAAATGAGAGTTTCCGCAGCACAGGCTGCGTCAGATTTCAGAGATTTTCAACTGGCACACCGACGACGGGCGTGCCGACATCGCCGACCACCATCTGGCCTAATAGACCTTCACATTGTCAAAGAAGACTTCGGCATCTTTCGCATTGCCGAACAGACCCGGACTTCCGACTTCGTTCGCCGGTTCGTCTTCCCAGGTGATGGTCCAGTCGTCCGGTTCCTTGTCGTCCCGCGGCCAGACCTTGCCGTGCAGCACGGCGACCATCTTGCCGTCTTTCTCCTGCACGTCGGTCGTCAGCTTCAGTCGATACCAGGTATTCGGCTTCCACTCAAACGGAACCGTTTTGTACTTCTCTTCGTGCGAGATCCAGGAAATCAGTTTGAGTTCCTGGGCCGCGCCCATCAGATCGAGGCGGTAGCGCTGCCCGATGACACCAGCATCACCGATCTTGCCGTCGCGAATGGCACTGTAGATATCGGCTTCGATGGTGTACTTCGAGAAGTTGGTCCGGCCCATCCAGCCCTGGCTGCGGGCTCCCTTCGGAATCGTCGTGATCTTGGCCATCACGCCGTTGCCTTTGACTTCGTCGACACCGCGCTTAATCGTCAGCTTCAGTCCGAGAGGCTGGCCGAGATCCTCCCAGGACCACTCGGCGACAACGCCTTCCGCCTTCAGGTCAGTCAGCAGTGGATCGATTGTCGCTTTCGCATCGTCGAGGGTTTTGACGGCTTCCAGCAGATTCGCAAACCGCAGAAACTCGGACCAGCGCTGTGCCGGCGTGGTATTGTCCCAGACTCGCGTCGGACCAAAGTTGACAAACTCTGATCGCACATAGACGTAAAGCCGCGACAGCAGTTCGCTCTTTGCTTCCAGCTTCCTGTAGAGGTCGAAATCCAGGGGGATGTGGCGATACCGGGCTCCGACCCACGTGAGCGGAATCTGGCCGTCGTTGAAGTCGAAGCTCCACGGGAAGTCCGGCACAAAACGCAGCCGCGCCTGGCCAGCAATCTCACCGACTTTCGCCGTCAGAATCACAGCGCCGTGAACAGCATCCTGTGGTGCCGTAAAGGTCCCCGCGGCATCAATCGTCCCGGGGCCGGAAATCGAGAACTCGACTTCCTTTGGATCACAGGTCCGCAGGTACTGGCCACGCGAGTTGTACAGCCTCACATAATGCTTCTGCCGTTCGTGATCGGCTCCACTTCGCAGCAGCGACTCGACCGGCACGACCTGCACCTGAGCCGGCTGCTGATCTTCAGAGACCGGCGGTTCGACCGGCAGTTCCGGGCGCGGGTCCGCTTCCGGCTTCGCATCCTTGTGCCCGATGCAGTACATGGTTTCGCCGGTCGTCACGTACAGCCGTCCGTGCGAAACAATCGGGGAAGCATTGACGTCTCCGTCCAGTCGCAGTCGATGAATGCGTTCCAGCGAGCCGTCTTCCTGAACCTTAAAGATGTACCACCGGCCGTTGCCCTCACAGACGAATAGCTTGCCGTCCGCGTACAGCGGACTCGCCCGACCCATCGTGCCGAGTTTCTCGCTGCCCACCTGCTTACCGGTCTTCAGATCGACGATCAGCAGATTGCCTTTGTCCTCAATGGCGTAAATCCGATCGTTCACGATCACCGGTCCGGATTTGCCGACGAACATCTCGAGATCGCGCCAGACCTCGCCCCCGGTGGTCATCAGGTTGCCGGTTCCGTCGAGTTTCAGTGCGAACAACGCTCCCATTTTTGTGCTGTCGACGTTCTCTTCGCTGTGTCCGGAGATCACCAGATTGCCGCTGATCGCCGCTGCTGTACTCACGCCGCGCATCGACACCGGATACTGCCAGGCAGGTTTTCCGGTCTGTGACTGAAATGCGTGGATGCCACCGTCACCCGAGCCGAAGATCAGCAGCTTCGCACCATTAGCCACCGACAGCACCGGAGAACTGTAGGTCGTATCTTCCGGCAGCGGACGCGTTCCGCTGTACCAGACCGGCTGTCCGTTCGACTTATCCAGTGCCAGGTAATTGTCCTGGGGTTTCGCTTTCTCGCCCCAGCCGATGAAGACTCCGCTGATCAGCACCAGATCGCCATCCACGATCGGATAATTGGTGCGTCCGCCGTACGTTGTCAGCAGGCCGAACTCCTCACTGAGCGACCGGCTCCAGAGGGTCTTGCCGGTCTCTCCATCGATGCACTGAAAGTACCCACAGACACCGAGTGCGAAGACATTTCCGGTTTCAGGATCACCGCACACACTCGACCACGCCACGCGGGTATCAGGCACGTCCGAGAGAAATACGTTGAACTTGTTTTCCCAGATCGTCTCACCGGTTGCTGCGTCGGCACAGATGACCTTCTCGCCTTCCTGTTCAGAGCCGGGGTTCGACCGGGCCAGCAGATACAGCTTGCCGTTCATTGCGATTGGCGTGGAACGGCTGGCCAGCGCAGGCTTTGACCACAACAGGTTCTCGCCATCGGGTGACCAGGAATCGGGAATGTTCTTCTCTCGCGAGATACCATTCATCTCGGGGCCGCGCCAGAACGGCCAGTCCAGCGGGTCCGCCGCCAGACAATCACTCGACAGCGTTGCCGCCAGCAGTGCGGCCAGAGCAGTCAGCTTCAACACGGAGCGACTCATCGCAGACATCTTCCTGACTGAAGGGACGGGACAGAGACAGAACAATCTGCGGCAGCACAGACCGAACCCCGCACGAGCAGAGCAGCGTGAGCAGATTACGTCGCGGCAGCGAATTCAGGAGGGACTGATCAGGGCGAGTCATAACAGCGCCGGCGACTCGGCGTATGCGGGAACGAAACGGTAGCAGACGACAATCCACGCCGACAAGGATGCCGATCTGATCTCACTGATTCGACACATCCCGAGTTCGCCGGCCTTCGCGCCGATCGGCCTGGTTCTCTCCAGCGCCAACCACCGACGCGACCGACACTACCGTCAGTTTCTTCAGGCTGAGAAGCCCCCTCTCAGTTATGTTCTGTCTGGAGAGATCGTTGCCGGCACACGGACAAAGATCGGCGTCTGCTCGATGGATCGGATTTACCCGTCGCTGGTCACACTGTGGGTTTTCCTCGGCCATGTCCTCAGTGCAGCTCGGTCTTGCCGGGCGGCGGTGGCGCGGCTGATTGTTCATCGCGTTTCACAGGGGGCAGGAGTCGAGTTCTGTGCAGGCCGGTGTGTACTGGCAGGCCAGAGAACGACTGCCTGAAGAGTTCTTCCTGGAAGTCGCTCGCCAGACAGGACGGACGCTTGATGCTGATGCAGACCCGCAGTGGTTCTGGAAGGGCCGGCGTGTCTACCTGTTCGACGGTCTCGATGCCGGATACGCCCGCGAATCATGCGGCATATCCTCAACCTGAGCCCCAGAGGCCCGGCGTCGGATCCCCAATGGCTCGCATCGCGGCCGTCTTTTCTCACGCCCGCAGTGCCGTCCTGGAACTGGGCATCTGCCCCTACGCCGGCAAAGGACGTAAGCGCCCGGCGAAGTGCATGTTGACGTGGTGTTTATTCTCCGGAGCTTTTCCGGGGAGGCGGCATGATGGGGCGTGGTTATCCGGCGGAGCAGTGGGCGGATTGGATTTCGGAACAGGCGCGGTCGGAGCTGACGAT